>JAVBUN010000043.1:0-3844 GCA_031555335.1 Microbacterium sp.
GGGGGTGCCGAACGCCCCGATCAGGTCGTCGACGAGCTGGTACGCGAGTCCGAGCCTGCCGCCGCAGATGCGCAGCGCGTCGAGCTCGCGGGCGGGTGCATCGGCGAGCAGGGCGCCGGCGCGCAGCGGTGCGGCGAACGAATACACCGCGGTCTTGTCGTGCGCGGCGGCGATGAGCGAGTCGGGGGCGGGGTCGGCGCACTCCAGAGCGTTCTCGACGTCGGCGAGCTCGCCCGCGGCCGAGACGATGACAGCGTCGTCGAACAGGCCCATCAGCGCCGCGCGACGATCCGCCGGGATGTCGGCGAGGGCGATGAGTCGTGTCGCCTCGTAGAGCAGCAGGTCGCCGCCGAGGATCGCGGCGGCGTCGCCGAGACCTGCCGCGGCGACGGCGCCCGCGCCGCGCTGGGTGGCGCGGGCGCGGAACTCGCCGCCGATGTTCGGGATGCCGCGACGCTCGACGTCGTGGTCGATCACGTCGTCGTGCACGACGAAGGCGGTGTGGAGCAGCTCGAAGGATGCGGCCACGGGATAGATGCCCGGGAGTGCATCCGGGTCGGCGCCGAAGGCCTCGAAGCTTGCGATGACGAGGGCGGGACGGAACCGCTTGCCGCCGGCCGCGGCGCGGCTCACCGCATCCGCGAGCGCCGCATACGACTCGCCGAGCTCCGTCGCGCGGGACTGCAGCCGGTAGACGGCGTCGTCGATCGCCGCGTCGATTCCGGTGCGTGCGTGGGGGGACAGGTGGCTGATCACGAGGCGAGGGACTCGGCGGCCGGTGTGCGGAAGAGGTCGAGCTGAGCGGCCTGGAGCACGAACCAGGGGCTGAATGCCCACGGGGTCGCGCGGAGCGAGGCAGCGAGGTCCGCAGGGTCGACCCACCGCGCGTCGATGACCTCGCGCGGATTGAGATCGGGCTCGTCGTCCGTCCGGGCGAGGTACACCGGGCACACCTCGTTCTCGACGAGGCCGCTGGCATCCGTCGCCCGGTAGCGGAACAGGGGGAGGACCGGCTCGATGTGCGTCAGGGCGAGGCCCAGCTCGAACTCGGCCCGGCGCTCGACGGCGCGCAGCAGCGGTTCCGCGGGTCGCGGGTGGCCGCAGAAGCTGTTCGTCCACACTCCCGGCCAGGTCTGCTTGCCGAGAGCCCGTCGCGTGACGAGGATCTCGCCGGCGGCGTTCTGCACATGGCAGGAGAACGCGAGATGGAGTGCCGTATCGGCGCCATGGACGCTGCTCTTGGGGGCGGTGCCGATAGCGTTGCCATCGTCATCCAGAAGAACGACGTGCTCGCTCTCGTTCATCTGTCCTCCTTATTTGCTAGCTAAGCTAGCTATCCGGGTTCGAACGATATTACATAGGGCGCGAGGGGGTGTCCACATGGCCGAGACGCGCGGGGCCGAGACGGCGCAGGATGCGGCGGTGTGGGGCGTCCTGACGGCCGTCCGAGCCTTCAGCGACGCCATGGACCGCATGTACAGCGGGATGAAGGGCGACATGGAGATGAACGCCACGGATCTCGCGGCGCTCCGGATGCTGATCATCCGCGAGCAGCGGGAACAGCCGGTGAGTCCGCACGACATCGCCAGGCATCTGCGCATCTCGACCGCGTCGACGACGAAGCTGTTGGACCGGCTCACCGATGCGGGACACGTGGTCCGCCGTCCGCATCCGCGCGACGGTCGGGCGCGGATCATCGTGCTCACCGAGCGGTCGCGCCGAGAGTTCCGCATGCACTTCAAGGACAGCGTCGGCGCCATGCGGCAGGTCGCGCAGCAGTACTCGGCGGAGGATCTCGCGATCGTCACCGACTTCCTGCTGCGCGTGTCGTCCGCGATCGACCCCGAACCCTGACCGTCGCGCCCGGCCGGTCATGCGCGGGTGGCCCGTGCCTTGTGCAGGCGCCGCTGTCTCGCCGCGTGCGCACCCGTGGTGGGGAGGGGGTAGCGCAGGAGGAAGAAGCCCTGCTGCAGGAGCGTCCAGACCGACGAGGCTCCGAGATAGAACAAGAGACCCACCGGCATCGCGATGCTGGTCGCCGCCAGGATCGGGGGAGCGACGAACAGTGGCGTCGGCCGGAAGCGCCATATGGGCGACGAGCGTGCCTGGTCGGTGATGTTGAAGCGCAGCGCCAGTGCCTGTGCGACGAACTGACAGATCGCGATGACCAGTGTGAGGACGACGCCGAGAACGATGGCAGCGACGGCGCCGTGGTTGTCGAGGAGCGACGAGCGAAACGGCACTCCGAGGATCGAGGCGTCGCCGAACGAGCGAGCGAGCCGAGCGGTAAAGGCCCCGACGCCCGGTTGCCCCGCCTGCGCGGTTCTCAGGACGGCGTAGAGGCTCAGGAAGAGGGGCACCTGAATGAGCTGCGGAAGGAGGGATTTCACCTGCCGCGCGTCCGTCGATGCGCGGAGGGCGCGGATCTCCTCGGACTTCCGCCGCCGCGCCGTGGCGTCACGATGTCCCCGATAGCGCTCGCGGACGTCGATCAGCTTGTCGGTCAGCAGCCCCATCTTCTGTGAGTTCTTCATCGACGCGATCGACAGCGGCAGGACCAGCAGCCTCGCGAGGACGAGCAGCGCCAGCAGAGAGCTCACCCAGGTGATTCCTGCGCGCTCGTCCATTCCCAGCGCGACGAGGGAAGCGTGAACGGATGCGAGGACGGCTTCGACGATCCATCTGATCGGCCATAGCGCGGTGAGGAGGAATTCCGGCATGATGCGGACCGCGGCCGGCTAGGAGGTCTGTCGCGGCGCGCCGATCGTCGCGTCGAAGTGCTCGCCGAGGTTGCGGAAGGCCAGGAGGGCGTCGCGCCAGAGGGTGCGCGCGACTCCGCGGCTGTCTGCGTCATCGAGGATGGCTCTGCCGATGCGGTCGGTGACGGATTGAATGATCGACACCAGTGCGGCGGCATGTGCGCGGACGATCAGATCGTTCGCGTCGGGATTCGTCTCCAGGATCGCTGCGGCGATCGTCTCGGCCTGGCGCGCTCGGGACTCCAGCGCGAAGCGACGCAGCATCGGGCTCTCGAGGCACTGCGCCGGGAACTCGCCCTTGGCGATGGCGGCATCCGCCTGCACGAAGCGCTCGATGTCCTCCCGTGCGACGACCAGGAGTGCATCCGCCGGCGTGGTCCCCGATGGGCGCGCACGAACGACCTCCCCGAGTCTCTCGCGTATCTCCTCGTCCCGATCCAGGACGAGATCCGGCTTGGACGGGAAGTAGTTGTAGACGGTCTGCTCCGAGACGTCCGCTGCGCGCGCGACATCGGAAACGGACACCGCGTCGAACCCGTGCTCCGCGAACAGGCGAGCGGCGACGTCGGCGAGTCGGTGGCGCGTCTCCCGCTTCTTGCGCTCGCGCAATCCGAGGGAGTCGTTCATGAACGTAGTGTCTCACGAATATTTGGGTGACCCAAATGTTTAGCCCGGATCCGGCGAATGCGCGAGCGGAAACGAAGAAAAGGAGCCTCGGACCGATCAAGGTCCGAGGCTCCTTTTTTCTCTTCTTCTGTTGCGGGGACAGGATTTGAACCTGCGACCTCTGGGTTATGAGCCCAGCGAGCTACCGAACTGCTCCACCCCGCGGCACAAGAGATAAACCTAGCACGGGTTTCACCCCTCGTCCAATCGGCGGCGCGTTTGCCGCGTCTCGCTCGGCGCGCGAGGATGGAGCCGTGCCCCTCGTCCTCGCCGTCGCCCAGTTCGCCCCGGTGGCGGATCGTGCCCGGAACCGGGAGACCATCGCGCAGCTGACGGCGGATGCGGCAGCCCGGGGCGCGCGGATCGTCGTCTTCCCGGAGTACTCGAGCTACTTCGTCGACCCGTTCGACGACAGCCTC
>JAVBUN010000022.1:0-2750 GCA_031555335.1 Microbacterium sp.
GCCGCCGAGTAGGCGCCGAACAGGCCCCACGGGCTCTTGTACGGCCGGGCGGCGTTCGGGAACTTCCGTCGCAGCACGATGAACGACACCATCTGCAGGAAGTACGCGAGCACCGCCCCCCAGACGGCGATGTTGAGCACGATCGCGCCCGCCGGGCTCGCGTCGCCGCCGGCCGCCTGCACGACCACGAGGGCGAGGAAGCCGAGCACCGCGCCGAACACGAGCGCGACCCAGGGGGTCTTGCTCTTCCCTGTCAGCGACAGCCACCGCGGGTAGTAGCCCGCCCGTGAGAGCGAATACATGTTGCGGCCGTAGGCGAACATGATGCCCATGAGCGACGCGAGCAGTCCGATGAGAGCGAGGAGGGCCAGGATCGCGGCGGCCTGGTCTCCGACCATCGTGCGGAATCCGTCGAGCAGCGGCTCGAGCGAACCGCCGGTCGCCTCCGCCCCGAGCACGCCGGTGTTGAGGAACAGCACGATGAGCCCCGTCACGATCAGCGTGCCGCGGGCCCACAGCCCCGCGCGCGGGATGTCGCGGGCCGGGTCGTGCGACTCCTCGGCCGCGAGCGGCAGCTCCTCGATGCCGAGGAAGAACCACATCGCGAACGGCAGGGCGAGCAGGATCGAGCCGACGCCGAACGGGAGGAAGGTGGACTGCCCCTCGTCGGGGGCGATGTCCCAGAGCGAGTCCCAGCTGAACTGGCCCGAGAACACCGCCATCACACCGAACACCACGATGATGCCGATCGAGATGATCGAGACGACGATCGCGAAGACGAACGAGATGTTGGCCCCCGCCGCGTTCAGCGCGATGAAGACGGCGTAGAGGATGATCCACCACACGAACGACGGCAGGCTGACCCCGGTCAGCAGGGACAGCGCGGCATCCGCGTACTGTCCTGAGAAGTAGACGACCACCGCCGTCGTCGCGACATACTCGATCGTCTCGGCGAGACCGGTGGCGAGTCCGCCCCAGGGGCCGAGCGCCGAGCGGGCGAACGAGTAGGCGCCACCCGTGTGCGGCATGGCGGCGGCCATCTCGCCGATCGAGAAGGTGAGGCCGTAGTACATGATCACGAGCAGCACGAAGGCGATCAGCATGCCGCCGAACCCGGCGAAGCCGATGCCGAAGTTCCAGCCGGAGAAGTCGCCCGAGATCACCGCCGCGACGGCGAGACCCCACAATCCCCAGACGCCCGCGGAGCGCTTCAGGGTGCGCTTCTCGAAGTACCCGGTTCCGGCCCGGGTGTAGGTCGCTCCCGCGACCCGCCGTGAATCACTGCTCTGAGACATCCATCCTCCGTGAGGCTTCGGGTGCTGCCGTGACCGTCGGCGCAGCGATGCGCACGCCGTTTCGCACGATTGTGGAGGTTATTGGCATGCTGTGTCTACCTTTGAAGATCAAATCCTCGTTACAGTGAGGGCACTCCTCGGTTAGCGCTGCGGGGCAATGGTCGGTTCGCCCGGTGTTCGCCGGGCCGATGAGAGGACGACGGATGCCGGGAAACCTCACCGTGGCGGATCTCGACGCCGCGATCGTCGCGGGCGAGATCGACACCGTGATCGTCGCGTTCCCCGACGCGCAGGGGCGCCTCGTCGGCAAGCGCGTGTCCGGCCGGATGTGGCGCGACGTGGTGCTGCCCGACGGTGCGGAGGCCTGCAACTATCTGCTCTCGGTCGACGTCGATCTCAACACGGTCGACGGGTACGCGATGTCGAGCTGGGAGACCGGCTACGGCGACATGGTGCTCGTCCCGGATGTCTCGACACTCCGCCGCATCCCGTGGCAGCCGGGCGCGGCCCTCGTGATGAGCGACCTGCGATGGGAGGACGGGCGCCCGGTCGTGCCGTCACCGCGCAGCATCCTGAATCGCCAGCGCGAGCGGCTGGCCGAGCGCGACCTCGTCGCGTACGCGGGGACCGAGCTCGAGTTCCTCGTCTTCGACGAGACCTACCGGGACGCGTGGCGCAAGGGATACCGCGACCTCGCGGCCTCGACCGACTACAACGTCGATTACAACCTGCTCGCCACGACCCGCCTCGAGCCCCTGCTGCGCGACATCCGCAACGGCATGGAGGCCGCGGGCCTCTACTGCGAGGGCGTCAAGGGCGAGTGCAATCTCGGGCAGCAGGAGATCTCGTTCCGCTACGACGAGGTGCTCGCCACCGCCGACGACCACACGCTCTACAAGAACGGCGCCAAGGAGATCGCGGACGCCCACGGCAAGGCGCTGACCTTCATGGCGAAGTTCGACGAGCGCGAGGGCAACAGCTGCCACATCCACCTGTCGGTGCGCTCGAGCGCGGGGGATGCGGTGATGTCGGGCGACGGCGATCACGGGTTCAGCCCGCTGATGGAGCACTGGATCGCGGGGGTCCTGGCGACCCTGCGCGAGTTCACGCTGCTCTATGCGCCGACGATCAACTCGTACAAGAGGTACGCGAAGGGGTCGTTCGCCCCGACCGGCGTCGCGTGGGGCGTCGACAACCGCACCTGCGCGCTGCGGGTCGTCGGGCACGGCGCGGGGCTGCGGGTCGAGAACCGCGTGCCCGGCGGCGACGTGAACCCCTACCTCGCGATCTCGGCGATCATCGCCGGCGGCCTCCACGGCATCGAGAACGAGCTGACGCTGCCGGATCCGCTGACGGGCAACGCATACACCTCGGGCGTGGACACCCTGCCGACGACGCTCCGCGAGGCGGCCGCGCTGTTCGAGGAGTCGCGGATCGCGCGGGACGCGTTCGGCG
>JAVBUN010000042.1:0-2843 GCA_031555335.1 Microbacterium sp.
CGCTCCTCGTCCATCCGGATGGGCGGGAACATGCCCTCGCGATACGTGATCAGGTGGTTCGACTGGATGAACAGGTCCTGCTTGGCGATGTGCGGCGTGTAGACGTAGGTGTACCCGGCCTCGACGTGGCGCCGACGGGCGTGCTGCTCCATCTCCATCCGGATGACGCCACCGCGGGGGTGCCAGACGCTGAGGCCCGAGCCGATCTCGTCGGGGAACGAGAACAGGTCGAGCTCCTTGCCGAGCTTGCGGTGGTCGCGCTTCGCGGCCTCCTCGAGGCGGCTCTGGTAGGCGCGCAGCTCGTCCTTGGTCGGCCAGGCGGTGCCGTAGATGCGCTGCAGCTGCGGATTCTTCTCGCTGCCGCGCCAGTACGCGCCCGCGATCCGCTGGATGTCCCAGCCGTTGCCGATCGTGCGGGTGGTGGGAACGTGCGGGCCGCGGCAGAGGTCCTTCCAGACCGTCTCGCCCTCGCGGTTCACGTTGTCGTAGATCGTGAGCTCACCGGCACCGACCTCGACGGACGCGCCATCGGCGGCCTCCTTGGTGCCGCCCTTCAGCCCGATGAGCTCGAGCTTGAACGGCTCGTCGGCGAGCTCTGCCCGTGCCTCGTCGTCGGTCACCACGCGGCGGACGAAGCGCTGGTTCTCGCGGACGATGCGCTCCATCTCCTTCTTGATGGCCTTGACGTCCTCGGGGGTGAACGGCTCGTCGGTGCCGAAGTCGTAGTAGAAGCCGTCGGTGATGGGCGGGCCGATGCCGAGGTTCGTCTGCGGCTTGATGCGCTGCACGGCCTGCGCCATGACGTGCGCGGCCGAGTGGCGCAGGATGCTGAGGCCCTCGGCGGAATCGACCGTGACCGGCTCGACCGCATCCGTGTCCGTGACGGTCGTCGCGAGGTCCTTCAGCTCGCCGTTCACCCGCAGGGCGACGACCGAACGGTCGGGGAACAGAGCGAAGCCGTCGGCGGGGAACTCGACGACGGCGGGGGTCAGATCAGTCACGGATGCTCTCCAGGTACGGGGTCCCGTCCAGGCTACCGCCCGGCGCGCGGGGTGCCGCTCGCGGGAGGTGCTCGCGGGGTGCGGCGGGAGGATCGCGGGGTGTGATCGCGGGAGGAGATCTCGCGAGCGGAGGGCGCGCCCGCCGCATCCGGTCCTCCGCTCGTCGGATCTCCTCCCCCGGTGTGCAGGAGGCGGCGGCGGTGACGCTGCTCCCCCGATGTCCGGAAGGATGGGAGGGTGAAGCTCGCGCTGGTCGGATGCGGTCTGCTCGTCGCGAGCGGCATCGCGATCGCCGTCGGCGTGCTCCCGGTCGGCGACGCATGGGCGATCGCGGATCGGGTGTGGCCGATCCTCGTCTTCGTCGTCGCGATCACGGTGGTCGCCGAGCTCGCCGCGCGCGCCGGGGTGTTCGACGTCGCGGCGAGCCTGCTCGCCCGGCTCTCGCGCGGCCGCACGCTGTCGCTCTGGGCTCTCGTCGTGGTGTTCGCCGCGCTGTGCACGGCCTTCCTCTCGCTCGACACGACGGCCGTGCTGCTCACACCGGTGGTCGTCGCGGTCGCGCGTGCGAACGGCCTGCCCCCGCTGCCGTTCGCGTTCACCACGGTCTGGCTGGCGAACACCGCCTCGCTCGTCCTCCCCGTCTCGAACCTCACGAACCTCCTCGCGGTGCACCGGCTGCCCGACGCGGATGCCGCGTCATTCGTCGCGCTCATGGGAGGTGCCGCGGCTGTCGCGATCGCGGTGACCGTCCTTCTCCTCTGGCTGCGGTACCGCCGTCGCCTCCGCGGCCGGTTCACGGTGGCCGCGCTCCCCCGGATCGCCGACCCCACGTTCTTCGGCGTGGCCGCCGCGGTCGTGGTCGTGCTCATGCCGCTGCTCGTCTCCGGCCTCGAGCCGTGGCTGCCGGCCACCGTCGCCGCCGTCGTACTCGTCGCCGTGGCCGCCTGGCGCACACCGACATCCCTCCGGGCGTCGCTCGTGCCCTGGCAGCTCGTCGTGTTCGCCGCGGGGCTGTTCGGTGCGGCGGGTGTCGCGGAGTCCGCGGGCCTGCTCGATGCGGTGGGTGGATGGCTCGGCACCGGGTCCAACCTGTTCTCGCTCTGGGGCATCGCCGGGGCAGGTGCGGTCGGCGCGAACCTCGTGAACAACCTGCCGGCCTATCTCGCGCTCGAGACCGCCGCATCCGGGAACCCCGCGCGGCTCGCCGCCCTGCTCGTCGGCGTCAACGCGGGCCCCCTCATCACCCCGTGGGCATCGCTCGCGACCCTGCTGTGGCATCAGCGGCTGCGGGCGGAGGGTATCGACGTGCCATGGCGGCGGTTCGTGCTGTGGGGCCTGCTGCTCGCACCGCTCGTGGTGCTGCTGGGGGTGCTGCCGCTCGCGGGCTGAGCGCGTCGCGCCTAGTCGCCCCGCACGACGTCGGCGATCGCCGCGCCCAGCTCGGGATGGCGGAAGCGGAAGCCGGCCGCGGTAAGCACCCCCGGCACGACCCACCGGCTCTTGAGCACGAGCTCGGGCTCGGTGCGGAGCACCCACATCGCGGGCTCCAGCATCCACCGCCATGCCGGGAGGCCGACCGGTGCGCCGACCGCGCGGCGCAGCATCCGCATGAGCGTCGTGTTGTCGCTCGGCTCCGGGCTCGCGAGGTTCACGGGTCCCGCGATGTCGTCGTGCGCGATGAGGAAGCGAACGCCGGCGACCACGTCGTCGAGGTGGATCCAGCTGAAGCGCTGCCGGCCGCGCGTCCGGTGCCAGATCGGCCGCCCGTCGCCGCTCGGAGCGCGTCCGATCCCCCGGTAGCGCCGGTGGGGGAACCAGGGGCTGTCGATCTGCGCGCCGCCG
>JAVBUN010000063.1:0-4145 GCA_031555335.1 Microbacterium sp.
ATGCGCCCCGTTCACCCCTCTCGGAAGGCATCTCTTGGCACAGCTTCTCTCCCGGCTCGGGCGCTTCTCCGCCCGACGCGCCTGGATCGTCCTCGTGGGCTGGGTGCTCGCACTCGGGCTCGCCGGCGGTGCGTTCCTCGCCTTCGGCGGCTCCCTCGCATCGAGCTTCAGCATCCCCGGCACCGAGACCGAGCGCGTCAACGACCGACTCGCCGCCGCCCTGCCCGACTTGACGGGGGCGAGCGCGTCCGTCGTCTTCGAATCGACGGGCGGCGCTCTCACCGACGCGCAGCAGAGCGACATCGTCGCGCTGCTCGACCGTGTGGCGGAGATCGACGGGGTGGCCGGCACGCTCGATCCGTTCGCGACCGAGGCGGAGCGCGCCCAGCAGGCCGATCAGCTCGCGGCGGGAGAGCAGCAGCTCGACGACGCGCGCGCCCGGCTCGACGCTTCGCAGCAGCAGCTCGATGCGGGACAGGCGCAGCTCGACGCCGCGGTGGCCGAGGCGCGCGCGGCCGGGGCGTACGACATCGCCGCACCGCGGTTCGCGGCGGAGCAGACACAGCTCGACGCGGCGCGGCAGCAGCTCGACGACGGTCGCGCGCAGATCGACGAGCAGGAGCCGCAGCTGGCCGACGGCCGGACGCTGCGGGACGCCGCATCCGAGATCCGCACCGTGTCCGAGGACGGTACGACCGCCGTCGCGAACGTGTCGTTCGCGCAGGACATGTTCACGCTGCCGCAGGAGACGAAGACCGCGGTCGCCGAGACCCTCGACGCGGCGGATATCGAGGGCGTCGACGTGAGCTACTCCTCGACCATCGCCTCGACGACCGACGGCCTGATCGGTGCCGGCGAGATCGTCGGCGTCGTGATCGCCGCGCTCGTGCTGCTGATCATGATGCGCGCGTTCCTGCCGGCCGTGACGCCGCTCATCAGCTCGATCATCGGAGTCGGAGTGGGTGTCGCCGGATCGCTCGCGTTCTCGGGCGTCGTCGACATGGCGTCGGTGACGCCGGTGCTCGGCGTCATGCTCGGCCTCGCCGTCGGCATCGACTACTCGCTGTTCATCCTGAATCGGCATCGCCGGCAGCTGCTCACCGGGATGCCGCTGCACGAGTCCATCGGACTGGCCAACGGCACCGCGGGCAACGCCGTGGTCTTCGCCGGCGCCACCGTCATCGTCGCGCTCACGGCGCTCCTGGTGACGGGCGTGCCGTTCCTCGGGGTCATGGGCATCGTCGGCGCCGTCTGCGTTGCCGTCGCCGTGCTGGTCGCGATCACGGTGACCCCGGCGATGCTCGGGCTTATGAAGACGCGCGTGCTGCGCCGGGGCCTCCGATCGCGGATCGGGCACCCTGCCCACACCGGGCCGGCACCGCGTGCCATGCGCACCCCGCGGGCGATCGCCGCCGGAGCGCTGGCGATCATCGCGCTGCTGGTCATCGCCATCCCCGCGCTCTCGATGCGCCTCGGGCTTCCCGACGGCTCGTCGGAGGCCACCGACACCACGCAGTACCGGGCCTACACGACGGTCGCCGAGAGGTTCGGCGCAGGCCAGAACGGTCCGCTCCTGGTCGTCGCCGAACTGCCGGATGCCGTCGCGGAGGCGGACGAGCGAGGTGCGCAGGCCGAGATCGTGACCCGGCTCTTGGCGGAGGACGACGTCGTGGCGGTGGCGCCGATCGCGGTCTCCGACGACCGCACGGTGCTCGCCTTCCAGGTCGTTCCCGCCGACGGCCCCGCCAGCGAGACGACCGAGACGCTCGTCCGCGACCTCCGTGCGCTCTCGCCGCTCGACGGCGGAATCGAGCTCGGCGTCGCCGGCCAGGCATCCGGCAACATCGACGTGTCCGAGAAGCTCGCCGACGCCCTCCCGGTCTACCTCGCCGTCGTGGTCGGACTCTCACTGCTCATCATGATCGTCGTGTTCCGCTCGATCCTCGTGCCGATCATCGCCACCGCCGGCTACGTGCTCTCGCTGTTCGCGGCGCTCGGGGCCGTCACCGCGATCTACCAGTGGGGATGGCTCTCGGACGTGTTCGGCGTGCACGACCCGGGGCCGGTGCTGAGCTTCGCGCCGATCATCATCATGGGCGTCCTGTTCGGGCTCGCGATGGACTACCAGCTGTTCCTCGTGTCGGGCATGCGCGAGGCGTTCGTCCACGGCATGCCGGCGCGGCAGGCCGTCGTCGCGGGACTTCGCAACGGACGCGCCGTGGTGACCGCCGCCGCGATCATCATGGTCTCGGTCTTCGGCGGCTTCGTCTTCAGCCACCTCGGCATGGTGCGCCCGCTCGGCTTCGGGCTCGCGATCGGCGTGCTCTTCGACGCGTTCGTCGTGCGCATGGTCATCGTGCCGGCGCTCATGCACCTGCTCGGCGAGAAGGCGTGGTGGTTGCCGCGCTGGCTCGACCGGATCGTGCCGGACGTGGACGTCGAGGGTGCGGCGCTCGAGCGTGCGCACCCGGTGCACGCGCCGGACGAGGCGGATGCCGAGATCGCGGTGGCGCCGGCGACGCGATAGCCGGCGGGTCAGGCGGTCGGGGCGGGCGTCGCGATCAGCGACGCGGCCCCGATCGCGACCTGCACCCCACCCGTCGCGGTGCGCGAGACCGTGAGCAGCGTGCGGGTGCAGGCGCGGCACCGCACGATCGCGGCGACACGGTCGTCCTCGACATCCGTGGCGCCGAGCGGACCCGCGGTGCCGCAGGCGCCGCAGGTGAGCTCGATGAGCGAGCCGTCGACCGCGAAGACGCCGGCGAGCATGCCCAGGATCGCGTTGCCGTCGACGTGACGGGCGACCTCGGCGGCCGCCTCCGCGGTGCCGGGCGCCGGATGCTGCGGTGTCATCACAGACCTCCGAATCTCTCGGTGCGCACGCGCGCCGGGTCGTACCCATGCTGCACCAGCAGGTCCGCCGCCGCCTCCACGAATCCGGTCGGCCCGCAGACGAACGCGAGCGGGGAACGGTCGACGGGCCACACGGCTGGGGCGAGCGCGGCCGGGGTCAGCCGGCCGACGGCGCCGGCGTATCCTGCGGGGGCAGCGCGCGTGTACGCCCAGGTCACGTCGAGCCCGTCGCCCGCCAGCCGGCCGATCTCGTCGCGGTACATCGCGTCGGCGGGGGAGCGGACCGAGTAGAGCAGCCGGAACGGCGCCGCATCCGGCCGCGCAGCGCGGGCGCGGGCCATGGCGATCAGCGGCACGATCCCCGATCCGCCGGCGACGAGCTGCACCGGCGCGGGATCGTCGGCCTGCCACACGAAGTACGCGCCGAGCGGCCCCTTCACCTCGAGGGCGTCGCCCGGGCGCACCTCGTCGGTGAGGTAGGGCGAGACCTCGCCGTCGGGCACGCGGTCGACGCCGAGCTCCACGATCGTCCCGGGGCCGGAGCTCGCGATCGAGTACGACCGCTCGGCCTGATAGCCGTCCTCCGCGGTGAGCCGGATGTCCAGGTGCTGTCCCGGCAGATTGCCCGGCCAGCCCGGAACGTCGAGCCGGAGCACGCGCGCATGCTCGGTGCTCGGGATCACCTCGGCGACGCGAGCGGGCAGCCAGCCGCCGACGATCACCAGTAGCGCTCTTCCTGCCGCGGGTCGCCGTGGATGTGGTAGCCGTTCTGCTCCCAGAAGCCGGGATCGTCGTGCTTCTGCAGCGTCAGGCCGTTGACCCACTTGGCGCTCTTCCAGAAGTACAGGTGCGGCACCAGCAGTCGCGCCGGACCGCCGTGCTCGGGATCCAGCGGCTCGCCGTCGAACTCGAACGCCAGCCAAGCCTTGCCGCCGAGCAGGTCGGCGAGCGGGATGTTCGTCGTGTAGCCGCCGTACGAGTGCGCCATCGCATAGGCGAGGTCGGAGTCGACGTCGGCGAACAGGGTGTCCAGGGACACCCCGCGCCACGAGGTGCCGAGCTTCGACCAGCGCGTGACGCAGTGGATGTCGGTGTGGACCTCCTCGATCGGCAGCGCCATCAGCTGGTCCCACGTCCACGTGGTCTGCAGCCCCTTCTCGGTGCGGATGCGGAACGTCCACTCGTCCAGACGGATGCGGGGGGTCGGCCCCGCCGACAGCACGGGGAAGTCGGCGGTGAGGTACTGCCCGGGCGGCAGATCCGGAACGGGCTCGCGCCGTCTGGCTCCGAAA
>JAVBUN010000288.1:0-15122 GCA_031555335.1 Microbacterium sp.
GCCTCGTACTTGAACTTGCCGTAGTCCATGATCTTGACCACGGGGGGCTTCGAGTTCGGGGCCACCTCGACGAGATCGAGGTCGGCCTCCTGGGCCAGGCGCAGCGCCACCTCGATGCGGACGACGCCGACCTGTTCACCCGCGGGCCCGACGAGGCGGACCTCGGGGACGCGGATGCGGTCGTTGGTGCGGGGATCGCTGATGCGGAACTCCTCTGACGTGTCGGGACGCCACCGAGGTGCGGTTTCGCATCTCGGGCGGAAGAGAACCACGCCACCCGGCACGACGCGACGAACGCCGGCTTTCCCGCACCCAGACAACCCCCTCGTGAGGAGGTGGAGTGCGATGACCCGGTAGCCTGGAGCGGCAAGCGCGGGTGGGATGTGATCCTCTTTCGATCGGAGCAGACGCTCCGGTGCTCGCCCACTCTAGCAGAAAGTGCAACGTGGACTCGATTCCTGATGACCTGTCCCCCGCCGACGCCGACCGCGTCGCCCGCGAAGAGCGATGGGAGGCTCAGGAGCGCGCCGCATCCGAGGCGACCCGCGACATCGCGGACGTGCCCGCGGTCGAGGTGATCACGACCACCGCCGTGCACCTGCTGAGCGCCGCGGCCGTGAAGACCGGGCTCGCCGACGACCCCGAGCACCAGACCGACCTCGACGAAGCGCGCAAGCTCATCAACGCCCTGGCGGGACTCATCACCGCGGCCGCTCCCGAGATCAGCGACATGCACGCCCGGTCGCTCCGGGACGGCCTGCGATCGGTGCAGCTGGCATTCCGCGAGGCATCCGTCATCCCCGACCCGATCGGCAAGGGTCCCGGCGAGAAGTGGACCGGCCCCGTCACCTGATCCCCCTCGCCCCCTCGAGGGGGGCGGATGCGGGCGGGCGCGCGGATGCCGCCTCAGCGCGTCGAGCGGACGAGCTTCACCGTCAGGGAGTCCACCAGCACCGCGATGCGGTCGTCGGAGGACCAGCGCGTCGCGAGCCGCGACAGCACGGCGTCGAGCTCCGACTTCTCGAGACCGTCGATGAGGTGCAGCCGCACGACCAGTTCGGGACCGCGCAGCCGCCCCGACGGGTCGCCGGGCTCGACGTCGAGATCCAGCACCGCGAGCTCGCCGCCGATGCTCTCCTGGAGCCCGCGGAACACCTCCGGCGAGACGAAGCTCGGCTCCCACGACTCGCCCTGCGCGATCGCCCAGACCGCGGGCCGTCGCAGCACGAACTCCGTCTCGGACACCGGGTCGATGACGATGAGGTCCGTGTCGTCGTCCGCCGCCGCGAGCGCGGTGCGCACTCCCTCCGCGGGAACGGGGCGCGCCGCCGGATCCCAGCGTCCCAGCGCCTCGACGGAGGTGAAGACCGGCAGCACGCGGCGGCCGTCGGGCGCCGCGACCGTGACGATCGACAACTCCTGCGTCTTGTCGACGGTCAGCCCGGTCGGCCCGATCCCCTCGTCACCCTTCTCGGCCACGAGCGGGATGAGCAGTCGGGCGGAGCGGTAGGCCTCGACGATCGCGACCTGGTCGCCCCCGCCCGCGCGGAACGCGGTGAGCGCGGCCAGCAGCGCCGGGTCCGCGGAACCGTCGTCGCCCGAATGCGGGTTCGACGAGAATCGCCGCCCCTCCCACGGGACACCCGCGGAGTCGCCCGCCCCGTGGGCGGGGTGGCCGTCAGCCTCCGGCGACATCCAGCGCCTCGGCCAGGGTGAAGGCTCCGGCGTACAGCGCCTTCCCGACGATCGCGCCCTCGACGCCGAGCGGCACGAGTTCGCGCAGCGCCGCGATGTCGTCGAGGCTCGAGATCCCCCCCGAGGCCACGACGGGCTTCGGGGTGCGCGCGGTCACCTCGCGCAGGAGATCGACGTTGGGGCCCCGCAGGGTGCCGTCCTTCGTGACATCGGTCACGACGTACCGACTGCAGCCGGCGTCCTCGAGGCGATCGAGGACCGCCCACAGGTCGCCGCCCTCACGCGTCCAGCCGCGCGCGGCGAGCGTGGTGCCGCGCACATCGAGTCCGACCGCCACCGCATCGCCGTAACGGCCGATGACGTCCGCCGCCCACTCCGGGTTCTCGAGCGCGGCGGTGCCGAGGTTGATGCGCGCGGCTCCGGACTCGAGCGCGGCATCCAGGCTGGCGTCGTCGCGGATGCCGCCCGAGAGCTCCACCTGCACGCCCTTGACCTGCTTGATGACCCGACGCATGACGGCGGCGTTGTTCCCGCGACCGAACGCGGCGTCGAGGTCCACCAGGTGGATCCACGACGCGCCCTGGCGGGCCCACTCGACGGCAGCGTCGACGGGGTCGCCGTAGCTCGTCTCGCTCCCCGCCTCGCCCTGGGTCAGGCGGACGGCCTTCCCGTCGGCGACGTCCACCGCCGGCAGGAGGATGAGTTCGGGGGTTGACGCGAAATCGTTCATGGCTCCTTGTGCGCTCCCGTCCGGGGAACGTCCCCGGCACGCGACACGAGGTATGACACTAGTCTGCCCGCAGCGTGCCGATCCAATTGGCGAGCAGTCGGATGCCGGCATGCCCTGACTTCTCGGGGTGGAACTGCGTGGCCGACAGCGGGCCGTTCTCGACTGCGGCCAGGAAAGGGGTCGCGCCGTAATCGCACCAGGTCAGGCGGGGCTCCGGGAAGGGCGCCTGCGTCTGCATCGACCAGTGCTGCGCACCGAACGAGTGGACGAAGTAGAAACGCTCCTGCTCGATCCCGGCGAACAGCGTGGAACCGGGCGCAGCCGCGACCGTGTTCCACCCCATGTGAGGCAGCACGGGCGCGTCGAGCTGGGTCACCGCTCCGGGCCACTCGCCGAGACCGGGCGTGTCGACGCCACGCTCAACGCCCTCCTCGAACAGCACCTGCATCCCGACGCAGATCCCGAGCACCGGCCGGCCGCCCGCCAACCGGCGGTCGATGAGCTCGTCGCCCCGACTCGCCCGCAGCGCCTCGGCCACCGCGCGGTAGGCGCCGACACCCGGCACGACCAATCCGTCGGCGTCGAGCACCTCACGGCGATCCGCGGTCAGCCGCGCATCCGCCCCCGCGGCCACGAGCGCCTTGACGGCCGAGTGCACGTTGCCGGAGCCGTAGTCCAGCACCGCCACCCGGGGGCGTCCGGTCACAGTGCACCCTTCGTACTCGGGATCCCCTGCACGAGCGGATCGCGAGACTTCGCCTGACGGAAAGCGCGCGCAAACGCCTTGAACTCGGCCTCCGCGATGTGGTGCGGATCGCGACCCTCGAGCACGCGCACGTGGACGGTGAGACCGGCGTTGAACGCGATCGCCTCGAAGACGTGACGGACCAACGACCCGGTGAAGTGTCCGCCGATCAGGTGGAACTCGTATCCGGCGGGCTCGCCGGAGTGCACGAGGTACGGACGCCCGCTGATGTCGACGACCGCCTGCGCGAGCGCCTCGTCCAGCGGCACGAGGGCGTCACCGTAGCGGGAGATGCCCGACTTGTCGCCGAGCGCCTGCCGGATCGCCTGTCCCAGCACGATCCCGACGTCCTCGACGGTGTGGTGGGCGTCGATGTGCGTGTCGCCCGTCGCGCGCACCGTGAGATCGGTGAGCGAGTGCTTCGCGAACGCGGTCAGCAGGTGGTCGAAGAACGGCACGCCCGTCTCGATCGTGCTCGCCCCGGTGCCGTCGAGATCGAGCGACAGCTCAACCGACGACTCGCTCGTGGCGCGACGGATTTCGGCCGTGCGGTGCGTGACGGAGTCCGTGCTCATGCCCCCGAGTCTATCGAGGCCAGTGCGTCGAGGAACGCGGTCGTCTCCGCCTCCGTGCCCGCGGTCACCCGCAGGTGGTGCGCGATGCCGACATCGCGGATGAGCACACCGCGCGAGTACAGCTGCCGCCAGGTCTCCGCCGGGTCGGCCACTCCCCCGAACAGCACGAAGTTCGTCCACGAGTCGTAGGCGCGGTAGCCCAGGGACACCACCTCGCGCGCGATGCGGTCGCGCTGCACCACGATGTCGTCGACCATCCGCAGCATCGTGCTCGCGTGACCGAGCGCCGCTGTCGCCGCAGCCTGGGTGAGCGCGCTCAGGTGGTAGGGCAGCCGCACCAGGCGAAGCGCGTCGATCACCGCGGGGTCGGCAGCGAGATACCCGACGCGCGCGCCGGCGAACGCGAACGCCTTGCTCATGGTGCGCGAGACCACGAGCCGCTCCCGCCCGGGCAGCAGCGTGACCGCGGATGCGGTCCCCCGAGGCGCGAACTCCTGATAGGCCTCGTCCACGATCACGATGCCGCGCGATGCCTCGTACACGGCGGTGACGACCTCGAGCGAGAGCGGGGTGCCGGTCGGGTTGTTGGGCGCACAGAGGAAGACGACGTCGGGATCCGCCTCGGCGACCTGCGCGGCTGCCGACGCGGCGGAGAGCGAGTAGTCGCTCTCGCGCACGCCCGGCACCCAGGTCGCTCCGGTCGCGCGGGTGAGCAGGGGGTACATCGAGTACGTGGGCGCGAAGCCGAACGCACGGCGCCCCGGCCCACCGAACGCCTGCAGCAGGTGCTGCAGCACCTCGTTCGAACCGTTCGCCGCCCAGATCTGCTCGCGGCGCAATCCCGCACCGAGGTACCCCGCGAACGCCTCACGCAGGGCGGTGAACTCACGGTCGGGGTACCGGTTGACCTGACGAAGCGCCACACCCACCGCGGCGAGGATGTCGGTGGCGACCTCATCGGGAACCGGATGAGTGTTCTCGTTGACGTTCAGCGCCACCGGCAAGGGCGCCTGCGGCGCACCGTACGGGATCATCCCGCGAAGGTCGTCGCGGATCGGGAGGTCTTCGAAGCTCAACGTCACGCGACCATCGTAGGACCGGCCGCCGCGTTCCTCGGCCCTGCGAGGGCGTCGCGCCCGCGCACTCGGGCCGGGCGGGACTCAGCTCCGGGAGTAATCGGTCGGGACCGCGAGACGCTGCCCCGCGCGCACCTCGGCGCCGTCGAGCGCGTTCAGGCGGACGATGTCGTCGACCACGTCGCGCGGGTCGGCGTCGGGCGCGACCTGCTGGGCGATCGACCAGAGCGACTCCCCCGCGAGCACCGTCACCGTCTCGAAGGTGCCGGCCGGCGCACTGTCGGAGCGCGACGCGAGCGCGGCGCCGCCGCTGAGGACACCGACTCCCACAGCCACGGCGATCGGCAGCGCCACGACCGCGGCGAGCAGACGCCGCCCGCGCTGCGTCAGACGCAGACGCGTCGTCGGAGCGGCCGCGGAGGGGCGGGCGATGGCGAAATCGATCGTGGTCATGACGTCTCCTTCAGACGGGGGGAGCTTCGCATCCGAATCTCGGGCGGGAGAGCCGGATGCGAACCTCTCTTCCGAAGCTATCTTCGATACTCTAGGGTGTCAAGGGGCCGATTCCGGTTGTGAAGTTCGAAGACGACACGCCCTGCGGCTGCCGTTCGAGCGGGAACAACCCGGATACGGTTTCGATACGACGACCACATCACCTACCTCCGACATTCGAACGTCGTCGGGGCCGCCGGGACGGGAGCGAGTGACAATGACCGCACGCGAGAAGCCGCAGACGCGACGGCGCAAGAGCCTGAGCGACAAGCAGCTGGCGATCCTCGAGGTGATCCAGCGTTCCATCGCGCGGCACGGCTATCCGCCGAGCATGCGCGAGATCGGCGACGCGGTGGACCTGAAGTCGCTCTCGAGCGTCACCCATCAGTTGAACCAGCTGGAGCTCAGCGGATATCTGCGCCGCGACCCCGGCAAGACGCGCGCCATGGAGGTGCTGATCGATCTTCCGGGCACCGCGGCGGAGAACCCGGCGGATGCGGCACCCGCCGTCGCCGACGCCGCCCTCGTGCCGCTGGTCGGGCGCATCGCGGCGGGCGTGCCCATCACCGCCGAACAGCAGGTGGAGGAGATCTTCCCGCTCCCCCGTCAGCTGGTCGGCAAGGGCGACCTGTTCATGCTGAAGGTGAGCGGCGAGTCGATGATCGACGCCGCCATCTGCGACGGCGACTGGGTCGTCGTCCGTTCCCAGCCGAACGCGGACAACGGCGACATCGTGGCCGCCATGCTCGACGGCGAGGCGACGGTCAAGACCTTCCGCCGCCGCGACGGCCACACGTGGCTCCTCCCGCGCAACACCGCCTTCGAGCCGATCCTCGGCGACGAGGCCGTCGTCCTGGGCAAGGTCGTCGCGATCCTCCGCACCATCTGATCGTCCCGGGCGGGTGATCTTCTCCCCGCCGGCGCGCGGGATCCGCCACAATGACGGCATGACCGATGCTCAGTCGCGGGACGCCGAACTGCTCGATGCGCGCGTCCGGGCGCTCGAGGCGGAGAACGCACTTCTTCGCGCGACGGCCGGCTCGTCCGCCGGCGACCCGCCCCGCGGGCCGTCGCGCACCGCGCGCTGGCGCGCCGTCGTGTCCGCCCTGTGCATCGTCGTCGCGGCCGTCCTCGTCCCGGTGTCGATCGTGGGCGCCTGGGCGAGGGTGCAGCTCGTCGAGGAGGATGCCTTCGTCAGCACGCTGGCGCCGCTGGTCGACGACCCGGAGGTGCAGGCGATGGTCGTCGATGAGACGATGTCCGCCATCGCCGACCAGGTCGACTTCGAGGCGGTCACCACGAGCGTGTTCGACGGCATCGCGGAACTCGGCCTGCCGCCGCGCGCCGCTTCCGCACTCGGGATGCTCTCGGGCCCGGCGGCGGACGGTTTGGAGAGCCTCGTCCAGCAGACCGTCACCCGCGTCGTGGCCTCCGATGCGTTCGCCGATGTCTGGGCGACCGCGACCCGCGCCGCCCACCGCGCCCTGACGACCGCGGCGACCTCGGACGGGGGCGGTCTCGTCGTGCGCACCGAGGACGGCGTCGGCGTTCAGCTGGGCGCGGTGGTCGAGCGCGTCAAGCAGAACCTGGTCGACCGGGGAGTCGGTGCCGCGCAGCTCATCCCGACCGTCGACCGCGTGGTGATCCTGGGCGACGGGTCGAATCTCGCCACCCTCCGGACGGCATACGCCCTGGCCGCGACCCTCGGCTGGTGGCTGCCGATCATCACGCTGGCCCTGCTCGCGGTGGGGATCGGCATCGCCCGCCGGCGGAGCGCGGGAGTGCTCGGCGCCGGTGTGGCCCTCCTCTTCGGCGGTGGAGCGCTGGCCGTCGCACTCTCGGTGGGCGCCACCGCGATGCCCGTCGTGGCGGCGGACGCCGGGATCTCCGCATCCGGACTGGGAGTCGTCTACGCGCAGCTCGTCGCCTCGATGACGCAGTCGGCCGTCGTGCTCGCCGTCCTCGGGGCGATCATCGCGCTGGCGGGCTGGGGCGCGGGCGATTCCGCACCCGCGCGGGCCGTGCGACGCGCGGTCCGGCGCGTGAACGCCGCCGCCCGCCGACGACTGGCCGCGCTCGGTCTCGACACAGGCGCCTTCGGCCGGGGGCTGGCCCGCTATCGGGTGCTCGTCCGCACGATCATCGTGATCCTCGCGGTGCTCTGGCTGTTCGCCCTGCGACCGCTGATGTTCGGCGATGCGGTCATGGTGCTGGTCGTCTGCCTCATCGGGGCGTGGATCCTCGAACTGCTGCAGCAGCGCCCCGACGAGCGACCCGTCCCCGAGGTGGCCGGGGCCGGCGGGACCGCCGAGGTCGGCTGAGCGGTCGCTCGCGCACCCGGCGACGTCCGTGTCGACCCGGCGCAGGGGTTCGACATAACGTGGTCGGGTGAGCACGACACTCCCCTACGGCATGTGGCCGTCGCCCCTGACCGCATCCGATGTGACGGCGGCGTCGTCGCGCTTCGACGGCGCGCGCTACGTGGGGGCCGAGATCTGGTGGGCCGAGGGCGTGCCCGCGGAGGGTGGACGCACCGCCGTGCGTCGGCGTCGCGCGGACGGCTCGACCGAGGACGTCCTGCCGGCACCGTGGAGCGCGCGCTCGCGGGTGCACGAATACGGCGGGGGCGCCTGGACGGCATCCGACGACGGCATCCTCTTCTTCGTCGACGGCGCCGACCAGCGGGTGCGGAGCATGCGCGCGGGCGAGCCGCCGGTGGCCCTCACGCCGCCTCTCGACGGGGTCGCCTACGGCGGGCTGTCGTGGCAGCACGGTGTCCTGCTCGCCGTCCGCGAGCAGGATCTGGGCGAGACGGTGCCGGCGCGGTCCGTCGTCCGCATCGATCCGCACGGCGGCGGGGCGACCGAGCTCGTCGCCGGCAGCGATTTCGTCGCGCAGCCGGCCCTGTCGCCCGACGGCGGGCGCCTCGCCTGGGTCGCGTGGGATCACCCCGCGATGCCATGGGACCGCACGAGCCTGCGCGTGGCGACGATCGAGGCGGATGCGGTGGGGGAATGGACCGAGATCGCCGGCGGCGCGTCGGCGGCGCTGCAGCCGATCTGGACGGCCGATGGCGACCTCGTCTACACCGACGACCGTGACGGCCGCTGGAATCTCCGCCGTCACGGCGCAGAACCGGATGCGGACGAACCCCTCGCGCCCGCGGACGCCGACACGGGCGGGGCCCTCTGGGTGCTCGGCACCCGATGGTTCGCCCTCCTCGCCGACGGGCGGATCGTGGCCGTCCGCACCAACGGCGGCGACGAGCTGGTGGTGATCGACCCGGCCACCGGCGGGGTGCGACCCCTCGATCTCGACGCGACCGCATCCGTGTCGATCGAGCACGCATCGGGCACCCGGGTGCTGCTGACCGCGGCGGGGCGCACCCGGACACTCGGGCTGTGGGACCTCGACGTCGCGACCGGGGATTCCCGGCTGATCGCCGGCGGGGCGGCGGTCGCGGGTCCCGAGTGGGTGCCCACCGCCCGCGCGATCACCGTCGACGGACCCCACGGCGAGGTGCACGCGTTCGCCTACCCGCCCACGAACCCCGATGTCGAGGGCGCGGACGACGAACTGCCGCCGTACCTCGTGTGGGTGCACGGCGGGCCCACGAGCCACGTCGGACCGTCCGCATCCGCGAAGGTCGCGTACTTCACGAGCCGTGGCATCGGCGTGCTGGATGTCAACTACGGCGGCTCGACGGGCTACGGCCGCGCCTACCGGGAGCGCCTGCGCGGCCAGTGGGGCGTCGTGGATGTCGACGACGTCGTCGCCGCGGCATCGGGGCTCGCCGCGGCGGGACTGGCGGACGCCGGTCGACTCGCGATCGAGGGCGGTTCGGCCGGCGGGTGGACGGTGCTCGCGGCGCTCGTCGGACGCGACACGTTCGCCGCGGGGGTGTCCCGGTACGGGGTCGGCGACGCCCGGGCGCTCGCGGCCGACACCCACGACTTCGAGGCGCGGTACCTCGACGGACTGATCGGCCCACTTCCCGAGGCCGAGGAGCGTTACATCTCGCGGTCGCCGCTCAGCCGCCCGGACGGCTTCCGGGTGCCGCTGCTGATCCTGCAGGGCGACGAGGACCGCGTGGTCCCCCCGGCGCAGGCCGAGGCGATCCGTGACGCGCTGCGCCGGCACGGCGTGCCCCACGCCTATGTGCTGTACGAGGGCGAGGGCCACGGATTCCGGCGGCGGGAGACGGCGATCCACGCCCTCGAGAGCGAACTCGCCTTCCTCGGTCAGGTGTTCGGCTTCGACACCCCCGATGTGCCGCGCCTCGAGCTGTCGATCGGCGCCCTGTCCGTCGCGACGACGGCCGTCGGGCGTGAGATCGTGGTCGACGCTGGCGACACGACGGATGCGGCGCGGGACATCTCCCTGGTCGTCCGCCGTGAGCCCGTGCGGCCGCTGTTCGCGCGGACCGGGAGCGATCCGGCCTGGACGGACGCGCTCGAGGCCAACGGGTTCACCGCTGCCGCCGCGGGCGATCTGCCCGTCGAGGCACGACAGCACGCGTATCACGTGCTGCCGCCGACGCTCGACGGGATCTGATCCCCGCCCGCGGGCGGAGACGGTCAGCGGGTGAAGGGCGCCAACCGTCCGGCCAGCACCTCCGGCACGCGCACGTGGATGGCGGTGCCGTGCTCCTCGTGCGCCTCCGCGAGGATCATGCCGTGCTCGTGCACCGCCGAGACGAGGTCTCCCCGGTCGTACGGCACGAGCGCGTGCAGCTCCACGGCGGGAAGCGGCAGCGCGTCCTCCACCACCCGGCGAAGCTCGTCGATGCCCTCACCCGTGCGGGACGACACGAACAGCGCCGACGGGGCGAGCCCGCGCAGGACGAGCCGGGTGTCCGGATCGATCAGATCCGCCTTGTTGAACACGACGATCTCGTGGGTGTCGCGGGCGCCCACGTCGCCGATGACGTCGCGGACGGTCGCGAGCTGGGCGGCCGGGTCCGGGTGCGAGCCGTCGACGACGTGCACGATGACGTCGGCGTCGCCGACCTCCTCGAGCGTGGAACGGAACGCCTCGACCAGCTGGTGGGGCAGGTTGCGGACGAATCCGACCGTGTCGGTCAGCGTGTACACACGTCCGTCCGCCGTGATCGAACGGCGCACGGTCGCGTCGAGCGTCGCGAACAGCGCGTTCTCGACGAGCACGCCGGCGCGCGTCAGCCGGTTGAGCAGACTGGACTTGCCGGCGTTCGTGTACCCGGCGATCGCGACCGCGGGGATCGTGTTGCGCTTGCGCTCGGCGCGCTTGGCGTCGCGGGCGGGTGCGAAGTCGCGGATCTGACGACGCAGCACGGCCATCCGGGTGCGGATGCGGCGGCGATCCAGCTCGATCTTGGTCTCACCGGGTCCGCGCGAGCCCATTCCCGCGCCGCCCGCACCGACCTGACCACCGGCCTGACGGCTCATCGAATCGCCCCAGCCGCGCAGGCGGGGAAGCAGGTACTCGAGCTGCGCGAGTTCGACCTGCGCCTTGCCCTCGCGACTCTTGGCGTGCTGGCTGAAGATGTCGAGGATGACCGTCGTGCGGTCGATGACCTTCACCTTGACGACGTCCTCGAGCGCACGTCGCTGGCTGGGGGCGAGCTCGGCATCGACGATGACGGTGTCGGCGCCGACCGAAGCGACGATGTCGCGCAGCTCCTCCGCCTTGCCGCGACCGACGTATGTCGCCGGGTCGGGGTGAGGGCGCCGCTGCAGCACGCCGTCGAGCACGACGGCGCCCGCGGTCTCGGCGAGCGCCGCGAGCTCGCGCAGCGAGTTCTCGGCATCCTCCTGCTGGCCCTGCTGGTGCACGCCGACCAGCACGACGTTCTCGAGGCGCAACTGCCGGTACTCGACCTCGGTGACGTCCTCGAGCTCGGTCGAGAGCCCGGCGACGCGTCGGAGCGCCGCCCGCTCCTCGCGGTCCCACTGCGCGCCGTCCGCGTCGGCATCGGTCACGGTCGCGGAGTCCTGCAGCGCCTGCGCCGCCCCGAGTCCGCCACGCACCTGGGCGCGCGTCTCGGCGCGTGCCAGTACCCGGTCCACCGGATCCTCTTCGGGGCGATCCGTGGGGTGGGTGGTGTCGCTCATACAATCCCTTCTCGGCGCCGCAGCGCCCGCTCACTCTAGCTTCCCGCGTCGGGGCGGTGAACCGCTACGCTTCCTCCATGGGGAGTGACCATTACTTCACCGCGTCACCCGCCAGTCCCGAGAACCTCCGTACCATTCGTGTGACGCTCGCTGCCCGAGAGCTCGAGCTCGTCACCGCCGGCGGCGTGTTCAGTCCGGACCGGCTGGATGCGGGAACCGCCGTCTTGCTGAGCAACACCCCGCCACCGCCGCCCGGAGGCCATCTCCTCGACCTCGGATGCGGCTGGGGGCCGGTGTCGCTCTCGCTCGCACTGACCTCCCCGCACGCCACCGTGTGGGCTGTCGATGTCAATCAACGCGCCCTGGATCTCGTCCGCCGCAATGCGGAACGGCTCGGCCTCACGAACGTCAACGCCGTGACACCGGACGATGTTCCCGAGGAGACGGTGTTCCGCACCATCCGCTCGAACCCGCCCATCCGCGTCGGCAAGAACGAGCTGCACGGGATGCTGGAGAGATGGATACCGCGTCTGGACGAGCGGTCGGATGCCTGGTTCGTCGTCGCGCGCAATCTCGGCTCCGACTCGCTGCAGCGGTGGCTCTCGGCGACCTTCCCGCAGGGGTACAGCGTCCATCGCGCCGCGACCGCGCGCGGATTCCGCGTGCTGAAGGTGCGCCGCCACGGGGCGACGCCGACCGGCCCGATCACGTTGCCCTGACCGGGCACGCCGTCCTGGTACTCTCGCGGGACGAAGACTTGACGGGCTGAGGGTGCGATCCGGGTGGGGGACGCACCGATTCGGAGCACCATGACCAGCCCTCAGTCCCCCGCCCGCGGCATCGCCGCATACCGAGCCCTTCCCCGTGTCGCGGGGTGGAGCTACCTGTTCGCGACGAGCCTCGGCCGGCTCCCCATGTCGATGGTGCCCCTCGCGATCCTCACTCTCGCCACCTCCGCGACCGGGTCGATCGCGGTCGGCGGGTTCGCCGCCGCTGCCGCCGCCGCCGGAGAGGCGATCGGCGCACCTCTGTCGGGGACGCTCGCCGACCGTCGCGGGCAGCGGGTCGTCCTGCTGATCGCCGTGGTGCTCCATGTCTCGCTGCTGGTCGCCTTCACCTTCGGCGCCGGGGTCCTCCCGAACGGCGCGACGGTCGCCCTGGCGGGGCTCGCCGGGCTGACCCTCCCCCAGGTGGGCGCGCTCTCGCGGGCGCGATGGCTCGCGATCACGAGCGAGGATCTGCCCGCGGCATTCGCGTTCGAGGGCGTCGTCGACGAGATGGTGTACATCTTCGGCCCCGCCCTCGTCGGGATCACCGCGGCGTTCGTCGCACCGCAGGCCGCCGTGCTGCTCGCCGCCGTCCTCATCGCCGTCTTCGCGACGCAGTTCGCGGTGCACGGGTCGCACCGGCTCGTCCCGAGACGGACCCCGCGCCCCGATACCGCGGACGCCGCCCCGGCGCGCCCCGGCCGGCGCCTGCTCGTCGCGGTCGTCTTCCTCGGGTTCGTGTCGATGGGCGTGTTCTTCGGCGGCAGCCAGACCGGACTCACCGCGTTCGCGGAGGTCGCCGGCATCCCGGACGCGGGCGCGCTGCTGTACGCCGTGATGGCGGTGGGCTCGGCGGTGACCACGGTCGCGATGGTGCTGGTGCCCGAACGGATCGGGCGCTGGACGCGCTGGGCGGTCGCGGCGGCGGGGATGACGGCGGGGTCGCTGCTCATGCTGGCCGCGCCCGGGATCCCGTGGGTCATCGCCGCGGCACTCGTCGCCGGGGCCTTCCAGGGTCCGCTGCTGCTGACGATCTTCGGTGTCGTGGGATCGATCGCCGAGCAGGGACGCGCCGGCGTCCTCATGACGCTCACCGCTAGCGGTGTGGTCGTGGGGATCGGGGCGGGTTCGGCCGTCGCCGGACCGCTCGCGCAGGCGAACGGTCCCGCGGGCGCATTCGCCGTGGTGGTCACGGCCTCGGTCGTGCTGCTGTCGATCGGTGTGGTCTCCGCCGTCGCGGCATGGCTGCGGGGCCGCCGCGCGACCGCCGACCTCCCGGGCTGACGCGCCGCGCGCGGCCGGGCCGCGGGGCGGGCTCAGGCGAGCGCGACCTCGCCCGTGAAGACGAGCGTCGCCGGCCCCGAGAGCAGCACATGGCCCTCCCGCATCCGGACCCCGAGGGTGCCGCCGGGCACATCGACGACCCACTCGTCGGGAGCCGCGGGACCCGCCCAGTGCCGCACCGCGAGCGCCGCCGCGGCGACGCCCGTGCCGCAGCTGAGCGTCTCGCCGACGCCGCGCTCGAACACCCGCATGCGGATCGCGCCGACGCCGCCCTGCACGAGAGGTTCACGGGGCACCACGAACTCGACGTTCGCGCCGTGCGCCGGCAGCGGGTCGAGAACCGGCTTCGCACCGAGCTCCAGGCCCTCGAGCTCGGCCTCCGACGACAGCGCGACGACGACGTGGGGGTTGCCGACGTCGATCCCGACACCGGGACGCGGCACCTGCAGCCCGTGCGCGCGGACGAGGACGTCGTCCGACTCGATGCGCCACGCCCCGAGGTCCACCTCGAACCCCCGGTCGCTGCGGGTGAGTCGCTTCACACCGGCGCGCGTGCCGAGATCGAGTCCGGCGTCGAGGTCCGCGAGACCGTGCGCATCGAGGTATCGGGCGAAGACCCGGGTCCCGTTGCCGCACATCTCGGCGATCGAGCCGTCGGCGTTGCGATAGTCCATGAACCATTCCGCACCGGATGCGGCCGCATCCGCGCCCTCGGCGAGGGACCGGGAGCGGACCACACGCAGCAGTCCATCGCCGCCGATGCCGAATCGCCGGTCGCAGATGGCCGCGACCTGATCCGCGGAGAGCTCGAGGTCGCCGTCGGCATCCTCGATGATCACGAAATCGTTGCCCGTGCCGTGCCCCTTGGTGAACGGAAGGGTGTGCGACATGCCCTCATTCTAGGCGCGGCGCGTGGCCGCGCGGCGCGTACCCCTCGCCGAGCGGAGGACATCCGGCCCGGGCGACGACACCCTCGCCCGGCCGGACGTCGGCGAAGCCGTGCCGCTCAGTCGGCGATGAGACGCTTGCCGGTCGCCCACGTGTCGAACGGCTCGTAGCCCTGCGCGTCGTAGAAGCCCCGGGCGCCGGCGTTGTCGGGCCGGACCATCAGCTGCACCTTGGGACACCCCATGTGCCGCAGCATCCGCTCGATCTCCGCGACGAGCGCGGCCGCGATCCCCTCTCCGCGGCGGTGCGGCGCGGACGCGAGGTAGTAGAGCCAGCCGCGGTGGCCGTCGTACCCGCCCATGGCGGTACCGACCACCTCCGCACCATCGACGGCGACGAGGAACAGCTCGGGCTGCACGGTGAGCTTGCGGGCGATGTCGCGGCGCGGATCGTTCCACGGCCGGGTGATCCCGACCTCGTGCCACAGTGCGACGACGGATTCGGTCTCGCGCTCGTCGAACGCGCGGATGCGGACGGTCATCCCGCTCCTTCGATCAGGGTGTCGGGCGCGACGTCCGGCGGCACCCAGCCGAGTCCCTCGTAGCGTCGGAACCACGACACCTGCCGCCGGGCGTAACGGCGGGTGAGGGCCTGCGTCTGCGCGATCGCGTCCGGGCGGGCGAGCTCGCCGTCCAGCTCGGCGATCGCCTGCGCGTAACCGATCGCCCGACGTGCGGTGACGCCACGGTCGAGCCCGCGCTCACGGAGCGCGCGCACC
>JAVBUN010000217.1:0-4637 GCA_031555335.1 Microbacterium sp.
ACCGCGCCGACGCAGGTGCGCAAGAGCGTGTTCGACGGCGGCGAGGACGGCCTCGGCAAGAACGCGAACAGCCTCGAACTCGGATGCGACTGCCTCGGCGAGATCCGCTACTTCGACGTCGCGCTCGCCGGCTCCGACGGCACCGGCGAGACCGTCACCAACGCCATCTGCCTGCACGAGGAGGATGCGGGGGTGCTCTGGAAGCACACCGACCTGCGAAACGGAGCGAGCATCGTGCGCCGGTCGCGCCGCCTCGTGATCTCGCAGTTCATGACCCTCGCGAACTACGACTACGGCTTCTACTGGTACCTCTACCAGGACGGCACGATCGAGTGCGAGGTGAAGCTCACCGGCATCATGTCGACCGGCGCCTACGTCGAGGGCGAGACCCCCCGGCACGGCGCGAAGATCGCCCCGGGACTCTACGCGCCGCACCACCAGCACTTCTTCAACGCGCGGATGGACATGGCCGTCGACGGCCCGGTCAACACCGTCGTCGAGATCGAGAGCCACTCCCTCCCGGCCGGGCCGGAGAACCCGTACGGCAACGCGTGGGAGACCGTGTCGAACCCGCTCACCCGTGAGAGCGAGGCGCAGCGCGACCTCGATTTCGCCAGCGGCCGCTACTGGAAGGTGATCAACGAGGACAGCAGGAACATCGTCGGCGACCCGGTCGGCTACCGGATCATGCCGGGTGAGAACGCGTCGCACCTGCTCCACCCGGATGCTCCCGCGCTGCAGCGCGCCGGCTTCATCCGTCACCAGCTCTGGGTCACCCAGTACGACCCGACGGAGCGCTTCGCCGCGGGCGACTACCCGTACCAGAGCCCAGGCGGCGAGGGCCTGCCGGCGTACGTGGCGGCCGACCGCCCGCTGCAGAACCAGGACGTCGTGCTCTGGTACACGTTCGGCGTGCACCACGTGACCCGCACCGAGGACTGGCCGGTGATGCCGTTGCACCGCACCGGGTTCTCGCTCAAGCCCTCGGGGTTCTTCGACGGCAACCCGGCGCTCGACCTGCCCGCATCCGAGCCGGCGGCGTGCCATCCGCACCACGGTGCGCATGACCACGGGGCGCACGGCCACGGCGTCGCCGACGGCACGCACGAACACCCGGGGCACTGATCCCTGCGACCCCGGCGGCACGACCGCCGGGGTCGCGGCGTTCTCAGGTCAAGAGATCCGAGAGCTCCTCCGCCGCGGGTCGCAGCATGGCGAGGGTGTCGGGCAGGGCGTCCGGGAAGCGCGCCACGGGCCCCGTCGCCGCGAGCGCTGCCGCCAGCATCCCGTGCTCGTCTCGGATCGCGAGGGCGACGCATCCCGTGCTCGGATCGGAGCCGCCGACCCGGACGGCGTGATCGACGATGTCGTCACCGGCCGCCTCGTCGCCGGTGCCGTCGTGAAGACGCATGAGCATGCCCACCGCGAAGTCGTCGGGGTGGCAGCGCAGGTGGATCTCGTCGTGCGGCGGGTGGTCGGGGTCCGGGTCGAGCAGGTACAGCTGACCGCCGCGGTAGCCCACGAGGTGGATACCCCACCGGGTGAGACCGCGCACGCGCGCCACCACCGCGTGCGCACGCCGCGGCACGACCGGCCACGGGGCGGCGGCGAAGCCGGCGAACTCGATCGCGCGGCGGCCGAGCGCGAAGCCCCGGAGATCCGGAAGGCGCACCAGGTACTCGTCCGCCACGAGCAGATTCAGCAGACGGTAGGTCGTCGGCGCACTGAGACGTAGCGCGCGGGAGATCTCCTTCGCGGTGACGCCCGGTGCGTGGTGCGCGACCTCCTCGAGCACGTCGAGGGCCGAGCTGACCGCCTTCGGCTGTCGCCCCGTCACCTCCGGCGACGGGGTGCGCGCGCTCGCCGCGAGCAGCGAGTCGGGCGCCGTGCGCGTGCCGCGATGCGTGTCGGTCATGACCGGTCCCGCCCGCGGGTCGACGGCTGCGCGGCGTGCAGCACGTCTTCGGCCGAGGTCGCGTCGAACATGCCGATGGCCTGCGCCCCCTGCGGCCGATGCCGTCGGATGAGGACGAAGCCGATCACCGCCACGACCGCGATGAGCCCCATGACCAGGACCGCGGCGCCCGAGCCGGTGGCGATCTGCAGGGCGGCGTAGGTCGGGATGAGCACGCCCAGCGCGATCACCGCGACGGTCGCGCCGACGGCGGGGAGGGGGGTCATCTCGCCGATCCGACGCAGAAACGGCACCACCGCCGCGCTGACGCCGAGATACGCCAGCATGTACCCGAGCACTCCGACGGCGGTGAGGGTGTCCATCAGATCGCGCACCGGCATCCCCGCCGTCGTGCAGAGCGCCGGCACGATGACGATGATCGGGAGGGACCAGGCGAGAGCTGTCGTCGGGGTGCGGAAGCGGCGGTGCACGCGGGCGAGCCGGCTCGGCAGCACGCCCTCGGTGCCGAGGGCGAAGAGCAGACGCACGAGCGCGGTGAGCGAGGCGATCGCGCAGAGTGCGAACGAGCAGCCGACGGCGAGATCGAGCGTGATGGGCCAGAAGCCGCCGTAGCCGAAGGCGCCGAGCAGATCGTGCAGCGGTGCCGGGGTGGCGGCCGGGTCGACGTCGGTGAGGCCGAACGCCCGCACCTGCGCGAACGTGGAGATGAGCAGCACGGTCCCCGAGATCAGCGGCGTCCACCGGATGACCCGCGGTACGACGCGGAAGGGGCGTCGCGCCTCGGGCCCGAGAGCCGATCCGGACTCGAACCCCACGAATCCCGACGCGCAGACCAGGACGCCGGCGAGCAGGCCGACGAACCCCGTCGAGGGAAGCTCCCGTGGGGTGGGCGGCGGTGCCGATGCGCTGCCCTCGACGGGGGTGGTCATGAGCAGGCCGCACGCGACGAGGACGGCGAGCACCGACAGCAGCTCCAGACCGAGCAGCACCGCCCAGGTCGAACTCGTGCCGCGTCGGACGATCACCGCGATGAGAGCGGTGAGCAGCCCGCCGATCAGGACGGCCGCCACCACGACCGCGGCGCCGGTCGCGAGAGCGGGGGCGAGCCGACCCGCCACCGCAGCGAAGTGCAGGGTCGCGGCGGCGACGCACATCATGGCGATCGCGCCGTACCCGACCAGCAGCGCCACGGCCGAGAGGAAGCCGCCGGTGCGACCGATTCCCTGTGCGGCGAAGGCGTAGAGCGAGCTCGGGGCCGCCATCCGCCGGGTGAAGACGTTGATCATCGAGGCGATGAGCAAGGCTGCACCGAGCGCGAGGAGCGCCGACCATACGGCCCCGCTGCCCGCGCCGACCGCCATGGCGAGGGCGGGAGTCACCGAGCTCGCGGCGGCCGGGGCGATCGATCCGAACGACTGCGCCAGCACTGCGCCGGCGCCGAGCCGCCGGCGGCCGAGGCGATGGACCGGGGAACGACGCGTCAGGCCGGGCACGGGAGAACTCGCGCGGATGGCATCCGCCATGCGTCGCGCGGTCTCATGCGCTTCGGGATTCGCTGTCACGTCGTGCGTCCTTCGCCGGGCACCGTCATCGGCCGGGTGACCCGTGCGGGTTGCGGGTTGGGGGTTACCGTACCCCACCGGGGTACGGCGCCGCGAGGGTCGTGTGCACCGCGAGGCGGGTCGGTGCCCGGTGCGGCCGCATCCGCGATGTGACGACCCCGGCTGGAACGCGCGGGCAGCCCTCACCATCGACGCATGACGCGACCGACCTGCGGCGACCGGGCGCTGCTGCGCCCCCACCCGAGGTGCGGCCCGATCAGACCGCGACCCGACGGCGACCTCTGGGGCTGAGGGCGTCAGATGCCGTGCTCGGACCAGCCTTCCGCCGGCACCGTGCGCGACACGGACGGGGGTGTCGAGGCGCTCCCGTACTGACGGATGCGGACCGCCTCGAGGCCGAGATGGGTGACCAGCCCGTCGTCGATCATCTCCTCGACGTCGGAATGCTCGGGGCTCGACACCAGTTGGCTGGCCGGCCCGACGAGGACCTTGACATTGCCCGAGGATCCGTCGTCAAGGAGGACAGGGAGCTCCACCGTCGCCGCGGCCTGCACCTGGGCGAGCGCCTGCGCGTAGTCCACCAGCGCGTCCGCGATCTCGGTGCCCGTCAGAAAGGAATCTCCCGCGTAGTGAATCCTGTTCATGCTCCAGGTCTATCGCGCCCGGGTCGCGCGGCGGTAAGACTTCCATTGCCGCGCGGGATCGGTTATGGACGCACCGGCGGCCGTGGCGCGGCGGCCCGTGATGGGCGCGGCGGGCCCCGATCCGGGGGAGGGGGCGGCCTTCCGCCGCCCCCTCCCGTCGCGCTCAGTTCTCGACCGGCTGCGGCCCGTCGATCTCGCGGGCGGAGATCGTCTCGGCGCCGCCGCGCGAGGACACCTCGATGCGACGGGGCTTCGCGCGTTCGCTCACCGGGATGGTGACCGAGAGCACGCCGTTGTCGTACGCCGCGCTGATGCGGTCGATGTCGATCCCCTGGCCGAGGTTCAGCTGGCGGACGAAGGTCGCCGTCTCCCGCTCCCGGGTGATCCACTTGACGTCGTCGCCCGCGGTGAGCGTGCGCTGCGCACGGATCGTGAGCAGCTGCCCATCGACGTCGATGTCGACCGATCCCGGGTCGACGCCCGGAAGGTCGGCTGACAGCACGTAGTGGTCGCCGT
>JAVBUN010000302.1:0-4086 GCA_031555335.1 Microbacterium sp.
CGCCGCGAGCGGACGCAGCGGGACGTCGGAGACGCCGGGCAGCCCGTTCGCATCGGCCGCCTCGATGACCCCGGTGCGCCCGTCGGGCGAGACCCCGAACCGCGCGGTCGTGGGCCGGCCGATCGCGTCGGTCGTCGCCACCCGCCCGATCTCGATTCCCCAGGCGTCGCGCATCGCGTCGAGGGTGCCCTCGCCCCCGTCGGCGAGCGGCAGGGTGCGCACGATGGGCGCGGGCATGACGCCGGCGAACGCATCGCGCAGGCCCGCGGCGACCGCATCCGCGATCTCGCGCGCCGTCGCGCTGCCCTTGAACGAGTCCGGTGCGACGACGACCCGCAGCGGCTCGCGGTCGCCCGTGCGCCGCACTCCCATCCTCGGATTCTCCCCCTTCCCCCTCCCGCTTGCCCACCCACCCGCCACCCACCCGCCACCCCGCCGCCCACCCACCCCTCAGGCCGCGAAACAGCATCCGCGCCACGAGACAGCGTGGAACCCGTGCTGTCTCGTGGATCGGATGCTGTCTCGGCGGAATGGAGGCGGAGGCACGGGGCGGAGGCGGGGTTGACCGCGGGGGAGCGGGCCGGTTGGGTGGGCGTATGAGCGACGCGGCCCCCACCCCCGACCGCTGGCGCGCCGTGGATGCGTACCTCACCGAGACGCTGGTGGTCCAGGATGCCGCGCTGACGCAGGCCGTGCGCGATCAGAACGCGGCGGGGCTGCCGGCCATCGAGGTGGCGCCGTCGAACGCCAAGCTGCTGCACCTGCTCGCGCGGATGGTGGGTGCGCGACGCGTGCTCGAGATCGGCACTCTCGGCGGGTACTCCACGATCTGGCTCGCCCGCGCGCTCGCGGCGGACGGGCTCGTCACCACGATCGAGGCCGAGCCCCGCAACGCCGCGGTCGCCCGGGCGAACATCGACCGCGCCGGGGTCGGCGACCGGGTGGAGATCCGTGTGGGCCGTGCCGCGGACGTGCTGCCGGCGCTCGAGGGACCCTACGACCTGGTCTTCATCGACGCCGACAAGGAGTCCAACACGATCTATCTGGATGCGGCCGCCCGCCTCGGCCGCCCGGGTGCGGTCGTCGTGGTCGACAACGTCGTGCGCTCGGGCCGGGTGGCGGACCCCGCCGCGACGGACACGCAGGTCGAGGGCGTACGGCGCGGTCTCGAGATGCTCGCGCGCGACCCGCGATTCGATGCGACGGCGATCCAGACCCTCGACGCGAAGGGCTGGGACGGCATCGCCGTCGCCATCCTGGTGGATCCGGCGGGGCCCGCTGTGCCGACCGCGGCGTCTCAGTAGACTCGACTGCGGATCGACGACGCTCCGAGCACCAATCCTCCCGCCCGCACGCCGCACCGCGGCGCGCGACCCGGCGGAAGGGCCACCCCAAACTCAAGGAGTCCTCTGTGGCACTGATCGAGGCTGTAGGCGCGCGCGAGATCCTCGACTCGCGCGGTAACCCGACCGTCGAAGTGGAGGTGCTCCTCGACGACGGTGTCGTCCAGCGTGCGGCCGTCCCCTCCGGCGCATCGACCGGCGCGTTCGAGGCGTACGAGCTGCGCGACGGCGACAAGAGCCGTTACAGCGGCAAGGGCGTGCTGAAGGCCGTCGCCGCTGTCATCGACGAGCTCGGCCCCGCCATCGAAGGCGTCGAGGCGAGCGAGCAGCGCGTCATCGACGAGATCCTCATCTCGACCGACGGCACCGAGAACAAGTCGCGCACCGGCGCGAACGCCATCCTCGGCGTCAGCCTCGCCGTCGCCAAGGCCGCCGCGGACTCGGCCGACCTGCCGCTGTTCCGCTACCTCGGCGGCCCGAACGCGCACGTCCTGCCGGTGCCGCTGTTCAACGTCATCAACGGTGGCGAGCACGCCGACAACGGCATCGACTTCCAGGAGTTCTTCCTCGCGCCGATCGGCGCCGAGACGTACGCCGAGTCGCTGCGCTGGGGCACCGAGGTGTACCACGTCCTCAAGGGCGAGCTGAAGTCCGCGGGCTTCGGCACCGGCCTCGGCGACGAGGGCGGCTTCGCCCCCGACCTGCCCAGCAACCGCGAGGGGCTCGACTTCCTCCTCAAGGCCATCGAGAAGGCCGGATTCACCCCGGGCACCGACATCGCCGTGGGTCTCGACGTCGCCGCCACCGAGTTCTTCTCGGACGGCGTCTACACCGTCGAGGGCAAGCCGTGGACCCCCGCGCAGCTGGTCGACTACTTCGCCGACCTCGTCGCGAACTACCCGATCGTCACGATCGAGGACGCGCTCGCCGAGGACGACTGGGACAACTGGAAGGCGCTCACCGACGCCATCGGCACCAAGGTGCAGCTCGTCGGCGACGACCTGTTCGTGACCAACCCGAAGCGCCTGCAGCAGGGCATCGACCTGGGCGTCGCGAACGCGCTGCTCGTGAAGTTCAACCAGATCGGCTCGCTCAGCGAGACGCTGGATGCGGTCAGCCTCGCGACCCGCAACGGCTACCGCTCCATGTGGTCGCACCGCTCCGGCGAGACCGAGGACACCACGATCGCCGACCTCGCCGTCGCGACGAACGCGGGCCAGATCAAGACCGGTGCGCCCGCTCGCAGCGAGCGCGTCGCGAAGTACAATCAGCTTCTGCGCATCGAGGAGGAACTGGGCGAGGCCGCGGTCTTCGCCGGCCGCTCCGCGTTCCCCCGTTTCAAGGGCTGATCGCACCGCAGAGCATCGACGAGAGGGGGAGCCGTGTCACCGAGAACGGCTCCCCCTTCCCGTCCCCGCATGCCCGGTGAGCCGCGTTCCCGGCAGCGGGATGCGGCCGCGCGCCGCGTCGACGTGCGGGAGTGGCTCGGCGGCATCCGACTGTCCGGCTTCATGGTCATCATGCTCGGTCTCGTGGTGCTGGGTGTGCTCGTGCTCGTACCGACCGTCGGCACCTACCTCGACCAGCAGAGCCGCATCCGCGCCCTCGAGCACTCGGTGCAGGTCACGCAGGGCGAGATCGACGATCTGCAGGCGCAGAGCGACCGCTGGGACGACCCTGCCTACATCACCACGCAGGCCCGCGAGCGGCTCTACTACGTGCTTCCCGGCGAGGTCGTCTACCTCGTCGACAACGATCTGTCGGCGGCGCAGCAGCCGCAGGAGCAGGCTCCCGTCAGCGACGAGGTCGAGCAGACCCGCACCGACTGGATGGCGCAGTTCGTGCGCTCGGTGACGAGCGCCGGCGCGGCGCAGACCGTGGCACCCGCCGCATCCGACCCGGCGACGGAGCAGACGCCCGCGCCGTGATCCCGCAGGGATCGGCGGATGCGGGACGGTACCCTGGCGGGGTGAGCTCCCTGCCGTACCCGCCCGTGACCGATGCCGAACTCGCGGTGCTGCGGGCACAGCTGGGCCGTCCCGCCCGCAATGTGCTCGGCATCGCCGCGCGGTGCGTATGCGGCAACCCGACCGTGGTGGCCACCGCCCCGCGCCTCGACGACGGCACGCCCTTCCCGACGTTCTATTACCTGACCCATCCCGCTGCCACGGCCGCCATGTCGACCCTCGAGGCCGAGCACGTCATGCCCGAGCTCGCCGCGATGCTCGATGAGGACGACGACGTGCGCGAGGCCTATGCCCGCGCTCACGAGTCCTACCTGCGCGACCGTGGCGCCTACGGGCAGGTGCCCGAGATCGAGGGCATCTCGGCGGGCGGCATGCCCACGCGGGTGAAGTGCCTGCACGCGCTCGCCGGTCACGCGCTCGCCGCGGGCCCGGGAGTCAATCCGATCGGCGATGCGGCGCTGGCGCGCAGCTCGTGGTCGCCGGAGCGCTGCCTCTGCGCCGAGCCGGGCGCCGCGCGGGCCGGGAGCGCCACCGGATGAGGACGATGGCGGCGGTGATGAGGAGCGCGGCGCTGGTGCTGGTCGCGGGCCTGCTCGCGACCGCCGTTCCCGCGCACGCCGCGACGCCGCCCGCCGCGCCCGCGACCGTCGTTCCCGCAGGCCCCGTGGATGCCGCGCCGGGCGTGGATCCGGTGCGGGCGCAGGAGTACTGGCTCGACGGCTACGGCATCCGTCAGGCGTGGCAGACCACGCAGGGCGAGGGCGTGCGGATCGCGA
>JAVBUN010000058.1:0-10213 GCA_031555335.1 Microbacterium sp.
CGCCGCACGCCGCCGACGCCGATACTCGCAGCGCGTGCGCCGACGGGCCTACTCGCCGCGGGAGACGTCCACCATCACGTCGCGCTCCACGACCTTGATGCGCGCACGCTCGTGCGGGGCGCCCAGGGCGATCTCGTGCTCGTCCAGGCGGTGCCAGCCGTCGAGGTCGGTCCAACGGACCCCCCGCTCGGCGAGGAGCGCCGGAATGGCTTCCTCCGACGGGTCCTCGGGCCGCCACCACGACCCCTGGTCATTGATGACGTGACGAACCGTCTCCATGGCGTCGGACTTGGTGTGTCCGATCAGCCCGACGGGTCCGCGCTTGATCCAGCCGGTGGCGTAGACGCCGGGGACGATCTCGTTCGAGTCCGGATGCAGCGCCTGGCCCTCGTGGTTGGGGATCACGCCGTGGCGCTCGTCGAACGGCACACCCGGCAGCGGCGAGCCGAAGTAGCCGACCGCGCGGTACAGCTGCTGCACCGCGACCTCGCGCAGTTCGCCGGTGCCGACCACGCCGCCCTCGCCGTCGGGGCGGGTGCGCTCGTAGACGAACCCGGCGACCCGGCCGTCGGCGTCCTTCTTCACCTCGACCGGCTTCGCCCAGAAGTGCAGGTGCAGGCGTCGCGACGCCTCGCCGCCCGCGTTGTTGACGCCGGGCCGCTGCCGCCACGACTGCAGCACCCGGTCGATCACCATGATCTGCTTGTTGCTGGAGATCGCCGTGCGGGTGGCCTCGTCGTAGTCGAAGTCCTCGTCGTAGACGACCATGTCGACGTCGCGCAGCTCGCCGAGCTCCCGCAGCTCCAGCGGCGTGAATTTCACCTGCGCGGGACCGCGCCGGCCGAACACGTGCACGTCGGTGATCCGCGATGCCTCGAGCCCGGCGTACACGTTGTCGGGGATCTCCGTGGGAAGCAGATCCACCGCGTGCTTGGCCAGCATCCGCGTGATGTCGAGCGCCACGTTGCCGTTGCCGATGACGGCGACGGATTCCGCATCCAGCGGCCACGTGCGCGGCACATCGGGGTGACCGTCGAACCAGCTCACGAAGTCGGCCGCCCCGAACGACGATTCGGCGTCGATGCCGGGGATGTCGAGACCGGCGTCGCGGATGGCGCCGGTCGAGAAGATGACGGCGTTGTAGTGCTTCTTGAGGTCGGCGAGGGTGATGTCCTCACCGAACCGCACGTTGCCGAACAGCCGGATGTCGCCGCGGTCCAGCACGTCGCGGAGGGCCGTGATGATGCCCTTGATGCGCGGGTGGTCGGGGGCCACGCCGTACCGCACCAGCCCGTAGGGTGCGGGCAGCTGCTCGAACAGGTCGATCGACACGTCGAAGGCGCGCTCGGCCTTCAGCAGCAGGTCGGCCGCGTAGATGCCCGCGGGCCCGGCGCCGACGATCGCCAGCCTCAGCTTGCTCATGGGTATCCCTTTCGTGGATGCGGCGCGCGTCGACGACGACCCGCCGCGGCGTTCGTGCGGGTCAGCTGCTGCGGTCGGCGACCGCATCCGCGAATCGCGTCAGCGCCTCGCGGACGGGGCCTCGCGGCAGCGGGGCGAGCGCAGCGACGGCCTCCTCGGACCATGCGTTCGCCAGCCGCAGCGTCTCGTCGGTCGCTTCGTGCTCGCGCAGCTCGGCCAGCGGTCCGTCCAGCAGCGCCGGGTCGGCGCCATCCGCGATCCGCGTCACGCCTTCGTCGATGCGGGCCAGCAGGTCGACGGATGCGGCGTCCTCGCGCGTCGCGAGAAGCAGGTACGGCATGGTCGGCACGCCCGCCCGCAGGTCGGTGCCGGGCACCTTGCCGGTGACGGCCGGATCGGCGGAGAGATCGATGACGTCGTCGAGCAGCTGGAACGACACGCCCACCTTCTCGCCGAACTGCAGCACCGGCTCGCGGTACTCCTCGGGAGCGTTCGAGAACAGCACGCCCGCCTGCGCGGCCGCAGCGATGAGCGAACCCGTCTTGTCGGAGAGCACCTGCAGGTAATAGGCGACCGCGTCCGCACCCTCGGGGGGACCCACGGTCTCATGCATCTGCCCGAGCACGAGACGCTCGAACGTGTCGGCCTGCAGCCGGATGGCGCGCTCGCCGATGCGAGCCATGATCTGGCTGGCGCGGGAGAACAGCAGATCGCCCGTGAGGATCGCCACGCTGTTGCCCCAGACCGAGTGCGCGGCGGGCACGCCCCGGCGCTTGTCCGCGCCGTCCATCACGTCGTCGTGGTACAGCGAGCCGAGGTGGGTGAGCTCGAGCGCCGCGGCACCCTCGATCACCTCGTCGGTGATGCCGTCGCCGAGCTGAGCGGTGAGGAGGGTGAGCATCGGGCGGGCGCGCTTGCCGCCTGCCTCGTACAGGTACCGGCTCGCCGCATCCGCGATGCGATCGGTGATGCGCAGCTCGTCGCTCAACTGCGCCTCGACCCGATCGAGTCCCTCCTCGACCGTGCGCAGCAGCCGGCGCGAGGCCGGACCGGCGAAAACGCGCTCGGTCAGGCCGAGTCGGTTCGCGAGGTGCGCGCCAGGCGCGGAGGGGCTCCGAGTCACATCCCCAGCCTACCCGGGGTGGACAGCTCCGGTCCCGGGCCGAGCCGGGGATGAGCCGTGAGCGGTGTGCGGCGGCCGGCTCAGGCCTGCGGGACGCGGGCCCGGTGCAGGGCGACGATGCCGAACGTGAGGTCGCGGTGCGCGACGTTCGTCCAGCCCGCATCCCGGATCCAGGAGCTCAGCGTGCGCTGGTCCGGCCAGTCCTTGATGGACTCGTTGAGATAGTCGTACGCCTCGGCGTTCGAGCTCACACCCTTGGCCACCACCGGCAGCACGCGGTCGTTGTAGAAGCGGTACAGCCCCGCGAACAGCGGATGCTGCGGGTGCGAGAATTCGCAGATCACGAGGCGCCCGCCGGGCTTGGTGACACGACGCATCTCGGCGAGGGCCGCGCGCGGGTCGTTCACGTTGCGCAGGCCGAACGAGATCGTCACGGTGTCGAACTCCGCATCCGCGAAGGGCAGGGCGGTGGCATCGGCCTCGACGAACGACAGGTTCGGCACGTCGCCGTGCCGGCGCCGACCCTCGGCGATCATGCCGGGCGAGAAGTCCGCGGCGACGATCTCCGCGCCGGAGCGGGCGAGGGCCACCGAGCTCGCGCCCGTGCCGGCGGCGAGGTCGAGGATCCGCTGCCCGGCACGCGGGGCGATCGCCCGGGTCGCCGCGATGCGCCAGAGCCGATCGTTGCCGAGGCTCAGCACCGTGTTCGTGCGGTCGTAGTTCTGGGCCACCTGGTCGAACATGCCGCTGACGCGCTGCGGGTCCTTGCCGAGGTCGGCGCGATTGTGCGGTTCGCTCACCCGTCCAGCCTAAGCCTCGGCGGCGCCCCCTATCTGGGAGGCCGGGCACGGGGCGTCCCCGGAGCGGTCAGAGTGCGGCGAGGCGAGCGAGCCAGCGGGCGGCCGTCGCGTCGTCGAACGGCGCCTCGAACGCGCCGACCCGGCGCTCGAGGTCGACCGCCAGGTCCTCCAGGCGCGTCACGATGGGGGCGGGGTATCCGTAGTGCACGCGGTGCTCGTCCCACTCGTCGCGGTCGTCGATGTAGAGCCCGCGCTCGTCGAGCGCCCGCACGACGTCGAGGTCCATGTCGATGCCCTCGATCTCATCCGGCGCGGTGTCGGACCAGCGCACGTCCCAGGCGAGGTCGATGTAGATCCGGATGCGGGGATGCGACTCGTTGATCGTGCACGCGTACTCGCCGCTCGGCGGCACGAGCGTGACGTTCGCCCCCTCGGCGACGACGTCGCGGCCCGGCCGGACGGAGCGCCAGCCGTCGCGCTGACCGACCCAGTCTCCCCACTCGTCCCGGCCGAGGTACACGCACTCGTGCACCCAGTGCGGCGCACCGTCCCACTTGCGCCAGCGGAACGTCACCGGGGCGCCGATCGCGGGGCGGACGGGGGACGACGCGGGCGGGGCGGCACCCGGTCGGCGGGCGGATGCGGACGGATCCTCGGTCACCCGACCGAGTCTAGGCTTGACGGGTGACCCGATCCGCTCCCCCTCGACTGCTCGTCGAGACCCGCGAGATCGACCACGTCGACGATCTGCTCGTCTACACCGATCCGACGCATCCGCTCGTCTGGCAGCGTCGCGGCGACGGGATGGTCGGCCTCGGCGCACCCGTCGAGATCGTGGCCGACGACCGCCGGAGCGAACGCCGCGTCGGCGATGCCTGGCGGGAGGTCGCCGCACGGGCGGAGATCGACGACCCGCTCGGGATCCCCGGAACCGGCCTCGTCGGCTTCGGCGCGCTCGCCTTCGACCGTGCCTCCGCCCGCGCGAGCACGCTCGTCGTGCCGGGCGTCGTCGTCGGCCGCCGCGGCGGGCGGTCCTGGATCACGACGGTCCGCCGTGCGGATGCCGTCACCCCGGCGCCCCGGGCCACCGAGTACGGCCCGCACTGGTCGGCGACCCTCGGACCGGGATCCCTGAGCGCCGACGGCTACATGGCCGCCGTGCGCGCGGGGCTCGCCGCGATCGCGGCGGGCGAGGTCAGCAAGGTCGTGCTCGCGCGCAACCTCGAGGGCACCGTGCCGGCGGGCTCGGACCTGCGCCGCCTGGTGCGCGCCCTCGCCTCCGGCTACCCCGACACCTGGGCGTTCGCGGTCGACGGGCTGATCGGCGCGAGCCCCGAGACCCTCGTCACGGTCGATGCCGGCACCGTGACCGCGCGGGTTCTCGCCGGCACCCGCGCGCGCGGGGCCGACCCGGATGCGGACACCGCCGCATCCCTCGCCCTCGCCACGAGCACGAAGGACCAGGACGAGCACCAGTTCGCGGTGCGCAGCGTGCTGGAATCGCTGCGCCCGCACACGAGCGCGCTGCGCGCGAGCGAACAGCCGTTCACGCTCAAGCTGCCGAACGTGTGGCATCTCGCGACCGATGTCGAGGGGCGTCTCGCGGATGCCGCATCCGCCCTCGACCTCGTCGGCTCGCTGCATCCGACCGCCGCGGTCGCGGGCACGCCGACGGCGCAGGCGCTCGAGGTCATCCGCCGCCTGGAGCCCTTCGATCGCGGTCGCTATGCCGGCCCCGTCGGCTGGATCGACGCGGACGGATCGGGCGAATGGGCGATCGCGCTGCGGTGCGCGCAGTTCGACCCCGGTGCCGCGGCATCCCCGATCCCGCTCACGGCGTACGCCGGGGCCGGGATCGTCGCCGGCAGCGACCCGGAGTCCGAGATGCTCGAGACGCGCGTGAAGTTCCGCCCGATCGTCGACGCCCTCGCCTGACCCCACCCCGCGCGCCGCGCGCCGCGCCCTCGGGCCCGCCCCACCCCGGGCTCGCACGCCGCCCCGGCCGCGGGCCCGCCGCGGCCGCGGGACTCGCCCCCGCCCCACCCCGACCGCGAAACAGCATCCGTTCCACGAAACCGCATGGAATCCGTGCTGTCTGGTGGAACGGATGCTGTCTCGCGGGAAGAGGAGCGGTGGGCGAGGGGGCGGGGGGGTCAGCGCGGGCGCGGGCGCGGGACGGCGGGGGGTCAGCGCGGAAAGAAGGGGCGGGGGGTCAGCGCGAGAGGGGGACCTCGAGCAGCTGGCGCCCCCCGACCGGGGAGGTCAGTGCCTGATCGAGCGCGGCGCGCGTCGTGACGCGCTGGTACTCCCAGCCGTAGGCGAGCGCGAGCTGCTCCAGCCGCGCCGACTGCGGCGTGTACAGCACCCGCTCCATGGCCTCGTCACCCGCGATCGCGGCGACCTCGAGACCGTCGAAGATCGTGCCGCCGCCGTCGTTGCCGACGACGACCTGGATGCGGGGCTCCTCCTCCGCGGCGGGCAGCAGCAGCGCGCCGACGTCGTGCAGCAGGGCGAGATCCCCCAGCAGCACCCGCGTGATCCCGGGCCGCCCGCCGCCCTGGCTCGCGATCGCGATGCCGAGCGCCGTCGCGACCGTGCCGTCGATGCCCGCGAGCCCGCGATTCGCGTGCACCGGCACCTTCTTGCCGCCGAGCACCTGGTCCGCGACCCGCACGAGTCGCGACGATCCGAAGACGAGTCGGTCGTGCGGCCAAGTCGCCCGCCAGATCGCGTCGACCAGCGTCGCACGGTCGAGCGGCGCGCGCATGACCTCGAGTTCGGCGGAGATCGCCCCGAGCCGCTCCCCCGGCACGGCCGAGGCGAGCCCGTCGGCGTCGGGGGCCGGGGGCGCGAGATCCACGGATGCGGCACGCGACGCCCGCAGCCATTCGCCGAGCCAGTCCCGGTCCGCCGTGCCCGCCGCGACCGCGATCGCGTCGACCGCGGTCGTGGCGCCGTTGAGGTTGAGGGGCTCCCCCGGACCGCGAAGCGCCACGACCTCGACATCGTCACGCGAGAGCAGGGCGGTCACCTCGCGACTCAGCGTGGGGCGCCCGAGCACCACCGCCCGCTCCACCCGGCCGCCGAGGTTCGAATCGCGCAGCAGCTCGCGGTAGCCGTGCACGAGGTGACGGCCGAACCGCGACCCGCTGACGACCTCCGCGACCAGGGGCCAGCCGCCCTCGTGGGCGATGCGTTCCGCATCGGGGCCCGCGTCGGCGCCCGCGATCACGACGGTCCGCGGCCCCCGGGTGAGCACCGTCGGGTCGTCGTCGCACTCCGCGGGCAGATCCGACCCGCCGATACCGCCGCCGCCCTGGTACAACGCGCCCGACGCGGCGATCTCGTCGTCATCGGATGCAGCCGCATCCGATGCGCCGACGGACCCGGGCGGCGCGCCCTCGACGCCGGACTCGGAACCCGCCTTCGCCTCGCCTCCGGCCGGCGAGGACGCCGCCGCGGCGACCATGAGCCACTCCGGCAGGGCACCCGCGAGCGGCTCGCGGTACGGCAGGTTCAGGTGGACAGGCCCCGCCGCGCGGGTGCCGGAGCCGAGCGCGGCATCGATCGCGTCTTCGGCGAGCCGGCGCAGCATCGTGCTCTGCGCCCCTGCGCCGTCGTCGTCGATCTCCTCGGGCACCGGCGCGTCGGTCTCGAATCGGGTCGCGGCGGAGAAGATCCCGGGCTGGCGGGTCGTCTGGTTCGCGCCGACGCCGCGGAGCTCCGGGGGGCGGTCGGCGGTGAGCAGCAACAGAGGCACGCCCGCATGGTGCGCCTCGAGCGCCGCCGGCAGCAGGTTCGCGACGGCGGTTCCCGATGTGCAGACCACGACGGCCGGCATCCGCGATTCGCGACCGATGCCGAGAGCCGTGAAGCCGGCGACACGTTCGTCGATGCGCACGTGCACGCGCAGGGCGCCGCGCTTCTCGAGCTCGGCCACCACGAGGGCGAGCGCCTGCGAGCGCGACCCCGGGCTCAGCACGACGTCGGTCACGCCCCGCTCGACCAGGCGCTGCAGCAGCGCCGCGGCCGCGTCGGTGGCCGGCGCGCGGCCGGTGGGATCGGAGCCGGTCATCTCAGCCGGCGCGGGTGTCGTCGTCGTCGCCGGGGCGATGCGGCGCGGGCGGTCCTGGCGGGGTGTCGTCCTCGGCGTCGAGCTGTGCGAGCTCGGCCTCGATCCGGCGGATGCGTTCGTCCTGATCGCTGATCGACCCGATCGTCTGCAGGAACTGCGGGTCGTCGTCGGGTGCGCGGCGCTGCGCCACGGTCTGCCGGCGCCCGCGTCCGGTCACGAACCACAGGATGCCGCCGACCACGGGCAGCAGGATCACGATGACGATCCACACGCCCTTGCTCACCCCGCGGTGCCTCGTCGGCGGCTGCAGTGCACAGTCGACGATGGTGTACACCCAGAAGACGACGGCCACCAGCGCCAGGATGAGCCAGAGCCGGAACATGACCCCATCCTAGGCCGCGTAACCGGGAACCAGGCGGGAGCCGCCTCCCCGCACCGCCGTAGGATGAGGGGGTGAATGCCCGACCCGCGATCGTCTATTCGGTGCTGCGCATCCTCGCGTTCCTCGTGCCGTTCGGCATCCTCATGCTGATCCCGGTGTTCCAGGAGCTGTATTGGCTCGCCGCGATGTTCGCCGCGCTGATCGGGCTGAGCCTGTCGATGCTGTTCCTGCGCCGCCCGCTGAGCGAGGCCACAGCGGGTCTCGGCCGTCGCGAGCCGCGCCGGCCCGCAGCCCAGGCGGACGCGGATGCCGAGGACGCGGCGACGGACGCCGCATCCGGCACCAGCGACCCGCGCTGAACCGCCGGGGTCGATCTCAGCCGGTGAAGGCCCAGAAGAGCAGCCCGGCGTAGACGAGCGAGCCGACCGAAGTCAGGCTCAGGGCGATCACGAGTTCCTTGGGCTTGCCGAAGGTCCAGGCGATCAGCACGGCCGGCAGCACGATGAGCAGCGCCATCAGCGCGAGCCATGCGATCGGGTAGAAGACCGCGAGGTAGCTCGAGATGCCGAACGGCACCAGCACGAACACCGAGAACAGCACCTGGGTGGCGCGTTTGCCGATCAGTACGCTGAGCGTGCGCTTGCCCGCGATGCGGTCCTGGTCGATGTCGCGCAGGTTGTTGACCAGCAGCACGGCGCACGCGAAGAGCCCGGCAGCCACCGCGCCGAACCAGGCCTCCTGGGGCACGGACTGCACCTGGATCCAGGTCGTCCCGATCGTCGCGACGAGCCCGAAGAACACAAAGACGAAGAGCTCGCCGAGCGCGTTGTAACCGTAGGGGCGCTTGCCGCCGGTGTAGAACCAGGCCGCGACGATGCAGACCGCGCCGACGGCGATCAGCCACCACTGCTGCGTGCGGATCGTGAGGGCGAGACCGGCCACCGCCGCCAGCGCGAGGAAGCTCAGCGACACGATCAGCACGGTGCGCGGCCGGGCCTTGCCGGCCCCCGTGAGGCGCGCAGGGCCGACACGATAGTCGTCCGTGCCGCGCACGCCGTCGCTGTAGTCGTTGGCGTAATTCACGCCGATCTGCATGAACACGGCCACCGCGAGGCATCCGAGCGCGAGCAGCCAGTGGAACTGGTTGTCGACCAGCCGGGCCGCGCCGGTGCCGATGAGCACGGGAGTGACGGCGAGCGGGAGAGTCCGCAGCCGGGCCGCGCCGATCCAGTCGCCCGCCGAGGCGGTCGCGTGCACGCGCGGGTCGCGCGGGACGTGCGCCTTCTGCGGGTTGCCGCGCGGATGCTGCCGCTGCGGGCCGGAACGGGGTCGCTTCTTGGTCTTGCCTGCCACGGGGAACAATCCTAGGCCCGCGCCCTGTGCCCCCCGGTCGTGAGGAATCTCGGTCTCGAGCAGATCCCGGGGCTCGAGGTGAGCCGGGTTGTGAGGGGATCCCGAGGGCTTCAGGAGAGCCGGGTTGTGCGGAGATCCGGGATTCCGAGGAGATCCGGGTTGTGAGGAGATCCGGGATTCCGAGGATGCTCAGGGCCGGAGCGTCCTCAGAATCCGGAATGTCCTCGGAATCCGAGGCGACGGCGCAGGCGACGGCGGCTCAGGATGCGGCGAGCCGGCGCAGAGCGACCCGGTCGGGCTTGCCGCTGGTCAGCGTCGGGATCTGCGCCACCCGCAGAATGCGCGACGGTCGCGCGGGCGCGCCGAGCTCGACGCCCACGGCGCGTCGGATCCGATCGAGCAGTTCGGCGTCCACGCCGGCGGTCGCGTCGGCGAGCACCACGACGGATGCCTCGCCCCACCGATCGTCGGGCGCGGCGACGACGACCGCATCCGCGAGCCCCGGCATCCCCCGGACCACACGCTCCACCCGGTCCAGCGACACGTTGACGCCGCCGGAGATGATCACGTTGTCGAGCCGGCCGACGACCCGCAGGCGGTCGCCGTCGATCTCGCCCGCATCCCCGGTGCGATACCACCGGGTGCCGTCGGCGTCGCGGAGGAAGGCCGCATCCGTGCGTTCCGGATCGCCGAGGTAGCCATCGGCGAGAGTCGGCCCCGCCAGCTGCAGCTCGCCGCCGTCGATGCGCATCCGCACCCCGTCGAGCGGCACGCCGTCGTAGACGCAGCCGCCGCTCGTCTCGCTCGAACCGTAGGTGCGAACGATCCGTGCGCCGAGGTCCGCGGCGCGCTCGGCCACCGGCGCCGGCAGCGCCTGCCCGCCCACCAGGATCGCCTCGAACGAGCGCAGCGCCGCGCGCACGTCGGGGTCGTCGGCGGCGTCGAGCAGGCGCACGAGCTGCGCGGGCACGAGGGAGGTGTACGTGGGGATGCGGCGACCGCCGACGCTCGATGCCATGAGCCGCGCGGCCGAGACGAACCCCTGTGCGGTGAAGCGG
>JAVBUN010000080.1:0-18279 GCA_031555335.1 Microbacterium sp.
GCGTACTGGACGTTCGCCGTCGTCACCGACGGTCACGTCGCGGTGGGCGCGAGCCCGGAGGCGCATGTCAGCGCCCGGGGCGGCATCGTCACGATGAACCCGATCTCCGGCACGTTCCGTCACCCCGCCGGCGGCGCGACCGTCGAGACCCTCAGCTCCTTCCTCGAATCGACGAAGGAGACCGAGGAGCTGTTCATGGTGGTCGACGAAGAGCTGAAGATGATGAGCGCGGTCTGCTCCGACGGCGGCCGAATCACCGGCCCCCATCTCAAAGAGATGTCGCGCCTCACCCACACCGAGTACATGCTGCGCGGCTCCTCCCGGCTCGACCCGCGGGACATCCTCCGCGAGACCATGTTCGCGCCCACGGTGACCGGCTCGCCCATGCAGAACGCCTGCACGGTGATCGCCCGCCACGAGACCAGCCCCCGCGGGTACTACTCCGGCGTCGCCGCGTTGTTCACACCGAACGGCGCCGCCGCGGGCGTCACGCACGATCTGGACGCACCGATCCTCATCCGCACCGCCTATCTGCAGAACGGCCGACTCCGGGTACCGGTCGGGGCGACGCTCGTGCGGCACTCCGACCCCGACGGCGAGGTCGGCGAGACGCACGGCAAGGCCGCGGGCGTCCTCGGCGCGATCGGCGCCGTCCCGCGCGCCGCCGCGCCTGCGACGGTCGATCCCGACGCGCCGGTGGCCGAACGCGCCCCGCTCGCGGACGATCCCGACATCGCCCAGCTCCTGCAGTCGCGCAACGCCCGTCTCGCCGCGTTCTGGCTGAACCCGCAGGGCGGCGACACGGTCGCACCTTTCGCCGGTCGCTCGGCGGTCGTCGTGGACGCGGAGGACCGATTCACGACGATGCTCGCGCATCAGCTCCGCCACCTCGGCCTCGACACGACGATCGTGCCGTGGGGGGATGCGGATGCCGCCGTCCTCGACGCCGCCGACCTCGTGGTCTCCGGACCGGGGCCGGGCGATCCGCGGGACGACGACAGCGCCCGCATCCGCCGCATGCGCGACGTGGTGGGCTCGCGTCTCGAGTCCGGTCGCCCCCTCCTCGCGGTCTGCCTCAGTCACCAGATCCTCGCCGACCGTCTCGGCCTCGACCTCGCTCCGCTGGATCAGCCGCACCAGGGTCTGCAGCTCGAGGTCGACGTCTTCGGCGAGGCGGCCTCCATCGGCTTCTACAACACCTTCACCGCGCGTGTCGCGCCCGGCACGGAGCAGGTGGGCGTCGCGGAGGTCGCCGCATCCGGTGCGGGTGACGTCTATGCCCTGCGGGGGCCCGGGTTCGCCTCGGTGCAGGGCCACCTGGAGTCGATCCTCTCCCGCGACGGCATGACGACGCTCGCCCGCTTGGTCGCGCACGCCCTCACCCCCGCCCCCGTCTGACCCCCTTCTCCCCCCTCCTCGGGGGGCGGGGTTCAGAAGAGCGAGATCGGGTTGACCAGGTCGGCGAGGATGAGGATGCCGCCCATGAGGCCGAGCGCCGCCACCACGACGAACGTCACCGGCACGAGCCGGGTCGCATCGACCGGCTTCGGCGCGGGGCGCTTGAACGCCCGCGCCCACGCACGCTTGATGCCGTCCCACAGCGCCACCACGACATGACCGCCGTCGAGCGGCAGCAACGGGATCAGGTTGAAGACGCACAGCGCGAGGTTGAGGGAACCGAGCAGACCGAGGATCCCGGCCACGCGATTGACGACCGGGGCCTCGGATGCCGCGACCTCCCCGGCGAGAACGCTCGCGCCGACGACGCTCAGCGGGCCGTTGGGGTCTCGATCCTCTCCGGTGAACAGCGTCGCCGCGGTGTCGGCGACTTTGACCGGAAGCTGCACGATCACACCGGCGACGGCGCCCAGGTTCTCGAACGCGGCCGCCGGGCCCGCCCAGATCGGCTGCCGCACGAATTCCGCGGTCGGGCGGATGCCGATGAACCCGATCTGCTCCGTGACCGGGTCGCCGTCCGCATCCGTCTGCGGCTGACCCGACGAATCGGTGACCGCAGCGGCGATGGCCACCGGGGTCACCGTGAGGCTGCGCTCGGTGCCGTCGCGCTCGACGACGACCGCGAGCGGCTGGTCGACGGCGCCCTGGATGATCGAGGACGCGTCGGCGAAGTCCGACACGGGCGCACCGTCGATCGACACGATCCGGTCGCCCGATTCGATCCCGGCGGCCTCCGCGGGGGTGGTGCCGCTCACGCACGAGGTGCCGTCGGCCGCGGGCACGCACTCGCTGAGCGAGGCGACGGTGGACGTCGCGGTCTGCACGCCGATACCGGTGAACAGGATGGCGAACAGCACCATCGCGAACACGAGATTCATGAACGGTCCGCCGAGCATGATGACGACCCGTTTCCACACCGGCAGCCGGTAGAAGACCCGCTCGTCCGCTCCGACCATCGTCTCTTCGTTGACCGCGCGGGCGTCTTGCACCATCGTCCGGAAGAAGCGCGTCGACACACGCCGACGGGCGGTGGCCGCCCCGCGGGTGCGCACGGCAACCCCGCCGGGCTCGCCCGCATCCTCGTCCGCGGCCGTCGGCGCGGGCGGATACATGCCGGCCATGGAGATGTATCCCCCGAGCGGCAGGGCCTTGACGCCGTACTCCGTCTCGCCACGCCGTCGCGACCACAATGTCGGCCCGAAACCGATCATGTACTGCCCGACGCGCACACCGAAGGCCTTCGCGGGCAACAAGTGCCCCAGCTCGTGCAGGGCGATCGATACCGCGAGCCCCACCACGAGCACCACGATGCCGACGATGAAGGCGATGACGGTCACCCGCTCACCGTAGCGGTGCCGGCTTTGAGGCAGCCGACAGCCTGCGCGGATAGGCTGGACCGGCGCGCCCGCTCGGCTGCCGCACCACCGCCGAGGGGGCTCCATGACACCGCGTCAGGTCCGCGTCGTCCGCGGCGCCGTCGCGTCGGTCGTCGCGGTGCTGCTGGCCGCGGTGTCGCACACCTACGGCGGCGCCGATGCCCCCGCACCGCTGATCGTGGCGGCGGTCGCCCTGCTCGCGTGGCCGCTCGGCGCACTGCTCGCCGCCACCCGGTGGGGAATCGGCGGACTCGCGGCGGGTGCCGTGCTCGCACAGCTGCTGCTGCACGCGATGTTCGCGGTCACCGCCGGGTCCACCCCCGTCGCGGAGGCGCACCACAGCACCGCGTCGCACCCCATGGCGATGACGGGCATGCAGGTGCCGCTCGCGCTTCCGGATGCGCCGATGCTCACCGCCCACCTGATCGCCGCACTGGCCGCCGTGCTCGTGCTCGGCTACGGCGAACGGATGCTGTACGCCGTGCTGCGCTGGGTCCTCGCCGCCGCCCGTCGCGGCGCCGGGCGCCTGCCGGGCGCTCGCGGCCCGCGCCTCGCCGCATCCCGGGCGGTCGTCGCGCCCGGGCCCCTGGCGCTTCGGCGCGCCCCCCTCTCGCGGCGCGGTCCGCCCCTGATCATCGGCGTCCGCGCGGCCTGAGCATCGCTCGGCCGGACGCATCCCGCCGGGCGCTCGAGCGTTCGGCGTCGACCCGTCGCATGACGGTGTCGTCCTTCGTCGATGATTCCGCGCGCCCGCGAACCGGGCACGCGCACCCAGAAAGAGCACAACCATGAACATCACCGCATCCGCACGCCGCCGCCTCCTCACCGGTGCCGCCGGCGCGACCCTCCTCACAGCGGGCCTCGTCCTCGCCGCCCCCCTCGCCGCCAGCGCGCACGTCACGGTCACCCCCGACCAGAGCGCCAGCGCGGGCGGCCACGGCGTGCTGACGTTCGCCTTCAGCCACGGCTGCGAGGGCTCGCCCACCACCGCGCTCACGATCGACATCCCCGACGGCGTCGCGTCGGTCAGCCCGACCATCGAACCGGGCTGGTCGATTGCGATGGATCGCGACACCGACGACGGCCTTGTCACCTCGGTGACCTACACCGCGGACGCGCCGGTCGAGTCCGGGCTGCGCGCCGCGCTGGCACTCGGCGTCACCTACGCCGAGGACGCGGCCGGTCAGACCCTCGCGTTCCCGACCGTGCAGACGTGCGAGGCCGGCGAGGTCGCGTGGACCGAGGTCGCCGCGGCGGGCGAGGACGCGGAGACCCTCGACTCGCCCGCGCCGACGGTCGTGGTCGGTGCGGCATCGGAGTCCGCCCACGGCCACGGCGCCGCGTCGGGCGCGGACGCATCCGACGGCGGAGCGCAGCCCGCCGCCACGTCCGAGGACGCGCCCGCGTCGGTGGGCGTGTGGCTCGGCGCGGGCGGCCTCGCCCTCGGTGCGGCGGGACTGATCACCGGCCTCGTCGCCCTCCGCCGCGCGCGACGCTGAGCAGCGGAGGACACCGGTCGGAGGCGCGCCCCGCACCTCCGACCGGTGCACCCGGGTTCGCCGGGCGCGGTCTGGTTGAATGGAACCGATGTCGACGCCCCCTTCGAACCTCCCCCCCGTGCTCCGTCCGGAGCACCCTCCGACCCGGTCCCTGACCGAGCTCGCGGAACGCTTCGGCGCCGAGGTGCGCGGCGATGCGGCGGGGGTGTCGCTGACCGGCATCACCCTGGCCACCGCCGACCTCCGCCCCGGCGAGGCGTTCGTCGCCCTGCAGGGCGTCAACCGCCACGGGGCCGAGTTCGCAGCGATCGCGGCCGCGCAGGGCGCCGTCGCGATCATCACGGATGCGGCGGGAGCCGATGCGGCGACCGCCGCCGGAGTGCCGGTGCTGGTGCTGGCGGACCCCCGCGCCCGCATGGGCGCACTGTCGGCGTGGGTGTACGGCACGGGACCCGACGACGCGCTCCCGATCCTCTTCGCCACGACCGGCACCAACGGCAAGACGAGCGTGTCGCACATCCTCGAGGGGATGCTGGGTCAGCTGGGCGTCGTGACCGGACTGTCGTCCACCGCCGAACGCCACATCGCCGGTCAGGTCATCGTGTCGCGGCTGACGACGCCCGAGGCGTCGGAATTCCACGCGCTCCTGGCCCTCATGCGCGAGCGGGGCGTCGAGGCGGTCGCGGTCGAGGTCAGCGCTCAGGCGCTCAGCCGGCATCGCGTCGACGGGATCGTGTTCGACGTGGCCGCCTTCACGAACCTCACCCACGACCACCTCGACGACTACGCCGACATGACGGAGTACCTCGAGGCGAAGCTTCCGCTGTTCCGGCCCGACCGGTCCCGGCGCGCGGTCATCTCGCTCGATTCACCCGCCGCCGCAGAGGTCGTCGCCCGCTGCGAGGTGCCGTACACCACCGTCGGCGCCCCGGGCATGGCCGCCGACGCAGCGCTCGCCGCATCCGCGGACTGGATCGTCGAGGTACTCGACGAGCGCCCCGACGGCACGCGCTTCGCGTTGCGCGGCCCCGGCGGCCGGCGGATCGAAACGACGGTCCCCGTGATCGGCGAGCACATGGCGGCGAACGCCGGGCTGTCGATCGTGATGATGCTCGAGGCCGGTTACGCCTGGGAGCGCATCGTGGCCGCGCTCGGGGACCGCCGGATCGACGCCTACCTGCCCGGGCGCACCGAGCGGGTCTCGGGTGCGCAGGGCCCCGCCGTGTACGTCGACTTCGGCCACTCCCCCGATGCGTTCGAGAAGACGCTCGCTGCCGTGCGCCGGGTGACCCCCGGGCGCGTGCTCATGCTGTTCGGTGCCGACGGCGACCGCGATGCGACCAAGCGCCATGACATGGGCCGCACCGCCGTGCTCGGCAGCGACGTGCTGGTCATCACCGATCACCATCCGCGGTTCGAGGATCCGGCCGCGATCCGGGAGACCCTCCTCGAGGGTGCGCGGCGCGCGCGCCCCGACGCGGAGATCCACGTGGTGTCACCGCCCGAGGCCGCCATCGTCGAGGCGGTGCGGCTGGTCGGCGAGGGAGACGCGATCCTCTGGGCGGGCCCCGGCCACCAGGACTACCGCGACATCCGCGGCGTGCGGACCCCCTACTCGGCCCGCGAGCTCGCCCGGCGCGCCCTCCGCGACGCCGGCTGGCCCGTCCCCGAGCCGCACTGGCCGGTCCCCTACTCCGACTGATCCGCGCACGCGTCCCGCGGGAGGGTCAGGATGCGGCGATCGCCGCGTCGGCGTCGGCGCGGGCGCGACGCTCCGCCTCCGCCAGGGACTCGCGCGTGAGGGACGCGGGCGGCTCGTGCGCATCGACGACGCGGCGCACCGTGTCGAGGATCCCGAGGAACCCCAGCCGCCCCTCGTGGAAGGCGTCCACGGCCTGCTCGTTCGCGGCATTGAAGACGGCCGGGTAGGTCGATCCGGCCGCCCCGACCTGCTTCGCGAGCCCGACCGCGGGAAAGGCCTCCTCATCGAGCGGCTCGAACGTCCAGGTGGCCGCCGCGGTCCAGTCGAGCGGGCGTCCCACACCGGCGACGCGATGCGGCCAGTCGAGCCCCAGCGAGATCGGCAGGCGCATGTCCGGCGGCGAGGCCTGCGCGATCGTCGACCCGTCGACGAACTCCACCATCGAGTGCACGATCGACTGCGGGTGCACGACGACGTCGATGCGCGCGTAGGGCACGTCGAACAGGACATGCGCCTCGATCACCTCGAGCCCCTTGTTCACCAGCGTCGCCGAGTTGGTCGTCACGACCCGTCCCATGTTCCAGGTGGGGTGCGCGAGCGCCTGGTCCGGGGTCACGTCGGCGAGCTGGCGTCGGGAGAAGCCGCGGAACGGGCCGCCCGACGCCGTCAGCACGAGCCGCCGGACCTCGGCCGCGGTCCCCGCCCGCAGCGCCTGCGCGATCGCGGAGTGCTCGGAGTCGACGGGGACGATCTGCCCCGGCCGCGCCAGCGCGCGCACGAGCTCGGCACCGACGATCAGCGACTCCTTGTTGGCGAGAGCGAGCGTCCGCCCCGCCTCGAGCGCGGCGAGGGTCGGTCCGAGGCCGACCGAACCGGTGATGCCGTTCAGCACGACATCCGCCGGCACGTCCCGGACGAGCTGCTCCGCCTCCGCCGCGCCGAGCGCGAGGTGCTCGACCCCGAACTCCGCCGCTTGGCGGGTCATCCCGGCGCGGTCGGAGCCGGCCGCGAGCCCCACGACCTCGAACCGGTCCGGGTCGGCCCGGATCACATCGAGGGCCTGCGTGCCGATCGACCCCGTCGAACCGAGGATGAGAACGCGTCGCATGGGCGTCGTCCGCGATCAGCCGGCGATCGGATGCTGCGTCGCGAGGATGTCGACCACGAACACGAGGGTCTCGTTCTGCAGTTCGTTGCCCTCGGCGGCCCCGTAGCCGAAGGCGGGAGGGACGACCACCACTACCTGCGAACCCACGGTCTGCCCCTCCAGCGCCCGCCGGAACCCGTCGACGACCTGATTGGTCGCGAACGACACGGGCGCGCCGTTCTCCCAGCTGGAGTCGAAGACAGAGCCGTCCGACCACTTCACGCCGGTGTACTGCACGAGCACCTGGTCCCCGGCGGCGACCGTCTCGCCGTCGCCCTTCTTCAGGGTCTCCAGCTGCACCTCGGTGGGCGCATCCGCATCCGGGATCGTGATGGTCGGGGCGCCGTCGGCGTCGAGTTCGACGGTCGGAAGGCCCGCGACCGGAGCCTGGTCCTCGCCCCACGCGGCGCTCGGGGTGATGCCGAGCAGATCGATGACATACACGGCGGCCGCGCTCGACTCGCTGGCCGGGAAGGTCGCCGCGACGCGGGTGCCGACGGGGGCGCAGCCGAGCACCTGGCCGAGCACCGACTCGGCGACGATCTGCTGCGGCAGGATCTGGCCGGGCTCGTAGCCTGCCGCATCGACCGGCTGGCCGGTGGAGACGTCGTACGCCGAGACGGCGTAGCTGATCAGGTCGCCGGCGGCGATCGCGTCGCCGGTCCCCTCGGAGACCACCGTGCTCTCGAGGTCGGTGATCTCCAGCGGAGCGGCGAACGACACGGTCGGCGCCTGCCCGACCTCGCCGCTCACTTCGATCGCGTCGGACGCCGCGCCCGGGTCGACGACGACGTCGCACAGGTCCGCGGCGGCGGTGGGCGTGGGGGTGGCGTCGTCGCCGGCGGACGCGGAGCACCCCGCCAGGGCGAGCAGCGAGACGGCGGCGGCGGACAGGGCGACGAGCGGGCGGACGCGCACGGAGAACCTCAATCGATCGGAACGGATCCGACCATCCTCTCGCATCCGCATAGGTTCCCGCTGGGAGCCGGAATCGGAGGGGAGGGACGGCGGCGGGCGGGCGCGGCATCACGGCGCCACGACCTGCGCCGTGAGCCATGCGCGAGGGAGAATGCGATCCGGAGTACCCTCTGTGGGTGACTTCCGCGGAGATCCCCGACCCCGAGACGCCCGTCGCCGACGCCGAGACGGGCGTGGCCGAGCCGGTCGCCGACGTCGGATTCGCCTATCTGCTCGGACGTTACGTGCTCGCACCGCTCGCCCGGATGGCGTACCGGCCGCGGATCGAGGGACGCGCGAACGTCCCTCGCACGGGTCCGGTGATCTTCGCCAGCAACCACCTGTCGTTCATCGACTCGTTCGTCATCCCGATGTCGTCGCCGCGGCACGTCCAGTTCCTCGCCAAGTCGAGCTACTTCGACGGCAAGGGCATCCGGGGCTGGCTGTCCCGCGAGTTCTTCACGGCGCTCGGCGCGAGCCCCGTGCAGCGCGGCGCCGGACAAGCGGCGCTCGACGCCCTCGAGCAGCAGCGGCGCATGCTCGCGGCCGGCAAGGGCATCGCGCTGTACCCGGAGGGCACCCGCTCCCTCGACGGACGTCTCTACAAGGGCCGCACCGGCGCGGCGTTCCTCGCCCTCCAGACCGGAGCACCGGTCGTGCCGGTGGGACTCATCGGCACGAACGAGATCATGCCGGTCGGTGCCAAGTTCCCGCGGTTGCGACCACGCGTCACGATCCGATTCGGCGAGCCCCTCGATGTGACCGCCCACGGCGCCGCCACGTCGGGTCGCGCGCGCCGGGTGGCGACCGACGAGATCATGGCCGCGATCCACGCACTGTCGGAGCAGGAGCTCGCGGGCGTGTACAACGAGGTTCCCGCACAGACCCCGATCGAGCGCATCCGGCAGGTCCTCCCCCACGAGCGACGCTGAGCCGCCACCCTCACACCGCGGCGGTGACCTCCGCCTCGTGGCGGACGGGGAAGTTCACCGAGTTCGCGATGAAGCAGAGCTCGTGCGCCCGTGCGTGCGCGGCGTAAGCCGCCTCGATCATCGACTCCTCCGCCACGACGACCCGCGGATGCAGCACCACCTCACGGAATCGGCCGGACCCCGCGCCGTCCTCGACCATGGTGCCGGCGGCGTCATCCTCGTACGACACGACAACGACGCCGGCCGTGACGCACGCGTGGAGATAGGACAGCAGGTGGCACTCGGACAGAGCCGCGAGCAGCATGTCCTCGGGATTCCACCGCTCAGGGTCGCCGCGGAAGGGCTTGTCGGCGGAGGCGAGGAGATCGGGCTTGCCCGTCACGGCGAGGGTCACGTCGCGGCCGTAGTCGCGGTATCCGCTCGTGCCCGTGCCGCGGTTGCCGGTCCAGGACGCGTGAAGACGGTAGGAGTGCTCGCCGATCATGCCCACAGTCTGGCATCCCCCGCCCCCGGGGCTCCACGGGGGCGGCGGTAGGCTGGGCGGATGCCGCAGACGTTCCCCGTAACCGCCGCCGTCGAACTCGCCGTCGTGGAACGCAGCGGCTTCATCGAGTCCCGGCACGCCGGATCGGCGATCGTGATCGCCCCCGACGGTGCGACGCTGACGTCGCTCGGCGACCCTGCCGCGGCGATCCTTCCCCGCTCCACGCTGAAGCCGCTGCAGGCCCTCGCGTGCCTGACCGCGGGCGCGACGCTCGAGGGCGAACGGCTCGGGCTCGCGACCGCGAGCCACACGGGCACGGACCGGCACGTGGCGGTCGTGCGCCGCATCCTCGAGGACGCGGGGGCGACCGAGGACGATCTCGGCTGCCCCGCCGCGTGGCCGACCGACTCCGCCACCCGTGACGAACTCGCCCGCGACCACGCGGCCCCGGCACGGGTGCGCATGAACTGCTCGGGCAAACACGCGGCGATGCTGCTCGCGTGTCACGTGAACGGCTGGGACACCGCGACCTACCTGGATCCGGCGCATCCGTTGCAGCTCCACGTCCGCGAGGTCGTGGAGCGTCTGACGGGCGAGAAGCCGACGCTGTGGGCCACCGACGGATGCGGCGCGCCGGTGCCCGCCCTCACCCTCGGCGGCCTCGCGCGCGCGCTGCACCGGATGGGCACGTCGTCGGAGCGATCGCCGTTCGCCCTCCATCGGCTGGCGGCGACGCTCATCGCCGCCGTCCGGGCGCACCCGTGGACGATCGACGGCCCGGGGCGCCCCGACACCGTCGTGATCGAGCGCACCGGCGTCTTCGCCAAGACCGGCGCGGAGGGGGTGCTCGTCATGGTCGCCCCCGACGGCACGACGGCGGCGGTCAAGATGCTCGATGGCAGTACGCGCGCCACGAGCGCGGTCGGACTCCGGCTGCTGGAGCGCGCCGGCGCACTGTCGACGTCGGACGCGGAGAAGGCGCTCGGCGACCTCTCGCTCGCGGTGCACGGCGGCGGGGGCGTGGTCGGCGCCATCCGCCCGACGCTCTGATCCGCCGTCAGATCCCGCCGTCGACGGAGCGGATGACGTCCCCGGGCTCGTCCGGCACGAGAACCGGGGTCTCACGGTTGAGGCTCTCACCACGGAAGAAGCGCTTCGCCCGCGGGAACAGGTACCAGAGGACCATCAGCAGGACGCCGACCAGCAGCGATCCGATGCCGATGACGAACGTCCCGCCGATGCCGAACAGCACCGTGTAGCCGTAGTCGACGTCCCACATGTCGATCGCCGACTGGACGAAGGCGTACGTCAGCATGAGCGAGCCGAGCAACGGGAAGACGCCGCGGAAGAGCAGATTGCGGCCCGAGGTGAACAGGTCGCGGCGGAAGTACCAGACGCAGGAGAACCCGGTGATCGCGTAATAGAACGCGATCGCGAGACCGAGCGACAGGATCGAGTCCTGCAGGATGTTGTCGCTGATGAGGGACATGCCGACGTAGTAGAGGATCGCGACGACGCCCATCACGAGGGTCGAGAAGGACGGCGTCTTGTAGACGGGGTGGACGTCCTTGAAGCGGGCGGGCAGCGCCCGGTAGACGCCCATCGCGAGCGTGCCCCGCGCGGTCGGCAGGATCGTTGTCTGCGTCGAGGACACCGCGGAGATCAGCACCGCGACGACCAGCACCCAGCCGGCGGGTCCGAGCAGCCCGTCCTTGATCGCGAGGAAGAAGTCGTCGGCGTTCGCCTCGTTGCCGAGGCCCACACCGTCCTCGCCGAGACCGGCGTACATCATGGCCGAGATGGTGACAGCGACGTAGGTCACCAGCAGGATGACGGTGGTGAGCAGCGCCGCCCGGCCCGGGATGCGCTTCGGATCCTTCGTCTCCTCGTTGAGCGCGAGGCAGGTGTCCCAGCCCCAGTAGATGAACAGCGCCAGCAGGACCGCCTCCGTGAAGCCGCTCCAGTCCGTGAAGCCGAACGGGTTCAGCCACTCCCACGTGAACGGCGTCGGGTTCGGGGCGGTGCCGCCGAAGAACTGCCACAGCGCCGCGACGATGAAGATGACGAGCGCCAGGTACTGCACGGCGAGGAGGATGTTCTGCAGCCGCTCGCCGATCTCGACGCCGCGCCAGCTCACCCACGTCATGGCGGCGATGAACAGCACGGCGACCAGCAGCACGCGCCAGTCGTTGTTGGCGAACTCGAGACCGAACAGCGCCCAGAAGTAGATCGACGCGATCTGGGCGAGGTTGGCCAGCACCACCATCCCGGCCACCGCGACGCCCCAGCCGCCGAGCCAGCCCACCCACGGCCCGAACGCCTTCGTCGCCCAGGTGAACGTCGTGCCGCAGTCGGGCACGTCGCGGTTCAGCTCCCGGTATGCGAAGGCGATGAACAGCATCGGGATGAAGGCGATGATGAAGGCGATGGGCGCCTGCGCCCCCACCGCGAGAACGACGAAGCCGAGGGTCGCGACCAGGGAGTAGACGGGCGCCGTCGAGGCCAGCCCGATCACCGTGGAGCCCCACAGCCCCAGGGTGCCCGCGGCGAGCCCCTTGCCCTCGGGACGCTGCAGGTGGATGGGAGTCGTCGTCATGTGCCGAACGTAGGGCCCCGCGCCCGAACCGGTCAAGCGGCGCGTCGGCGGAGCACCCGGTCCTCGCCGGGCAGCACCACCCGCTCCGGTCCTCGTCCCTCGCTGAGCAGCCACGCGCGCCCACGCCCGGGGACGCAGTAGGGCGGCAGCATCCGATCGCCGGTCAGGATGCGGTACTCGACGAGGCACGATGCGTCCACGAGCAGCTCGCCGCGGCTGCGCACATGCTGCAGCGTCCGCCACGCACGCTGCCACTGCTCCGGTTCGCCGAGGATCACCGTCGGGCGCCCGGGGTCCTCGGCGCGGCCCGCGATCTCCTCGGCATCGGTCTCGATGTCCCGCACTGTCACGCCCGCATCAGCCAGCGCGGCCGCCAGCCGCCGCGCCGCTCCCCCGGCGCGCACGACCAGGCCCGCCGTACCCGCGGCGGGGGTCCATGCTCGCGTCACGCCGGCCGCGCCGCCGACGGATGCCGCCGAGCCGGCGATCTGCACGGTGCGACCATCGAGCTGCGCGCGACCGGCGGGAGCAGCCGGATCGTACGTCGTCGGATCGGCGCCGGCCGCGGCGTGGTCGAGCCGGGAGGGAAGACGCAGTACGGCACGCCGGGGCAGCAGCTCCGCGATCCGACCGAGCGGACCCGTCAGCCGCGCCGTCGACAGCACGACCCGGCACTCCAGCGAACGCGCACGTCGGCAGAGCTGTTCGATCATGGCGGCGGCCGCCGCCATGTAGTCCGGCGGCAGGCCGACCAGTGCCACGTCCATGTCGTCGCCGAGGATCAGCGACCCCGGGGCCGCACCCTCGTCGCTGATCCGGCACACCTGGTCCCACAGCGCCTCGGGATCCGTCGACAGCACGATGGTCCGCTCCGGCGCCACCTGCGCAGCGATGGTGGCGATCGCGGTGGATTTCCCCGATGCCGGACCTCCCACCACCAGCAGCCCGGCGTCCTCCGCGTGCAGGCGCATGGGCAGGTGGCGTTGCCGGTCGGGTTCATCGGCGAGTCCGATGACGGGCTCGTCGGCATCCGCCGGGGCACGGGAGGTGAGCGATTCGAGGTCGATGCGGTCGGGCAGCGCCGGTTGCCACGGTCGGCGAGGCGGGGGCTCGGCGGCACGACGGCGGGCCACCTCGGCGATATCGGCGGGAAGGGTGCGTGCGATGCGGGTGAGGACGGGGACGGCGTCGGAGGCGCGGCGGATGAAGGCGAGTCCGCGGGCCGCGGCGTCGCCCGGCAGGGCTGCCGCGGCATCCGTGCCGAGGACGAACCGGCTGTCGGCGGCGTCGACGACCCGCAGGCCGATGCGCAGCGGGCAGTTGGCCATGAGCGCGTCGCGCACCACTCCGGTCGCCCGCTGCGTGCCGAGCACGAGATGCATGCCGAGCGCCCGGCCCCGCGCCGCGACGTCGGCGAACACCGCGCCGAGGTCGCGGTGTCCCTCGAGGAGTGCGGCCAGTTCGTCGACGACGATCACCAGCCGCGGCAGCTCGACCGCGGGATCGTCGATGTCGCGGGCCGCGGCGCGGGCGATGACGGCCTCCCGGTGCCGGATCTCGGCACGCAGGCTCTCGAGCGCGCGGCCGGCACCGATCCCGTCGAGGTCGGTGAGCACACCGGTCACGTGCGGGAGGTGCGCCAGCGCGTCGAAGGCGGTGCCGCCCTTGAAGTCCGCGAGCAGGAAGACCACGTCCCGGGTCGACCGCGCCGCGCACATCCGCGCCACCCAGCTCACCAGCAGTTCGCTCTTGCCCGCTCCCGTCATCCCCGTTACGATCGCGTGCGGTCCGTCCTCGACCAGGTCCAGACGCACCGGCCCGGTGCCGTCGTGCCCGATCGTGACGGCGAGTCCGCCGGCCTCCTGATCGGGCCCCAGCTCCGCGAAGCGCACCGCATCCGGCACCCGGTCGACGCCCCCGACGGCGGCGGCGCGGGCGGCGAGGGCTGCCGCGATGCGGGTCGCCTGCGCGGCACCGAGGCCCTCGACCCCCACGGCCACGGATCGCCCTGCGTAGTCGAGGCGGGCACGGTCGATGCCGGTCATCGTGAGGACCGCGGCGCAGTGCGGCGGCGGCACCGCTCCTTCGGCGATCACGAGGACGGCGCCGTCCCCCGGCGCGCGAACGGCTGCACCGCGGGCGTCGAGGTGACACGTCGTGGGCGCAGCCGCGGTGTGCGGCAGCGCGCCGAGCTCGTCCGCTGCCGCGCCCGAGACCCGCAGCCGCCCGGGCGGGTGCGTGCAGCACAGCTGGATCACCAGGGCCCGTGCGACGGCGGCGGCGAGGACCGCCGGCCCGGTGACGGCGATCCCCGCCATCGCCGGAACCGTCAGCGGCGCGTCGGACACCTGCGATGCCGCCGCGCGGAGTGCGCGCACCACCTCGTCGTCATCGGCGCCCGCACCGGCCCCGTCGATTCGCACCCCGCTCGGCACCTCACCCGTCCCGACCACGAGGGTGCCCTCGCGGCCCGGGACGGGGCGCCAGATCTCGTCGGGGCGGGAGAGGAACCCGAGCACATCGGGGTGGCGCGCACGCCAGGCGACACGCTCGCGTTCATGACGACGGGCGATCTCGGCCTCGATGCGCGCCCTCGCCTGCCGTCGATCGGCCGCCGCGACCCGGCGCTCGCGGCGGGTCGTGCGCCATCCGTCGATCCAGGCGGCCAGAGCGATGACCGGTCCGAGCGCCGCGAACCAGAGGGCGAAGACCGAGCCGGTCGCCACCCACAGCCCCAGCGCTCCCACGACCGGGACGATCGAGGCGATCCACGGCACGCCGCTGCGTCGTGCCGGCGGCGGCAGCGGGGGCACGACGAGCGCTGGCTCGGGCGGCTCCGGTGCGGGTGGGACGGGCGGGAGGACGAACACCCGTCAAGTGAACAGCGGGACCCCGTCGCGGGGCGAGGGCCGCCCGCATCCTGGGGAGACGCTCGTGATCCTGCGCGCCTGGGGAGGAGAGGAGGTCAGTCCTGTACGGCCACATTCAGCACGATGACGGTGACGTTGTCTCGGCCGCCGTTCTCGAGCGCCGCGTCCATCATGGCCTCCGCCGCCTCGGCCGGGTCCGCGTGCTCACGGAGGAAATGCTGGATGCCGTAGTCCGTCAGTTCTTTGGTCAGCCCGTCGGAGCAGACGACGAACCGGTCGCCGTCGACGACGTCCAGTCGGACGTAATCGGGTCGCACGCTGTCGCTCGGCCCGACGGCGCGGGTGATGACGTTGCCGTAGGGGTGATGCTCCGCCTCTTCGGGACTCAGCCGGCCGGCGGCGATGAGCTCCTGCACGACGGAATGGTCCGTGGTGATCTGCACGAGCGCGTCGTCACGGAGCAGGTACACGCGGGAATCTCCGATGTTGAGACTCACCCAGTGCGGCTCGCTGCCGGCGGTGTCGAGGTAGACGCCGGTCACGGTCGTGCCGGTGCCGTCGTCCGTCGCCTCGGGATGCGAGGCGATGTCCTTGACGGCCCGCGCGAGCGCCTTCTCGATCGTCTTCGGCGTCACGGCGCCGGCCTCGACCACCGCGCCGAGCCGCTTGACGGTGTTGGAGCTGGCGATCTCGCCGCCGATGTGCCCACCCATGCCGTCCGCGACGACGTACAGCGGGTAGTCCGCGAACAGGGCGTCCTGATTCACCTCGCGGCGTTTGCCCACATCGGTGACGGCCGCCCACGACAGATCGATGGATCCGTGCGCCAGGGGCACGCTGTGCAACCGGGTCGCGGTATCCGGCACGCGGTGTCCTTCCGGTCGCAGAGCAGTAGCCGGGGCGGATCCGTCGGCGTCCTCACATCCTAACGGGGTAGGTGTCGCCCGCACCGGCGCGCCACCCCGGGGGGGGAAACCACGGAACCCCCTCCGCAGAGGGGGTTCGTGGTCAGGTGGTCACGCGCGCGGCACGTCCGGGTTCTCCGGAGCGGGAGGCGCCGGAGGTGCGGGCGGCGCCGGAGGGACGTCGGCAGCAAGCGGCGGGTACGCGCCCGGCGTCCCGGCGGGAGGCGGCGGATACGCGCCCGGCGCGGCGTAGCCCGCCGGGGGGGTCGCACCGACGGCAGACGGCTGCACCGGGATGCCGTCCCAGACGGTCTTGTCCGCCAGGAACGAGTTCGCCCACGGCGCGGGCCCGACGGCGGGGTTCCAGCGGTCCTTGGTGAACGCCATGATGCCGTACCAGATGTAGATGCCGATGCCGAGGATCCACAGGAGCAGGTAGTACCACTCCTTGTTGAGCTTGGTGCCGACGCGGAGCCCCGCGAGCACGAGCGCCGCCACCGGCAGGAGCGAGAAGAGGAAGCCGACCGCCGGGATGTTCCCGAGGATCGCCCCCGCGACGATCGCGCCGAGCATGACCCACGGCGAGACGTCGCCGAGCTTCGCGAAGATCAGCGTGTTGTAGACGGGAACCCACGCCCGCCATTTGCCCTGCACGCCGGCCTTCTCGAAGATCTTCATGAGGAAGAAGGAGCCGATCACGTATCCGGCGACGATGAGGATGAGCAGGAGCGGAATGAGGAGCAGGAGGAGAGCGGCGAACGCCGCCGCACTGCCCGAGTCGCTGTACATAGGAGATTCCTGTTCTCGAGGCCGGGACGGCCGGTTGGGCGAACACCGCGCTCGCGACCCTCATGCTAGCGATGACGACGCCGCTTTCCCAGGATTCCTTCAGCTTCCGCGTGGCGCCTCGAAGAGCAGCCACTCCCCTTCGGACTCGACGACCCGGTGCCCCGCGGCGCGCAGCCACGCCAGCAGACCGCTCAGCGACCGCACGCGAGGCCGCGCGAGGGCCAGCTCGCGCACCAGCGCGCCCTTCGCGTGCTTGTTGAAGTGATTGAGCGCGCGGACCGCTCCCCCCGGACCCTCCGAGACGATCCGCACGAACACCGAGGGGACCCCATCCGGAACCGGCCCCAGCGCCACGTATGCCTGCGAGCGCAGGTCCAGGATGAACGTCGGTGCCCGCTCCCCCAGCGCTGCGGTGACCGCCTCGCGCCACAGTCGGCGCAGCGGCGGCAGACCGGGGACGGATGCGGCCGCACCCAACCGGTACGCGGGGATCGGGTCGAGCGCACCCACCGGACCGAAGGGGGCCGAGTGCACGAGCACGTGCTCACCCAGCCACCGCCGGGAACGCGTGTCCAGCCCGCCCGCGTCGAGCGCGTCGAACAGCACGCCGGTGTAGCGGTCCACCGCCGGCAGCGTCGGGGCGTCTCGCAGCCCCGCGTTCACCGCGATCTCGCCCCGCTGCTTCGCGCTGAGCGAGAGCACGCGCGCCGCGCGGTCGGGGTCCGCCGAGAGCTCGACGAGCGCGTCGACCACGCGTGTGCGCTGCGCGGCCAGCTGCGGCAGCGCGAGAGCGCCGGGACGCAGCGGCGCGCCGGCGCCGCCCGCACGCTTGGTCTCGGACGGCGGCAGGAGGATCAGCATCCGATCCCTTCCCCTTCATGCGAGAAACCACACCCCGCCGCGGCGGGATGTGGTTTCTCGGCGGATTCGACTCAGGACACGAGCGACGCGTTGCCCGCCACGATCGTGACCTCATCGTGCTCGACGGAGACGAAACCGTCCTGCGCGTCGGCGATGACCTTCGTGCCGGAGGTCTCGGTGATGCGCACCTGACCGGAGGCGAGGATCGCGAGCACGGGCTCGTGACCCGCCATGAAGCCGATCTCGCCCTCGACGGTCTTCGCGATCACGAGCGAGGCTTCACCGGACCAGACCTCCGCATCGGCGGAGACGAGGCTGACCTTGAGCGGCATGATCAGCCGTTCTCCTTCTGGATCTGCGCCCACTTGGCCTCGACGTCGGAGATGCCACCGACGTTGAAGAACGCCTGCTCGGCGACGTGGTCGAACTCGCCCTTGACGATCGCGTCGAACGACTCGATGGTCTCCTTGATCGGGACCGTGGAGCCCTCGACGCCGGTGAACTTCTTCGCCATGTAGGTGTTCTGCGAGAGGAACTGCTGGATGCGGCGCGCACGCGACACGACGATCTTGTCCTCTTCGGAGAGCTCGTCGACACCGAGGATCGCGATGATCTCCTGGAGCTCCTTGTTCTTCTGGAGGATCTGCTTGACCGCGGTCGCGACCCGGTAGTGGTCCTCGCCGATGTAGCGGGGGTCGAGGAT
>JAVBUN010000034.1:0-2502 GCA_031555335.1 Microbacterium sp.
CGCGAGCACGTCCGCATCCGCCACCGCTCCCGAGAGCACCCCGAGGGCGAAGGATCCGGTGACGTTGATGAGGAGGGTGCCCCAGGGGAACCGTGCTCCCAAGAGCGCCGCGGCCCCGAGGTCGACGAGGTAGCGGAGCCCCGCGCCCGCCCCGCCGCCGACCGCGACCGCGAGGAACAGCAGGGGGCTCACCGGCGGGCTCCGGCCATGAGCCGCCCGAGCGCGAGTCCGAGCATCGCGGCGAGGACGCCGGCGACGGCGGTGGCGATCGTGAGCCACACCGCGGCACCCTGGACGGACTGCACGGCGAAGGCGCTGTAGGTCGTGAACCCGCCGAGCACCCCCGTGCCGAAGAAGAGCCGGGCGGCGCCCACGGCCGGCGCCTGGCCCCGATGCATGAGGAGCCCGGTCGCCAGACCCAGCAGCAGCGCGCCGATCAGATTGATCGCGGGGACGGCGAACGCCTGCCACCCCGGGGCGTCGATCAGGAGCAGACCCGCGCGCGCGGCGGTGCCGATCGTGCCGCCGAGCACGACGAGGGCCAGGTGCGACCAGGAGAACCGAGGGGCGGATGCCACGCGATCACGCTAGCTCGTGATGGGCTCTCATCCCGCCACGAGCCGCCGGAGTGCCGTCTCGGGCGACACGCTGAGATCGAGCAGGCGCCCCTTGCCATACGCCTTCCAGACGCGCGGGTCGATGTAGCTGCTGCGCGCCACGGACGGCGTGTTGCACAGCAGCGCCGCGGTCGCCTTGACCGCCTCGCGCTCGCTCACCTTGCGCGCCCGCTTCGTCTCGATGTGGCCGATCCTGGCCAGCGCAGCGGCGGCGGCGATGGTGCCGCGGAGCGTCCGGAAGTCCTTCGCGGTGAAGTCCCCGCCGGTCAGCGCCCGGATGTAGGCGTTCACGTCGGCGGGTGTGAGCGGGATGCGGCGGCGACCGCGGCGGTAGGTGAGCAGCGTCGCGCGGGGGCGGCCCGCGGTGAACGGCTCGAGCGCCACGGCGAGATCCTCGTCGTCGATCTCGATGTGCGCGTGGACCCCGCTCTTGGCCGGGAAGTCGAGGGTCACGATCCCCGCCTCGACGCTCGCGTCGCGGCGCTGGAGCGTCGTGAGGCCGCGGCCGCCGCCGCGCGCGAGGTAGGTGCGGGAGCCGATCCGGATGGCGCCGGAATCCAGCAGGCGGAAGGCGACGGCGAGCACCGCCTCACGCGACTCGTCGCCGCGACGAAGCGCCGCCGTGACCCGTCCGCGCGCCCGTGGCAGCGACTCCGCGAGCGCCAGGGCTCGCGCGTACTTGCCCCGATCCCGCCGCTGCGACCAGTCCGGGTGATAGAGGTACTGCCGGCGGCCGGCATCATCGGTTCCCACCGCCTGGATGTGTCCGTGCGGTTCGGTGGTGATCCACACGTCGGTCCACGCCGGGGGGATCACGAGCGCCGCGATCCGCTCCTTGTCGGCGTCGGATGCCGCGTGCCCGTCGGGCGCGGTGTACCGGAAGCCCGAACCCGCTCGTGTGCGGGAGATCCCCGGGTCGGAGCCCGGGTCGACGCGGACGAGCCGCGCCACCGGCGTCAGTGGTTGCGCAAGGTCGAGATCAACTCCGCCTTGCGCTTCGACGAGTACCCGGTGATGCCGAGTTCTTTTGCACGCTTCTTCAGCTCGGCCACGGTCCAGTCCTCGTAGTCCCCCGAACGCCCCCCGCGCGCACCCACCGTCGACCGGCCGTCGCGGGCGGCGGCGTTGGAGATGCGTGCCGCCTTCTCCTTCGACGCCCCGTCGTGCCGCAGCTCCTCGTACAGCTCCGGGTCCTTGAGACTGTTCGATCCGCGTCCACCTGGCATGGCGAACCCTCCCGACGCGCGGGTGCGCGTCTCCGGCCCCGACAGTAGACGGCGCGGATCGGGCGCGCAGACTCTTGACACGCGCGCGGCCGCGGCGCTATCGGACGCGGCTACCACCGCGCCGAGAAGGCCGTCAAGCCCCCCGCCCTGCGGTAGGCGGGGGTGGGAACGTGGTGTCGTGCCCATGAGGCATCCGAGCGTCTACGCGATCTCTGCCCGAGAGGGCGCTCGGCAATCTCGAGGAGAGTCACCATGAACATCGCACTTCTCATCATCATCGTCGTCGCCATCGTCCTTGCGATCGTCGGCGGACTGAGCTCCGCGCTGAACTGGCTGCTGTGGGTGGCGCTGATCGTCGGCGTGATCGCCCTGATCGCATTCCTCTTCCGCGTGATCAGCGGCAACCGCCGGGCGTAACGCCAGCACAGAACTGACGGATGCCGAGGCCCGAGGGTCGCGGCATCCGTCTGTCTGCGTCCGGTCACCGGGCGCGTCCGTCACATCTCTTCCGAAACGCGATATATCGTGTTACCGTACAGACGCGATATATCGCGACACTGTTCCGATTCGGAGGACGAGATGACCCTGGAGAAGTGGCTGATCCACCCCGGCGAGACGCGGGTGATCGACCTCGAAGACGTACGCACGCTCAAGGTGGG
>JAVBUN010000028.1:0-3846 GCA_031555335.1 Microbacterium sp.
GGCCTTGATGAAGCCCTTCTCGAAGTCGGTGTGGATGACACCGGCGGCCTGCGGAGCCTTCCAGCCCTTGCCGATCGTCCACGCGCGCGCCTCCTTCGGGCCGGCGGTGAGGTAGGTCTGCAGACCCAGCGTGTCGAACCCGATGCGCGCGAGCTGGTCGAGGCCGGACTCGTCCTGGCCGGTCGATGCGAGGAGCTCTGCCGCATCCTCCGGGTCGAGGTCGATCAGCTCGGACTCGATCTTCGCGTCGAGGAAGACCGCCTGCGCGGGCGCGACGAGAGCCGCGAGTTCGGCCTTGCGGTCCGCATCCGTCAACACCGACTCGTCGACGTTGAAGACGAAGATGAACGGCTTCGCGGTGAGCAGGCCGAGCTCCTTGATGGGCTCGAGGTCGATGTCGGATGCCGACAGCAGCACCCCGCGCTCGAGTGCATCCTTCGCGGCCACCGCAGCCTCGAGCACCGACGGGTCCAGCTTCTTGCCGCGCACCTCCTTCTCGTAGCGCGTGATGGCGCGCTCGAGGGTCTCGAGGTCGGCGAGCTGCAGCTCGGCGTTGATGGTCTCCATGTCGTTCTTCGGGTTCACCGCACCGTCGACGTGCACGACGTCCGAGTCGGCGAATCCGCGCACGACCTGCGCGATCGCGTCGGCCTCACGGATGTTCGCGAGGAACTTGTTGCCGAGCCCCTCCCCCTCGGAGGCGCCCCGCACGATGCCCGCGATGTCGACGAACGACACCGCCGCCGGCAGGATGCGCTCGCTGGAGAAGATCTCGGCGAGCGTCGCGAGCCGCGGATCGGGGAGGTTCACGACCCCGACGTTCGGCTCGATCGTCGCGAACGGATAGTTCGCCGCGAGCACCGAGTTCTTCGTCAGCGCGTTGAAGAGCGTCGACTTGCCGACGTTGGGAAGACCGACGATTCCGATGGTAAGAGCCACGGGACACCAGTCTAGGCGGCGAGGCCGCCGCATCCGTCGTCGAGGGCGCTTTCACCGGCCCGCATCGTGATCCGGGCCGCCGCCGTCCGGCATCCTGCGGACCGATGCGACAGCCGACCGGCGCGCCTCGCCCCGCCCCCGCGAGCGAGCCGGGACAGTGGAGTCGTGGCCCTGGACTTCACCGCGATCGACTTCGAGACGGCGAACGCCTCCAGCGCCTCGGCCTGCAGCGTCGGACTCGCGCGGGTTCGCGACGGTCGCGTCGTCGAGACCGCCGGCTGGCTCATCCGCCCGCCGGAAGGTCACGACCGCTTCTTCGAGCTGAACGTCGGCATCCACGGCATCCGCCCCGAGCACGTCGTCGGAGCGAAGAGCTGGAGCGAGCAGCTCGAGGATCTCATCGCCTTCGCAGGCTCGGACGTCCTCGTCGCCCACAACGCCGGCTTCGACATGGCCGTGCTGCGCCGCGCCTGCGAGGCGACCGGCGACAGCTGCCCGTCGTACCGCTACGCATGCAGCGTGCAGGTCGCACGGCGCACGTACGACCTCGCCTCGTATCGGCTGCCCCTCGCCGCCGCGGCCGCCGGGTTCACCGACCTCGTGCACCACGAAGCCACCTCGGATGCGGTCGCCTCGGCGCACATCATGATCGACGCCGCGCGGCGGTGGGCGGCATCCGACATCACCGAACTCGCGACGCTCGCAGGCGTGCGCATCGGCGCGATCGAGCCGGCCGCGCTGGCCGCGGCCGCTGCCTGACCCGATGTCGGAGGCCTGCGGCATCCTGAGCCCATGGATCTCCTGATCGTCGCCATCGCTCTGATCTGCCTCGCCGCCGGCGCGGCGGTGGGCTGGTTCGCCGCGCGGTCCCGCGGCGAGGCGTCGCGCGCCGCGCTCAGCGCACGGGCCGCGGCCGCCGAGTCCGCCGCGGCCGCCGCCCGGTCCGAACTCGATCGGCAGGGCGCGCTCTACCGTGAGTTCGTCGAGCGCGACCGTGCGCAGCAGCACGCCCGTGACGAGCGCGATCGACGCGAGCAGTCCGTGCTGCAGGCCCTCTCGCCGGTGCGCGAGTCGCTCACGCAGATGCAGCAGAAGGTCGACGATCTCGAGCGCGAGCGGCACGCCCAGTACGGGGCCCTCGCCGAGCAGCTGCGGCGCGCGCAGCAGTCCGACGAAGCGCTGCGGGCTACCACCGAGTCGCTCTCGAGTGCGCTGCGCTCCACCAGCACCCGCGGCGTCTGGGGCGAGACGCAGCTGCGTCGCGTCGTCGAGGCGGCGGGACTCACCCGTCACGTCGACTTCGATGTGCAGTCGTCGATCTCCTCGGATGCGGGCGCCGGGCGCCCCGACATGGTCGTGCGACTGCCGGGCGGCAAGGCGATCGCGGTCGACGCGAAGGTACCGCTCGACGCCTATCTCGAGGCGAGCGCGATCCCCGATTCGGCGCAGGGCGACGATGGCGCCCGCCGACGCACACTGCGCGACCGGCACGTCAAGGCGCTGCGCGCCCACATCGACGCACTCGCGAAGAAGCGGTACTGGACCGGCCTGGACGCCAGCCCCGAGTTCGTCGTCTGCTTCGTGCCGAGTGAGGCCCTGCTCGCCTCCGCGCTCGATGACGATCCGGCACTGCTCGACTACGCCTTCCGTCAGCGCGTCGCCCTCGCGTCACCGGTGAGCCTGTGGGCGGTCCTCAAGACCGTCGCCTACACGTGGACGCAGCAGGCGGTCTCCGACGACGCCCGCGAGCTGTTCGCGCTGGGCTCCCAGTTGTACGAGCGGCTCGGCGGCCTTGCCGGGCACGTCGAAGAGCTGCGTCGCGGCATCCAGCGCACGGTCGACGGCTACAACAGGTTCGTCGGCTCGCTCGAGTCCCGCGTGCTGGTGAGCGCGCGCCGCTTCCCCGGCATCGACGAGACGAAGCTGGATGCGGTCGCCGCGCCCTCCGTCGTCGAGACGGCGCCGCGCGCCCTCACCGCACCCGAATTCACCGCGGCGCTCGATGCCGTCCGCCACGCCACGGCAGACGATGCCGCATCCGACGTCGACGAGCCCGGCTCCTCGTCTGCCGACGCGCCACACGAGCAGGCGCATCGGACCTGAGCGACGGGCGCACCCCGGACGCACGAGACCTGAGACAGAGCGTCAGCTCGACTGCTGAACCTCACGGCGCACCGCGCATCTCACCGCGCGATACGAGCAGAAGGACGACTCAGGCGCCGCCGGGAACGAAGCTGAATAGGAACAGCACGATCGCCGAGACGCCGACGAACGCGCCGATCATCCACCACGCGCTCGGCTGGTGACCCTCCTCGCGTCGCACGCGGAACAGCACGTCCGGGCGGCGGGCCGGGTCGTTCGACACGACCGCGTCCGCGACGACCGCGATCGCGCCCGTGGGGGGGTTGGCGCCGGTGGCGGGTGCAGACATCGTGCGTTCCTTCGTCTTCGTGGGCGATCGATCGACGGTGATACGACGACCCCATTCTGCCAGAGCCATTCTGCGAGGTCGCGGTCAGCGGATCGGACACGCCGCCCGAGGACCGAGCCGGGCCGCCGCGACACAACGGCGGAGCAATTCGGCGACACGCCGCATCCCGAGCCGTCGCCCCGGTGTGTCGGGCACGATCTGCGCCGTTGTGCACGGCGACGTCGCACAACGACGAGCCAACCAGCCCCACGCCGCCCGCCAACCAGCTCCGCAGCCCGTCAGCCAGCCCGCCCCGCCGGCCGCTCGCGAACGAACCGGCCCGCCCCGTCCTCAGCCGCGCGTCACAGCCACTTCGACGTCAGGTGCTCCGAGGTGATGCGACGGAGCGTGCCCGACGCACCGCGCAGGACGACGCTCTCGGTGTAGATGTAGTCGCCCTCACGGCGCACGCCGGCCACGAGCTGCCCGTCCGTCAC
>JAVBUN010000143.1:0-9398 GCA_031555335.1 Microbacterium sp.
GGGGGCGAGGTACTTGAAGCCCGCGGCGTCGGAGGCGGGAGCCGCACCGATCGTCGTGTACTCCATGGCGCCGGCGTCTTCGAGCGCGCCCTTCACCGAAGCGATGGTCGAGCCCTTCTGGCCGATCGCGACGTAGATGCAGCGGACCTGCTTGCTGACGTCGCCCGACTCCCAGTTGGCCTTCTGGTTGATGATCGTGTCGATCGCGATGGCCGTCTTGCCGGTCTGGCGGTCGCCGATGATCAGCTGGCGCTGACCGCGGCCGACCGGGATCATCGCGTCGATGGCCTTGATGCCGGTCTGCAGCGGCTCGTGCACGCTCTTGCGCTGCATGACGCCGGGGGCCTGCAGCTCCAGGGCGCGACGCCCCTCGGACGGTACCGGGCCGAGGCCGTCGATGGGGTTTCCGAGCGGGTCGACGACGCGACCGAGGAAGCCGTCGCCGACCGGGGTCGAGAGCACCTCTCCCGTGCGCGTGACGGGCTGGCCCGCCTCGATGCCGGCGAACTCGCCGAGCACCACGACACCGATCTCGTGCTCGTCGAGGTTCTGGGCGAGGCCGAGCGTGCCGTCCTCGAACGTGAGCAACTCGTTCGCCATGACGCCCGGCAATCCCTCGACGTGAGCGATGCCGTCGGCGGCGTCGACGACCGTGCCGACCTCGGCAGCCGCGGCTCCCGTGGGCTCGTACGCCGCGACGAAGTCCTTCAGGGCGTCACGGATGACGTCGGGGCTGATGGAGATGTCTGCCATTGTCTTCCTTCGTTCATGGGGCCTCGGCCCCGAAGTCTCCGCCGCGGGCCGTCGAGGCACGGGCGGGAAATCTGTGCTCAGCCTGCGAGTCGCTGGCGGAGGTCGGCGAGCCTCGCGGAGATGCTCGCGTCGATGACGTCATCGGCGATCTGCACGCGCAGGCCCCCCACGATCGTCGGGTCGATGACGGTGTTCAGCGAGATGTCGACGCCGTAGCGCTGCGACAACGCGGCCGTCAACCGATCGATCTGCGCATCGTTCAGCGCCGACGCCGAGAAGACCGTGGCGACGGTGCGCGAACGCTGGTCCGCGACGATCGACATGGCACGGGTCAGCTGCTGACGGACGCGGCGGTCCCGGCTGTCGCGCACGAGAGACGAGACGACGAGGACGGTGGCCGCGCTCGCGCGATCGCCCAACAGCGTCGTCACGAGGGTGCCCTTCGCGGTTCCGTCGCCCACCCGGCTGCCGAGAGCGAGCTCGAGCTCGGGGTTCTCGGTGACCGTGCGGGAGAAGCCGAACAGCTCCCCCTCGAGGTCGACGTCGGAAGCCGCGACCGACGCCGCCCGGAGCCCCAGCTCCTCGATGCCGTCCACGAGGTCCGACGCCGACGACCAGCGCTGGGCCACGACCGTGGTCAGCAGCGAGGCGGTCACCGGCGCGACCGCGGGGCCGAACACGTCGGCGACGACCTTGGCCCGGGCCTCGGCCGGCGCCGCGGCATCCGCGAGCGCCGACGCGAGGTGGGACGAGCCGCTCACGGTGCGAGCGGCCTGGAAGAGCTCGCTCGCGACCGCGAGATCGACGCCCGACGCGTCCGTGAGGGCCGCGCGGGTGACGGCGAGGGCGTGCGTGGTCGCGCTTCCCATTACTTGGTCGCCTTCTCGGATGCCTCGAGGTCGGACAGGAAGCGGTCGACGACGCCCTGAGCGGTCTTGTCGTCGCTCAGCATCTCGCCGATGACGCCGCCGGCCAGGTCGAGCGCCAGGGTGCCGACCTCGCTGCGGAGCGAGACCAGCGCGCTCTGACGCTCCGCCTCGATCTGCGTGTGCGCCTGAGCCGTGATGCGCGCCGCCTCGGCGGACGCCGCATCCTTCGCCTCGTTGACGATCTTCTTGCCGTCCTCACGGGCGGACTCGCGGATCTCGCCGGCTTCCTTGCGCGCCTCGGACAGCTGCGCCGTGTACTCCTCCAGCGCGGCCTCCGCCTGTCGCTGAGCCTCGTCGGCCTTCGCGATGTTGCCCTCGATCGCCGCAGCGCGCTCGTCGAGGAGCTTCTGCATCCGCGGCAGCACGACGCGCCAGAAGACGAACAGGATGACGATGAAGCAGACGCCCGACCAGATGATGTCGTACCACGCCGGGATCAGCGGGCTCGGTGCCGCCTCCTCCTCCGCGTGGGCGAGAGTGACAAGAGCGTTAAGCATCCTGTCTCCTTACGTTGGTCGTCGGGCTCAGAAACCGAAGATGAAGCCGGTCGCGATACCGATGAAGGCGAGCGCCTCGGTGAAGGCGATACCGATGAACATGAGGACCTGAAGTCGGCCGGCGAGCTCGGGCTGACGAGCCACACCCTCGATCGTCTTGCCGACGACGATGCCCACGCCGATGGCGGGACCGATGGCGGCGAGGCCGTAGCCGACGGTCGCGATCGAACCGGACACCTGGGCGAGAACCGTAGTTGCGTCCACGGGGGTTTTCCTTTCGTAGTGGGCGGCGGATGCCGTCCCGATCAGTGCTCTTCCGCGACCGCGAGCTGGATGTAGACCGCGGTGAGGATGGCGAAGACGTACGCCTGGAGGAAGGCCACCAGGAGTTCGAAGAGGGTGAAGACGAAGCCGAAGGCGAGCGTGCCGACGCCGAGGGCCGTCCAGAGGCCGCCGAGGCTGAAGATGAAGAACTGCGTGGCGGCGAAGAACAGCACGAGCATGAGGTGCCCGACGATCATGTTCATCAGCAGACGCAGGGTCAGCGTGACCGGGCGGATGATGAAGGTCGAGAGGAACTCGAGCGGGATGATGATGATGTACAGCGGCCACGGCACGCCCGAGGGCATGAGGGAGTTCTTGAAGAACGCGCCCGGGTTCTTCTTCACACCCGCGTAGATGAAGGTCACGTAGGCGACGACCGCGAGCAGCAGGGGCACCGCGATCACGCTCGTGCCGGCGATGTTCAGGAACGGGATGATGCCCGTCAGGTTCATGAACAGGATCATGAAGAACAGCGTCGTGAGGATCGGCAGGAAGCGGTTGCCGTCCTTGCGGCCGAGCAGGTCGTGCGCGATGTTGACCCGCACGAAGTCGAGACCCATCTCGACGACGCTCTGGAAACGCGTCGGCACGAGGCGCATGCGGCGGGTGCCGAGCACGAACAGGACGATCAGGACGACCGTCGCCAGCATCTGCACCAGATTGATGCGGGTGATCGCGAACGGGGTCCCGGCGAACAGCAGTGCGTCGGGGAAGAATTCCAGGATCGACGGCGCGTGGAATTCGTCCGAGGATTCGGCGGTGGCGATCAGAGTCGCAGCGTGACTAAACAGCACAGGCTCCAGCTTCGGTGCATCGGTGAGAACCGTTGCGACGATGGTCGGTGGACACCACATGCTGGCACTCAGGCGCTCGCGGTCGGGTGCGGGTCAACACTATCAAATCCCAGACGCGCCGTCGTCCGTTTCGCGCGGCGGAGTGCGACGCTCCCCCTCGTCGGGGTCGGTCGGCAGTGTCGTGTCGCTGACGTTCGGCAGCCGCATCCGCATCATGACGACCACATCGATGACGAGGGAGGCCAGCACGCTGACCACCAGCGCGATGAAGAAGACCGTGGGCACCACCCACTCCTGCCCCCGCAGCACGAACAGCGCCACCACGAACAGGATGAGCTTCAGGGTCCAGCCGCCGAGCACGATCCCGAAGAAGATCGGCACGTACAACGGGTCGCCGAACCAGCGATTGGCGACGAGGATGCTGGCGGCGGTGATGCCGAGGAAGACCGCGGCCACCAGGACCCCGGCGAGCGCGCTCCAGAGGCCCGCGGGGCCGGCGACGAGCAGGCCCACGATCGCGCCGACGACGACGAGGCCCGCCGTGACGATCGCGGACGCGATGAGGGCGGTGCGCAGGATGGGCGTGCTGGACACGGTGGGCGACGTCATGGGGACTCCTGGGCGCGGGGCGCGTCGTCGGGGGCGGGAACGGGAGCATGCCGGCGCGCCGGCATGAAGGTCACGACGAGGCAGGCGGCGATGCCGACCACACCGAAGGCGACCCCGAGCCAGTACTGGCCGAACCAGTCCTCGCGGGTGGCGATGTACATGAGGAGGACCGCGATGCCGATGACGGCGGTCCAGGCGTAGAAGATGAGCACCGCATCACGGTCGGAGTGACCCATGTCCAGCATCCGATGATGCAGATGCTTGCGGTCGGGCGAGAACGGGGACTTGCCGGCGTTCATGCGGCGCAGGACCGCCGTGCCGAAGTCGAGGAGCGGCAGCAGCACCACCGCGACCGGCAGGAGGATCGGGATGAAGGCGCCGAGCAGCTGGGAACGGCCGAGCGTGTCGGGGTCGAGCACCGCCGGATCGAGCGACCCCGTGATCGCGACGGCGGAGGTCGCCATGAGCAGGCCCAGCATGAGGGCGCCGGAGTCGCCCATGAACATCTTCGCCCGATGCCAGTTGAACGGCAGGAACCCCGCGCAGGCGCCGATCAGCACGACGGCGAGGAACGAGGCGAGGTTGAAGTAGGTGCTCGCGCCGGTGTCACGGGCGAGAAGGTACGAGTACGCGAAGAAGATCGTGTTCGCGATGAGGCAGACGCCCGCGACGAGCCCGTCGAGGCCGTCGATGAAGTTGACGGCGTTCATGACGATGACGATCGAGAACACCGTCAGCAGGAAGCTCATCCAGCTCGACCCGACGGTGAGCCCGCCGATCGGCAGGGCGTAGATCTGGATCTGCCCGAACCCCGCGATGATCCCGGCGGCGAGGAACTGGGCCCCGAGCTTGATCATCCAGTCGAGGTCCCAGAGATCGTCGGCGATACCGACCAGCACGATGAGCAGGGTCGCGCCGAGGATCGAGAGCACCGGCCACGGATCCGCCCAGAAGATCGCGAAGAACGGGTTCTGCGACGACACGACGAACGCCGCGACCACCCCCAGGAACATCGCGATGCCGCCGAGGCGCGGGGTCGGACGCGTGTGCACGTCGCGTTCCCGGATGGGCGGATGCAGCTTGTACCGGATCGCGATCTTCCACACGAGCCACGACAGGGCGAACGTGATGAGCGCCGTGACGGCGGCGATGAGCAGATACTGCGTCACGCCGGGCCGTCCGCGCGCTCGTCCGGACCCGTCTCCGGCTCGAGCGCGTCGCCCAGCACCCTCTCCAATTCGTCGAACGACACGGCGCCGTAGCGGAGGACGCGCACCCGACCGGTGCCGCCGAACGCGATCCCCGTCGCGTCGACGATCGTGGAGGGCACACCCGTGAGGCTCGGGCCGTCGTCGAGGTACACCTCGACGCTCTCGCCCAGCATCTCGCGGGCGCCGAAGGCGTCGACCGCCGCAGCCTGCCCGGTGAGGTTCGCGCTCGACACCGCGAGCGGCCCGGTCTCCTCGAGCAGTTCGAGTGCGAGCCGGTGCGCGGGCATGCGCACCGCCACGGTTCCCCGGGTCTCGCCGAGGTCCCACGACAGCGAGGGCTGCGCGGGCAGCACCACGGTGAGCCCCCCCGGCCAGTGCGCGGACACGAGGCGCTCGATCGGCTCGGGGAGATCGCTCACGAGGGCGCGGACGGTGGTGAGGCCGGCGACGAGCACGGGCGGCGGCTGCTGCCGGCCGCGACCTTTGGCCGCGAGCAACGCGGCGACGGCGGAGGGGCTGAACGCATCGGCGGCGACCCCGTACACGGTGTCGGTCGGCATGACGACGAGTTCGCCGCGGGCGATGGCCTGACGGGCCTGACGCATGCCGGCCAGCAGCTGCGCCTCGTCTCGGCAGTCGAAGAGTGTGGACATGACCGTCCCAGTCTACGGGGCCGAGGCGAGGGACCTCAGGGGCGGATGGCGGTGGTCGCGCGGTCGCGGACCGTCAGGTCCCGGTGCGTCGCCGCGGCGAGCCACCCCGCCGCGGTCAGCACGGCCCGCACCGACTCGCCCTGCAGCTCCCCGTGCTCGATGACGATGAGACCGCCCGGGTGCACGAGACGGTTGCCGACCTGCGCCAGCACGCGCACGACGTCCAGCCCGTCCTCGCCGCCGTAGAGCGCCTGCGGCGGATCGAACAGGCGGACCTCGGGATCGCGCGGGATCGCCGCATCCGGAACGTACGGCGGATTGGAGACGAGCACCGAGACCGTGCCGTCGAGCTCGGGGAACGCGTGCTCGAGATCGATGAACGCGAGTCGCGCGTTGTCGGCACCCACCCGGGCGAAGTTCTCCTTCGTCCAGAGGAACGCGTCGACCGAGTTCTCCGCGGCGTGCACGCGCGCGTGCGGCACCTCCGTCGCGAGGGCGAGGGCGATCGCACCGGAGCCGGTGCCGAGGTCCACCGCGACCGGCGCGGGGCTCGCGTCCGCGCGGAGCGCGTCGATCGCGATCTGGGCGACCATCTCGGTCTCGGGGCGCGGCACGAAGACCCCCGGCCCCACGGCCAGCTCGAGGTGGCGGAAGTAGGCGACTCCGGTGAGGTGCTGCAGCGGCTCCCGCGCGGCCCGGCGCTCGACGAGCACGGCCAGGTGCGCCGCATCCGTCGCCGTGATCGCGTCGCCCCGGATGGCGGCCGCCTGCACCCCGCCACGGCCGAGGCCGAGGACGTGGGCGACGAGCAGCTCCGCGTCGACCGCGGGGTCGGCGATGCCGGCGCGCGAGAGCTGAGCCGCGGCCTGAGCGACGACGTCCGACAGCGCGGTCGGAGCCGCGGCGGACGGGGAGACGGGAGCGTTCACAGACATGGGTCCTTCCAGGATAATCGCCGCACGTCACACACGGCCGGTGCGGTGCCCGCTCCCCTAGGCTGGTCGAGCGATCCGACCGCCATCCGAAAGGCCCGCGCCATGCCCGGTATCCACTCCGACATCACGTCCGCATTCGGCGACACCCCGCTCGTGCGCCTCAACCGCGTCGCCGAGGGCGTCGACGCCCACATCCTCGCGAAGCTGGAGTTCTACAACCCCGCCGGCAGTGTGAAGGACCGTCTGGGTGTGGCGATCGTGGATGCCGCCGAGGCTTCCGGCGAGCTGCAGCCCGGCGGCACCCTCGTGGAGTCCACGAGCGGCAACACCGGCATCGCCCTGGCGATGGTCGGCGCCGCGCGCGGCTACAAGGTCATCCTCACGATGCCGGCCTCGATGTCGAAGGAGCGCCGGCTGCTGCTGAAGGCGTTCGGCGCCGAGCTGGTGCTCACCGACCCCACCAAGGGCATGTCGTTCGCCGTCGAGGAGGCCAAGCGCATCGTCGCGGAGACCCCCGGCGCCGTCTGGGCCCGCCAGTTCGAGAACGAGGCGAACCCGGCGATCCACCGCCGGACGACCGCCGAGGAGATCCTCCGCGACACCGATGGCGCGGTCGACTACTTCGTCGCCGGCATCGGCACGGGCGGAACGATCACCGGCGTCGGCCAGGTGCTGAAGGAGAAGGTCCCCGGCGTGAAGGTCGTCGCGGTGGAGCCCGCGGACTCCCCCGTGCTCACGAAGGGGCACCCCGGTCCGCACAAGATCCAGGGCATCGGCCCGAACTTCGTGCCCGCCATCCTCGACCGCGACGTGATCGACGAGGTCGTCGACGTCGAGTTCGACGACGCCATCCGCCTCGCGCGCGAGACGGCGACGAAGGACGGCATCCTCGTCGGGATGTCGAGCGGTGCCGCCATCTGGGCGGCCCTCGAGATCGCGAAGCGCCCCGAGGCCGCCGGCAAGAACATCGTCGTCATCATCCCGTCGTTCGGCGAGCGGTACCTGTCGACGGCGCTGTACGAGCACCTCCGAGAGGACTGAGGTGGCCGTCTGGTCCCGGATCCGAGAGGACCTCGCCGCGGCGAAGCTGCGCGACCCCGCCGCGCGCAGCGGGCTCGAGATTGCGCTGCTCTACCCCGGGCTCCACGCGATCTGGGCGCACCGGGTGTGGCACCGGCTGTGGCGGCGCGGGTTCCGCTTCCCGGCCCGCGCCGGCTCCCAGCTGACCCGGTGGATCACCGGGATCGAGATCCACCCGGGCGCGCGGATCGGTCGGCGCTTCTTCATCGACCACGGCATGGGCGTCGTGATCGGCGAGACCGCCGAGGTCGGCGACGACGTGATGCTGTACCACGGCGTCACCCTCGGCGGCCGGCAGCGTGAGGGCGGCAAGCGGCATCCGACCCTCGGTGACGGCGTCGCCGTCGGTGCCGGGGCGAAGATCCTGGGCCCGGTCGTGATCGGCGCTCACTCCGTCGTCGGAGCGAACGCGGTCGTCACGAAGGACGCGCCCGCCGACAGCGTGCTCGTCGGCGTCCCGGCGAAGGCCCGGTCGCGGCGCGGCGGCGAGGACACCCGTGCCCTCCTGGCCGCGCCCGAGTACGCCATCTGACCTGCGTCTCGCCCGTGCGGCTGCCCGCACCTCGGCACACCCCGAGTCGTCGGACCCCGCACACGGCACGCACCCCACCCACCCGACCGCACCCGCACCACCGATCCGACGACTGCGGACCCTCACGCCCGGCCCGCACACCGGCACGCCCCGAGTCGGCACGCCCCGAGTCGGCACGGCCCGAGTCGTCACGCCCCGAATCATCGGACCCCACGCACCGCACACACCCCACCCACCCCATCCCGAGACACCCGCCACCCCCATACCACAAAAGCGCCGACGCCGTCGTCCAGGGCGTCGATGCGGGAGATGTAGTGCGCGGCGAGCTCGCGCGCGCTGAGCCCGCCGTCGCGCAGCGCCTCGGCCTGTGCGCGGGCGTCGAGGTCGTGCAGTCCGGTCACGTCCCGAGCGTATCGGGGCGCCAGGGTCCGCAGTCGTCGGATCGGTGGTGCGGGCGTGGCGCGGTGGGGCGCGTGTGGTGCGTGCCGTGTGTGGGGTCCGACGACTCGGGGTGTGCCTGCTTGGGGTGTGCCGGCGTGCGGGCGGGGCGCCGGGGTCCGCCATCGTCGGATCGATGGTGCGGGCGTGGCGCGGTGGGGCGCGTGTGGTGGGTGCCGTGTGCGGGGTCCGACGACTCGGGACCGATGTGCGGGCCCCCGCGTGGACTCAGGTCAGATGGCGTACTCGGGCGCGGCCAGGAGGGCGCGGGTGTCCTCGCCGCCGCGCCGCGACCGGGCCTTCGCCGGGACGCCGACGAGCACGCTGTCGGCGGGCGCGTCCTTCGTGACGACCGCGTTCGCTCCGACGACGGAGTGGGCGCCGATCACGACCGGGCCCAGGATCTTCGCCCCGGCACCGACGGCGACGCCGTCACCGAGGGTCGGATGCCGCTTGCCGCCCTCCCGCTGCCGGCCGCCGAGGGTGACGCCGTGGTACAGCATCACGTCGTCGCCGACCTCGGCGGTCTCGCCGATCACGACACCCCTGCCGTGGTCGATGAAGAAGCGCCGACCGATCCGCGCGCCCGGGTGGATCTCGATCCCGGTGATCCACCGGGTCATCTGGGAGCCGGCGCGCGCCG
>JAVBUN010000065.1:0-9369 GCA_031555335.1 Microbacterium sp.
GTGGCCAATGCGGGCTTCGACAGCGGCAGGATGACCCGGAAGAAGATGCCGACGTGCCCGCATCCGTCGATCCGCGCCGCCTCGTCGAGCTCTCGAGGGATCGCCCGGAAGAACTGCACCAGCAGGAAGATGAAGAACGAATCCGTCGCGAGGATCTTCGGCACGACGAACGGCAGGTAGGTGTTGATCCAGTCGAACTCGCGGAAGAGGATGTACTGCGGAATCAGGATCACGTGGTGCGGCAGCATCAGCGTGCCGAGCATGATCGCGAACCACACCTTCTTGAACCGGAAGTCGATACGGGCGAAGGCGTACGCCGTGAGAGAGCAGGCGATGAGGTTCGCCAGGACGCAGAGCCCCGACACGAGCAGCGAATTCGCGATGAAGCGCCAGAACGGCGTTCCGCCGACGCCCTCGAAGCCCTGTGCGTAGCCGTCGAGGGTGAAGTTCTCGCCGGGCCAGAGCCCGGGGTCGTTGATCTGCGAGTCGTCGCGGAAGGATGCGCCCAGCATCCACAGGAGCGGGTAGAACATGACCGACGCGATCGCGATGAGCATGAGGTGCCGGTAGAACTGTCGTTTGCCGATGGGGCGCGGACGTCCTCCCGCGGAGGCGCGTCGACCGCGCAGCGGCGGGACGGTGACCGCCTCGGTTTCGGTGATGGTCATCTCATTCGTCTCCGTAGTAGACGACGCGGCGGCTGAGGGTGAACAGCAGTGCGGCGACTCCGCCGCTGATGATCAGGAGCACCCAGCCGAGCGCCGATGCGTAGCCCATGTCGAAGTCGACGAAGCCGCGCTGGTAGAGGTAGAGCGTGTAGAAGAGCGTCGAGTCGGCCGGTCCACCGCTGCCGTTGGAGACGACGTACGCGGAGTTGAAGGCCTGGAACGCGGCGACGACGTTCATCAGCACGTTGAAGAAGATCACCGGGCTGAGCATCGGCAGTGTGATCGAGCGGAACTGCCGCCATGCCCCGGCCCCGTCCAGCTGCGCGGCCTCGTAGAGCTCCACGGGCACGTTCTTCAGACCGGCCAGGTAGATGATCATCGCGGCCCCGAACTGCCACACGTTGAGCACGATCAGCGTGCTCAACGCCGTGGACGGCGTTCCGATCCACGAATAGCTCGTATCGATGCCGAAGAATCCCAGCAGGTTGTTGAGCAGGCCGTCGCCTTCGAAGATGAACCGCCACAGGATCGCGATCGCCACGCTTCCGCCGATGAGAGACGGCACGTAGAACACGGCACGATATGCGGGCAGACCGCGGATGCCCCGGTTGAGCACGGTCGCGAGGAACAGGGCGAACACCTGCACCAGCGGGACCGACACCAGCAGGTAGATGAACGTGACGCGCAGGGCGGCCCAGAACCGCGGGTCGGAGGTGAACATGCGCACGTAGTTGTCGGCACCGATCCACTCCGCGTCCCCGATCACCGCGTAGTCGGTGAAGGACAGGTAGAGGGAGACGACCACTGGGCCGCCGATGATGAAGACGAAGCCGAGGAGCCAGGGCGTCATGAAGGCGTAGCCGGCGAGGTTCTCGCGGCGTCGATGGAGTCTCCCGCGACGGACCTCGGGGGGCGCCGCGACGACCGGTCGTTCGATCGTGGTGGTCATGATCGCCTACCGCAGGGCGTCTTCCGCGGAGACGAAGAAGGCGTCGACCGCGTCGTCCACGGACATCTCGCCGAACGCGGTCGCCTGGTACAGGCGCAGCAGTTCGTTGCTGATGGTGTTCAGGCCGGCGGGATACCGCGAGGTGGTGAGGTCGCCGGACTCCGTCAGTCCGCGCAGGATCGTCACGTTCTGCTTGACGCCCTCGGGCGTGTCGGCATCCTCCAGCAGTGCATCCTGCGCCGCGGTGTTCGTGACGATGCCGTTGTCCGACTGGAACGCCAGGGCCGCATCGATGTCGTTGGTGAAGAAGTCGGTCCAGGCGGCGGCGGTCGGCACGTTGTCACAGGACTCGGGGATCGAGATCCCGTTGGAGCCGAGGATGTTCGCCGACCGGTCCGGATCCTCGGTCGGCATCGAGACCTGCTCGATGTTCGCGGGCAGGCCCGCGCCGGCCAGGGCCTGCTCGTTGATGTAGATGTGCGGGATGTCGCGCGTCGCCGCGACGGCGCTTCCGGTGGCCATAGGCGTGAGTTCCAGGGCGCCGTTCTGCTCCGGGATCGATGACGGGGGCACGATCGCCCCGGCCTCACCGAGGTCGAGCCAATACTGGAAATAGTCCGCGAGCATCTCCTTGTCGAACCCGAGCTCGCCATCCTCGGTGAACACCTCTGCGCCGTGACCGACGACCCACGAGGTGAAGGTGAACATCAGGCCGCCCTCGTTCTCGGCGGCATAGACGCCCACGGGCAGCGCGGGCTGCAGCGTCTCCAGCCAGTCCGCGTAGTCCTCCCAGGTCATCCGGTCGGTGAGCGGCTCGGCACCCGCTGCCGCGACCATGTCGGCGTTGTAGGCGAGCAGGCGGACGAATGTTCCCGTCGGGATCATGTACTGCTCGCCATCGATCTGCCCGGCGGCGAGCACATCGTCGGGGATGTCGCCGGTGTCGATCTGACCGGACTCGATCAGGTCGTCGAGCGGACGCAGCACTCCGTTGTCGGCGTACTGCGCGAAGAACGTGCTCTGCGTCCCGGTGGCGCAGGGCAGGTCTCCCCCGGCCGCGCGCACGGTGAGCCGCTCGATGTACGAGTAGTAGTCGGCCACCTCGCCGGTGACCGACGCATCCGGGTACTCCGTGTGAAACAGGTCCGCGATCGCGTTCACCTTCTCGCCGCGACTGGGATTGCCCCAGAATCCGTATGCGATGGCGCCTTCGACCTCTCCCTCCGCGGCGGATGACCCGCCCCCTCCCCCGCAGGCGGTGAGAGCCAGGGTTCCGACGGCGATGGCGGCGACGCCGCTCGCGATCCGTGTGTGGTTCTTGGGCATTTCTTGCTCCTCTTCATTGAGATGCGATCGAGATTCTTCGTGCGATGCGTGGTGATCGCGGTGGGGACGGGTGTGGTGTCAGCCGACGGCATCCACCGCGGACCGGGGCGCCTGCGCACCGACTCGGGAGACGGATCGGGCGGCCGCGGCGGAGGCATCGCGCATCGCGGTGGCCATGTCCTCGTGGCGGGCGAGCGCTGCGGCGAGCGTGCCGACGTAGACGTCGCCGGCGCCGGTGGTGTCGACCACGCGATCGGCGGCGTCGGCGGCGACGGTCACGGTGCGCCCGTCGGGGGCGGCGAACACCGATCCGCGCTCCCCCAGCGTGACGATGCACGGGCACCCGGTGGAACGTGCGACGGCGACGGGCAGGTCGGCGATCGCCGGGCTCGCCGACGCCAGCGCACGCGCCTCCGACTCGTTCACGATGAGCAGCCCGGTCGATGCCAGCGCATCGGCCGGCAAGGACGTGAACGGTGCGAGATTGAGGATCACCAGCGCCTCGCGTGCTGCGCCTGCCCGGATGATCTGCTGCACCCGCGGCGCGGGGATCTCGCACTGCACGACCAGGACGTCCCGCGCGGTCACCGCCGTCACTGCCGTGTCGACCGCGGCGGCCGTCAGCGCGGCATTCGCTCCGGGCGCGACGATGATCTCGTTCGCGCCTCGGGCGTCGACGACCACGAACGCGCGGCCGGTGGGCTCGTCCGTCCTGCTCAGCCACTGGACGTCGATGCCGTAACCGGCGAAGTTCCCGACGACGTCGTCGCCCCGGGAGTCGACGCCCACCGTTCCGACGAACGCCACCGCGGCGCCGGCCGCGGCCGCCGCGATCGCCTGGTTCGCCCCTTTGCCGCCGAACCCGTGCGCGTAGGACCGGGCGAGGATGGTCTGCCCGGCCTCGGGCAGGCGCTCCACCGTCAGCACGTGGTCGTGATTGGCAGAGCCGAAGACGAATACCCGACCGGCCGACACAGCACCCTTGCTCATGTTGCTTCTCCTGTGAATCAACTCGTGTAGACACAGTATCTACACGAGTAGCGCGCGACGCAAGAGGGAATCTCGAGACATCTAACGGAGGCGAGGACCGATCGCCGGAGCCATAGGATCGCCACATGGTGGTGACCCGGAACGACGTTGCGCGCGCCGCGGGGGTCTCGAGCGCTGTCGTCTCATACGTGCTCAACGACGGTCCGCGCCCGGTGTCTCCGGCGACGCGGGAGCGCGTGCTGGCCGCAATCGACGCGCTCGGTTACCGGCGCAACACCGTCGCCCGCTCCATGCGCACACGCAAGACCTACTCGATCGGCTTCGTCCTTCCCGAGATCACCCTGTCCTACTTCTCCGCGATGACGCAGCGGCTGTCGGAGATCGCGCACGCGCGGGGCCTGAGCCTGATCGTCGCCACCTCGAACGGGCGCATCGACCGGGAGCGGGAGCACCTCATCGAACTCGCCGGACGACAGGTCGACGGCATCATCCTGATGAGCGTGGACCCCGCGCGAGACCTCCGCTGGACGGGCGATCTAGGAACGCCGGTCCTGCTCGTGGACCGTCCGCAGGTCGCGATCGACGGCACGGCCGCCGCGGTGCAGCATCTGGTCGATCGGGGCCGGCGGAGGCTCGGTCGACTGAGCGGGCCTGCCGACGACATCCTGACGCGCCGGCGGGACGCGGGCTGGGAACGAGCACTCCTCGCGAACGATATCGCGGACGGTCCGTCCCGGGTCCTGCGCGCCGAGATGACCGAGGCTGCGGGGTACGCGGCGGCCCGAATCCTGTTGACGGGAGCGTCACTCGCCGACGGCGTGGTGATCGACTTCGCTCCGCATGCGACCGGATTCCTGCGTGCCGCCGCCGACCTCGGCATCGCCATCCCCGAGGCGGTCGCCGTGGTGGCGACCGAGTTCGGCCGGGGCGCCGAGTTCACCGTCCCCCGCCTCACGTCGGTCGACTCGCCGTTGTCCGAGATCGCCGAGCGGGCCGTCGACGCGATCGCCGCCGCATCCGCCGATGACCGACTGCTGGCGATTCACGGCACGGACTTCACCCTCACCGCTCGCGAGTCCAGCGATGTGACCGGGAGCCACTGAGAGCAGACCCGCCGCACCGACGCACCGTCAGACGCAGACGCGGAGCCGACGCCCCGCGAACGCGACGATGTCGCCCGGCTGCAGCTGCCGGCCGCGTCGACGATCGACCTCGCCGTTCACGGTCACGTCACCGTCGAGGATCGCCGACTTCACATCTCCACCGGAGTCGAGCAGGCCCGCGAACTTCACGAACTGTCCGAGGCGGATGCTCTCACCGCCGATCCGGACATCGTCGATGGGCGCGGGTTTCACCATCCTCGAATGCTACCCAGCCCGCCGACGGGCGGGGCGGATCGGGGCGGCGCACAGCTGCTGCTGGCCGAGGCCGTGCGCGCGCAGCCCCCGGGGCGGAGGGTCGCACCATCAGCCAGGCGTCCATGTCATGCTCTTGTCGTGGCGAACTCGGCCGCGAGATGCTCGCCCCAGTCGCGGGCGCGCTCCTCCTCGCCCGCCACGATCGGCCCCTCGTAGCCGCGGACCAGGAAGCTCTCGGGAGGCACCGCGCGAAGCCGAGCCGCCGCGCGGCGCGTGTCGCGCGGCGCGATGCGGCGCCGGGCAGGAGCGGAATATCGACACGGGTGTCGAATGCGGCGAACGTCTGCGAATGCGCCCCGGAAGGGAGCGCCTGCAGCCACTCCCGGATCCCGCGTTCGACGTGCCCGCCGACGGCGCCCTGCTGCACGGCACTCCGACGCGTCGACTCACGGGACATGGAGAACGCATGCGTGGGCCCTCCGGCCACGATGAGGTCCACGTGGGCCGGCACCTCCACGGGAGCCTCGACGACGTCGGTCAGCGTGACCTGGACGCCCGGCCGCAGGGCGAGGCCGTCGGCGATCGCCCGTGCGATCCGGCGGGTGTTGCCGAACATGGTCTCGTAGACGACCATCGCTTCCATGAGAGGTCCCGTCTGTCGATCGAGTGGGGGTCATGGTCCACACTCGCCGGGGGACTCTCACCGCAGGGGGACGTAGGTCCCCCGGAGCGGCACTTGCGTTCCTCGCCATCCGCCCGCACGGACTCTGTCGGGGGCTACCCCCGGCCGAGCTCCTCACGCAGGATGTCGGCGCCCGCGCTGAGCGCGCGCAGCTTGCCGCGTGCGACATCGCGGGGCAGGGGCGCCAGGCCGCAGTTCGTACTCGGGATGAGCTTGTCCGCGTCGACGAACCGGAGCGCGTTCCGCAGGGTATCGGCGACCTCCTCCGGGGTTTCGACCGTGTTGCTCGCCACGTCGATGGCCCCGAGCATGACCTTCTTGCCCCGGATGAGCTCGATGAGGTCCAACGGCACGTGGGAGTGGTGGGACTCGAGCGACACGATGTCGATGCTCGATCGCTGCAGGAGCGGGAACGACGTCTCGTACTGCCGCCACTCCGATCCGAGGGTCGCCTTCCAGTCCGTGTTGGCCTTGATCCCGTACCCGTAACAGATGTGCACCACGGTCTCGGCACGCAGCCCTTCGGCCGCCCGCTCCAGCGCCGCCACGCCCCAGTCCTGCACGTCGTCGAAGAAGACGTTGAACGCGGGCTCGTCGAACTGGATGATGTCGACCCCCGCCGTCTCGAGCTCCCTGGCCTCCTGGTTGAGGATCGTCGCGAACTCCCACGCCAGCTTCTCGCGGCTCTTGTAGTGCGCGTCGTAGAGGGTGTCGATCATCGTCATCGGGCCGGGGAGCGCCCACTTGATCGGCTGATCGGTCTGCCGGCGGAGGAACGCCGCATCCTGGACGAACACCGGCTTCTCGCGGCTCACGGCGCCGACGACCGTCGGCACGCTCGCGTCGTATCGGTCCCGGATGCGGACCGTCTCCCGCCGATCGAAATCCACGCCGGAGAGGTGCTCGATGAACGTGGTGACGAAGTGCTGGCGTGACTGCTCGCCGTCGCTGATGATGTCGATGCCGGCCCGGCGCTGCTCCTGGACGGCGATACGCAGCGCATCCTGGGTGCCCTCGACGAGGTCATCGCCCTCGAGCTTCCACGGGGACCAGAGTGTCTCCGGCTGGGCGAGCCAGGACGGCTTGGGCAGGCTTCCGACGATCGAGGTGGGCAGCAGTGCGGGCATGGTCGATGATTCTCCGTTACTCATCCGACAGGAGCGAGGTAGGTGGCGGCCCACTCCGCGAGGAGGTCGCCGTGCGGCGTCACGAGGTGCGCCTGGGCGTACGCCCCCTGTTCCACCGCGAGCCGGCTTCGTTCGTCGCGGTCGTAGGCGACCGGCGTCAGCGTGTAGTCCTGGTGCGCCAGGCTGGGCCGATACTCGCTTCCCGCGGCCGAGGTCGCGTTGTAGATCTCCGGCCGGTAGATCTTCTGGAACGTCTCCATCGTGCTGATCGTGCCGATCAGCTGCAGGTCCGTATAGTCGGCGACCAGATCGCCCCGGAAGTAGAACGCCAGCGGCGCGACGCTGCCCTGCGGCATGAAGTACCGCACGGCGAGGCCCATCTTGCCGAAGTACTCGTCGGTCAGGGAGTACTCGTCCTGCCGGTACTCGACACCGAGGACCGGATGCCGGTACTCGGTCCGGCGATACGTCTTGCTCGTCGAGACGCTGATGCAGATCACCGGCGGCATCGCGAAGCGTTCCCGGTACGTCTCCGAGTCGAGGAAGTGCTGGAACAGCTTGCCGTGCAGGTCGCCGAAGTCCGCGGGAACGACGGGCTCGCCCGCGGCGTCCTTGGCCGCCGGCAGCAACACGCTGAAATCGAAGTCCCGGAGATACGACGAGAAGTTGTTCCCCACGATCCCGTGGCTGCGCTCTCCCGTGCGGCGGTCGAGGATGTGGATGTCCAGGACCTCGAGCAGGGGGAACTCCTGATCCTCACCATCCGCAGCGAACCGCATCGCGACCGAGACGATGTCGAGTTCGACGCCGTACCGGTCCCGCGTCGGGTTGTCGCGATCAGCGAGCTCGTTGACGCGGCGGTCGATCATCGACAGCGCGTTGCGGAGATTCTCCCGGCGGTGCTCACCGCGCGCCAGATTGGCGAAGTTCGTCGTGATGCGGGAATGCTCGGACGGCGCGTAGTCCTCGTCGAAGCGGGTGGTCGTGATGTGGAAGGTGAACTCGTGTGCCATGAGCGGCCATTCGGGCTGATCGGCCGGGCTCGGCCTCGCGGTGGGTGTCTCTCCATGGTGCGCGCCCCGCATCCCCATCGGGTAATGCGCGTGGACTATCCTCTGACATAGCCTTTTCCTATGGCTACGCGTTCGAGCGGCATCACGCTGCAGCAGCTCACCTATTACGTCGAGGTCGCCGCCGAGGGCTCGATCAGCGCGGCGGCCGACCTGCTCTACGTCGCCCAGCCGACGATGTCCGCGGCGATGAAGGACCTCGAGGGCCGGGTGGGGCGCGTGCTCCTCCTCCGCTCCGCCCGCGGGGTGACCCTCACCACCGACGGCGTGGAGTTCCTCGGCTATGCGCGGCAGGTCGTGGAGCAGGCGGCGCTCCTCGAACAGCACTACCTCGGCCGGCCGCCGTCGCGGCGACTGCTCGGCGTCTCGACGCAGCACTACTCGTTCGCGGTCGACGCCCTGGTGCGGATGGTGAAGGCGAGCGCGGCGGCAGAGTACGAGTTCTCGCTGCGGGAGACCCGAACCTGGGACATCATCGAGGACGTCCGGACGCTTCGCAGCGAGCTCGGGATCCTCTACCGCAACGACTTCAACCGCAACGTCATCGACAAGCTGCTCCGGGACTCCGGGCTCGCGTTCCACCCGCTCTTCGTCGCCGAGCCGCACATCTTCATCTCCCGGAAGAACCCCCTCGCCGCTCGCGATCGTGTGACACTCGACGACCTCGCCGATCTGCCCCGGCTCACGTTCGACCAGGGCGCGAACAACTCCTTCTACTTCGCCGAGGAGATCCTCTCGACCCGCTCGAGCGCGCAGGAGATCCGGGTCTCCGACCGCGCGACGATCTTCAACCTCATGATCGGGCTCGACGGGTACACGATCTCGACCGGCATCATCAGCGACGACCTCGACCCCGAGATCGTCGCCATCCCCCTCGAGGTCGACGAACACATCGAGATCGGCTGGATCGGCCGCTCCGCGATCCCGCTCACCGAGCAGGCGCAGCGCTACCTCGCCGAATTGCGCACCGTGGTCTCCGGGTTCGGCGTGGCGCTGCTCGGCTGAGCGCGGCCGGGCGCGGGCACGGGCCGGGCGCGGGGGCCGGGCGCCAAACGCGGATCAGCGCCCGCAAAACGGACGCTGATCTGGGTGAAAATGGCGGTGACGGTGGGATTTGAACCCACGGTAGGGGGTTACCCTACACAACTTTTCGAGAGTTGCACCTTCGGCCGCTCGGACACGTCACCGCCGGAAAGCTT
>JAVBUN010000162.1:0-12095 GCA_031555335.1 Microbacterium sp.
GGAAGTAGGCGGACACCCCGGCGAAGAACTCCTCGATGCCCACCCAGGCGGCGAGCTGCTTGAGCACCGAGCCGCCCTTGGCGTACGTGATGCCGTCGAAGTTGACCTGCACGTCCTCGAGGTCGTTGATCTCGGCGACGACCGGGTGGGTCGAGGGCAGCTGGTCCTGGCGGTAGGCCCAGGTCTTCTCCATCGCGTTGAACGTGGTCCACGCCTCGGTCCACTCGGTGGCCTCGGCGGTGGCGATGGTCGATGCCCACTCGGCGAAGGATTCGTTCAGCCACAGCCCGTTCCACCACTTCATGGTGACGAGGTCGCCGAACCACATGTGGGCGAGTTCGTGGAGGATCGTGACGACGCGGCGTTCCTTCACCGCATCCGTCACCTTGCTGCGGAAGACGTAGGTCTCGGTGAAGGTGACCGCGCCGGCGTTCTCCATGGCACCGGCGTTGAACTCCGGGACGAAGAGCTGGTCGTACTTCGCGAACGGGTACGGGACCCCGAACTTCTCCTCGTAGTAGGCGAAGCCCTGGCGGGTCTTCTCGAAGACGTAGTCCGCGTCCAGGTACTGCCACAGGCTCTTGCGGGCGAACACGCCGAGCGGGATGGTGCGTCCGGAAGCGCTCGTGAGCTCCGAGAACGTGGACTCGTAGGGCCCGGCGATGAGAGCCGTGATGTAGGAGGAGATCCGCGGGGTCGGCGCGAAGGCCCACGTGGCTACGCCCTCGCCCGCGGGGGTCGGGGCGGGAGTGGGGGAGTTCGAGACGACCTGCCAGCGGGCGGGTGCGGTGACCGTGAACCGGAACTCGGCCTTCAGATCGGGCTGCTCGAACACGGCGAACATGCGGCGGGAGTCCGGCACCTCGAACTGCGAGTACAGATACACCTCGCCATCCACCGGGTCGACGAAGCGGTGCAGACCCTCGCCCGTGTTCGTGTACAGGCAGTCGGCGTCGACGACCAGCACGTTGTCGGCATCGAGCCCGTCGAGCGCGATGCGGGAGTCGGCGAAGGCGGCGACGTCGATGTCCCGGCCGTTGAGGGTGATCCCGCGCACCTCGCGGGCGATCAGGTCGATGAACGTCGCGGCTCCGGGCTCGGCGGAGAAGCGGACGGTCGTCGTCGAGCGGAACACGTCGGGTCCCGTCGTGAGGTCGAGGACGACGTCGTAGGACGTCGTGTCGACGATCGCGCGGCGCTCCTGCGCTTCGATCCGGGTGAGGTTCTCTCCAGGCACTGCGTTCTCCCGTGGGGTCTGGGTGGGGGTGCCGACGCGCCGCTGCTGGCGGCGCTGACGACCTGTCCAGCCTACGGTCGCGCGGGGCGATCGCGATATCGCTCGGCGTCGCGATGCGCGATACCACGACCGCGGCGGCTGCGCGCCCCCGGTCCGGGCCGACAGGGGCAGGTGGGAAGATAAAGGGGTGAGTGCAGTGGAGTCGAGTGAGTCCGTGTCCGCGGTGTCCCCCGAGGGAGTGCCGTTCGCTTCCGCCCAGGCGATGCCCGGGCCGCCGCACGTCACGGTGCCGACGCCGTACGACGGCATCCTGCTCGCCGGCTTCGGCGGGCCGGAGGGGCAAGAGGACGTCATCCCCTTCCTGCGGAATGTCACCCGCGGCCGCGGCATCCCCGACGAGCGGCTCGAAGAGGTGGCCCACCACTACCGTGCGTTCGGCGGCGTGAGCCCCATCAACGCCCAGAATCGGGCGCTGAAGGCGGCGCTCGAGGCGGAGCTCGCCGCGCGCGGAATCGACCTGCCGGTCTACTGGGGCAACCGCAACTGGGGTCCCTACCTCGAAGATGCCGTCCGCGAGGCCGACGAGGACGGCTCCCGCACCCTGCTCGCACTCGCGACGAGCGCGTACAGCTCGTTCTCGAGCTGTCGGCAGTATCGCGAGGACTTCGCCCGCGTCCTCACCGACACCGGACTCGTGGGCACCGTCACGATCGACAAGGTGCGTCAGTTCTTCGACCACCCCGGCTTCGTCGCGCCGTTCGTCACGGGCGTCCGCGACGCGGTGGCGGCGTTCATCGCCGACGGCGTCGCACCCGACCGCCTGCAGGTCCTCTTCTCGACCCACAGCATCCCGCTCGCCGACGCGGAGCGCTCGGGCCCCCGCGACGTCGACTTCGGACCCGGGGGCGCCTACGCCGCGCAGCACGAGGCGGTCGCCGGCTACGTCATGGACCAGATCGCCGCGACCATCCCCGCGGCGGCCGGCATCCCCTGGGAGCTCGTCTACCAGTCGCGTTCGGGCCCGCCGTCGCAGCCCTGGCTCGAGCCCGACGTCAACGATGTGATCGCAGAGCTGCCCGCGCGGGGCGTCGAGGCGGTCGTCATCGTGCCGCTCGGTTTCGTCAGCGATCACATGGAGGTGCTCTGGGACCTCGACACCGAGGCCATGGAGTCCGCTGCCGAAGCGGGTATCCGGGCCGTCCGCACCCCGACGCCGGGAATCGACCCGGCGTACGTGTCGGGGCTCATCGACCTGGTCGAGGAACGCCTGCGCGGAGACGCCGCGGCGGACCGCCCGCACCGCACCTCGCTGGGTCCGTGGTTCGATGTCTGCCGCCCCGCCTGCTGCGAGAACGTGCGCGCGGGATTCAAGCCGGCGGCAGCCGGGATCGCGCCCTGATCGCTCTCTAGAATCGTGGGTATGCGCATCCACATCGCCACCGATCACGCCGGCCTCGAGTTCTCGACGCAGCTGCAGCACCACCTCGCCGAGCAGGGGCACGAGGTCGTCGACCACGGGCCGCTCGAGTACGACCCGGTGGACGACTACCCGGCGTTCTGCATCCGCGCGGCTCAGGCCGTGGTGCGCGACCAGGCGGCGGGCGTGCCGACGCTCGGCGTCGTGTTCGGCGGGTCCGGCAACGGCGAGCAGATCGCGGCCAACAAGGTCGCCGGCATCCGCGCCGCCCTGGTGTGGAACATCCCGACCGCCGAGCTCGCGCGGGAGCACAACGATGCGAACGTGATCGCGATCGGGGCACGCCAGCACACGTTCGAGGAGGCGGCCTCGTTCATCGACCGCTTCATCGCCACCCCGTTCTCCGGCGAGGAGCGCCACGTGCGCCGGATCGCGCAGATCGCCGCGTTCGAGACCGACGGATCTCTGCTGCCCGATCCGCGCGCCGGCGCCGAGAGGCCCGCGGACGTGCTGGACGCGTCCGACACGTTCGACCCGGAAGCGGGCTGATGCCGGAGGGGCATTCCGTCCACCGCATCGCCCGGCAGTTCGACCGCAACCTCGTCGGGCGGCGGGTCACGGCATCGAGCCCGCAGGGGCGCTTCGCCGAGGGAGCGTCGCTCATCGACGGGCGCGAGGCGGTGTCGGTGCGCGCGGTCGGCAAGCAGATGTTCCTCGAGTTCGAGGGCGACCTCTGGTTGCGCGTGCATCTCGGCATGTACGGGGCGTGGGACTTCTCGGGTGAGATCCTCGTCGATCCCACGATCGCGTCGGCGAACGGGCGGATGGGGCAGACGAATCAGCGCGGCACCGTCGTCGACGAACCGATCCTGGATGCGGCGGGCGAGAACTCGCTGACCTCGATCGGCGCGCCTCGACGCGCGCGGGTTCATGTGCGGATGTCCGAGCAGACCACCGGGCTCCCCGAGGAGGACGCCGCATGGCCGCCCGCCGTGGTCGGACAGGTGCGGTTGCGACTGCTCAGCGACGTGACCTGCGCGGACCTCCGCGGTCCGACGGCGTGCCAGCTGCAGACGCCCGACGAGATGCTCGCGACGATCGCGAAGCTCGGACCCGACCCGCTCGTGGACGACGAGCAGGAGGGCGAGGAGCGCTTCACCGCCGCGGTGCGGCGCAAGCCCACCCCGATCGGTCTGCTGCTGATGGATCAGAACGTCGTCAGCGGCATCGGCAACGTGTACCGCGCCGAGATGCTGTTCCGGGCGCGCCAGAATCCGCACACTCCGGGCAAAGAGGTTCCGGAGGAGGTCGTGCGGGGGCTGTGGCGAGACTGGTCGCAGCTGCTGCGGATCGGCGTCGAGACCGGGCAGATGATGACGATGGACGACCTGTCGCCCGAGCAATGGCGCGCCGCCATGGCGAGTCGCGACGACCGGCACTGGGTCTATCACCGTGCCGGGCTTCCGTGCCGGGTGTGCGGAACGTCGATCCTGCTGGAGGAGATGGGCGCCCGGAAGCTCTACTGGTGCCCGAACTGTCAGGCGTGAGGACACGATGAGACAGAATCCGAGTTTCGCGATGACGGACGCCGGGGAGATCCGGCGGCTGATCGATCAGAACCCCTGGGTGACGCTGGTCAGCCACACCGAGAACGGCCTCGTCGCCTCGCACTACGCGGTGCTGCTGGACGAGGGGCGCGACGACCTCACGATCGTCGGTCACGTCGGCAAGCCCGACGACCTCATCCATGGGCTCGGCGAACGCGAGCTGCTCGTCGTGGTGCAGGGACCGCACGGCTACGTCTCGCCCGGCTGGTACGGCGACGGACCGGCCGTGCCGACCTGGAACTTCGTCTCCGCGCACCTCAGCGGCGTGCCCGAGCTGCTCGACGCCGACGAGAACCTCGCGGTGCTGGAGCGCCTCGTCGACCGCTTCGAACGGGGGATGCCGAACCCGCGCGGGATGTGGCAGCTGCCCAACGACGAGGAGTTCGTGCGGCGGCTCGAACGCGGCACGGTCGGATTCCGGCTCACTCCGTCACGGGTCGTGGGCAAGCGCAAGCTCAGTCAGAACCGGCCGGCCGAGACGGTGGACCACATCGTCGACATGCTGCGGGCCGAGGGCCCGCACGCGAATCCCGCACTCGCGGCCGAGATGGCGCGCGCCCGCGCGGCACGGGCGGGCGCATGATCGGCACGACGCTGGGCGCGCTCTCGCGGGTCCGGGTGGCGGGGCCGGGTGCCCATCTCCTGCCCGACGACGGGCTCTACGACATCGTGCTGGCGGACGGCCGCATCGCCGACATCGCGCCGGCCGGTGTCCTGCCGCTGCGCGGCGAGGTGCTCGATGCGGACGGCGCGTTCCTCATCCCGGGACTCTGGGACCACCACGTCCACGTGACCCAGGCGGCGCTCGGCGCACGCCGTGTCTCGCTCGAGGGCGTCGGTTCGGCCGCCGACGCCGCCGCACGGATGGCAGACGGCGCCCCGTCGGCGGACGGCCGTCGCATCGGTGTGGGCATGCGTGACGCGTTCTGGCGCGACGCGCCGAGTCTCGAGCTGCTCGACGCCGCGACCGGTTCCGTCCCCAGCTATGTGCTGAACGCGGACCTGCACAGCGTGTGGATGAACTCCGCCGCCCTTGCCCGCGAGGGCTTCACCGCACCCGACGGGGTGCTCCGCGAGGGCCCGGCTTTCGAGATCGGTCGACGGCTCAACGCCGTCTCGCCGGCGGATGCGGACGCCGCCGTCGCCGATCTCGCCCGCGTGGCCGCATCGCGCGGCATCGTGGGGCTCGTGGATCTCGATCTCCTCTGGAACGAGGAGTCGTGGCAACGCCGCGTCGCGGGCGGGTTCGACCTGCTGCGCGTCGAGTTCGGGATCTACCCCGAGCACCTGGAGCGGGCGATCGCGGCGGGGCTGCAGACGGGCGATGCGCTGCGCGACGCCGGCACCGAGCTCGTGCGCGTGGGACCGCTCAAAGTCATCACCGACGGTTCGCTCGGAACCCGCACCGCCGCCTGCTCGCACCCGTATCCCCACGATCCGAACGACCGAGGGGTGCTCGCGGTGGCGCCTGCCGAGCTCGTCCGCCTCATGACCACGGCGACCGGTGCCGGCATCGCGTGCGCCATCCATGCGATCGGCGACGAGGCCAACCGGCACGCGCTGGATGCCTTCGTGCTCAGCGGGGCGTGGGGCACGATCGAGCACGCCCAACTGGTCGCACGCGCGGACATCCCGCGCTTCGCCCGTCTCGGGATCGGTGCGAGCGTGCAGCCCGAGCATGCGCTCGATGACCGGGACCTCACCGACACGATCTGGGCGGATCAGACCGCCACCGCCTATCCACTGCGTTCGCTGGCGGACGCCGGGGTCAACCTGCTCCTCGGCTCCGATGCCCCGGTCGCGCCGCTGGATCCATGGGCGGCGATGGCATCCGCCGTCTTCCGAGCGCGGGACGGTCGCGCACCGTGGCGCGCGGAGGAGGCGCTGCCATTCGCCACCGCGCTGGCCGCATCGACGCACGGCGGCTCGCAGCATCCGTCGGCCATCGAGGTCGGCGCATCCGCGGATCTCGTGCTCTGCGCCGAGGATCCCCGCACGGCGGAGGAGCAGGAGCTGCGCGGCATGACCGTGCGGGCGACCCTGCTCGGCGGCCGGGTCACGCACACGGCGTGACGGGGCGACCGCGGCGCGTCTCGCACACGCGAACGCCCCGCCGATCGCGGGGATCGGCGGGGCGTCGGGCGGGCGGCGTCGTTACTCGGCGAGGTGCGCCGCGAGGAACCAGCGGTCCTTCTCGAGGCCGGCGCGGATGCCGATGACGATGTCCTGGCTCGTGAGGTCGATCTCGTCGAGACCGTCGATCGCGGCCTGCACGTCGACGATGATGCCGTCGATCTCGGCCACGACGTGACGGATCATGTCGTCCCACGGGGTGAATCCTGCGGGGACGGTCGACGGCTTCGCCTTCTCGGCGACCGTGGTCACCCGGGCGTCGATCGGAAGCCCGAGGGCGACGATGCGCTCCGCGGCGAGGTCCGCATAGTCCTGCGCGTGGTCGACGACCGAGTCGAGGAGTTCGTGGATGGCGATGAAGTTCGCGCCGCGCACGTTCCAGTGCGCCTGCTTGCCGTTGACGGCGAGGGCCTGGAGTCCGAGGGTCACGGGAGCCAGGAACTGCGCGGCCGCGGCGGCGACCGTGGGGTCTGCGGCCGTTGCGGGGATGGTGTTGATCTTCGACATGGTCATGCCTCCGTCTTCTGAGCAGTTCGCCTCTGCTTCACCCAACGCTAGTGAGCACCAGGAATTCCGCAAGCAAGTTGAGGCTGTGCTTATCAGCTTCGAGGGCGACATGGCAGTGCTTTTCGGACGCGTCGCGAGCGGGGGAGCGCGCATCGAGCGGCTAACGTCGAGGGGTGGCAGCGGCAGAAGACGACACGGTCCCTCAGCGTCTGGACGTTCCCCGGCGCACGCTTCGCCGGGAGCCGGCCGACCGTTCGCCGGAGCACGCCGAGCCGTCGCGCTTCCTGCCGCACGTGCAGGGGCTGCGCGCGATCGCGGTGCTGCTGGTGGTGCTCTACCACTTCTGGCCGGGGCGCCTCCCGGGTGGGTATGTCGGCGTCGACGTCTTCTTCGTGATCTCGGGCTTCCTCATCACGGGGCACCTGATGCGGGAGCTCACCGCGACCGGGACGGTGCGGCTGGGACAGTTCTGGGCGCGTCGCGCGCGGCGGCTGCTGCCGGCATCCCTGCTCGTGCTGCTCGTGTGCGCGCTCGTCGCCGCATCCTCTTACCTCATGCCCGTCTCCGGCCTGCAGCGTGAGATCAGCGAGATCATCGCCTCGACCTTCTACGTCGAGAACTGGTACCTCGCCTTCACCTCGGCGGACTACCTCAACCACGCGGGCGATCCGTCGATGGTGCAGCACTACTGGTCGCTGTCGCTCGAGGAGCAGTTCTATGTGATGTGGCCGCTCATCATGCTGCTGGCGGCATGGATCGGTGTGAAGTTCTTCGCCGGCAGGACACGTCGACTCGTGCTGGTGGTCCTCGGCGCGGTCAGCATGGCGTCGTTCGTCTTCTGCGTCGTCCTCACCATCGCGGAGCCGGCCCCCGCCTACTTCGTCACCTTCACCCGGATGTGGGAGTTCGGGGTCGGCGCGTTGATCGCGCTCGTCCCGGCGCTCCGGGTGCGTAATGCGATCGGCAGTTTCGTGCTCGGCTGGGCCGGGATCATCGCGCTCGTCTACACCGCGTTCCGCTTCGACGCGACGACCCCCTTCCCGGGCTACACCGCGCTCCTGCCGGTGCTGGGGGCGGCGGCCGTGATCGCGGCGTCGAACGCGGGACGCTGGTGGTACCCGACCCGCATCCTGTCTGTCGCGCCCATGCGGTTCACGGGTGACATCTCCTACTCGCTCTATCTCTGGCATTGGCCGCTCATCATCATCGCGCCGTCGGTGCCGTTCTGGGGGCTGACGATCTATCACCGCGTCGCGCTGCTCGCCATCTGCTTCGTGCTGGCATGGCTGACCAAGCGCTTCGTCGAGGATCCGGTGCGCGGCTGGAAGGTGCTCACCGGGCGTCGGCCGCGCGTCACCCTGTGGGCCTCGCTCGCGGCGATGCTGCTGGTGGCCGGCACCGCGGGGGGAGCGTGGGCCGTGAACGCCCCCGCCTACCAGCAGGGCGTGCAGCAGCTCGCGGAGCTTCGTGAAGCCCCACCGGAGTGCTTCGGCGCCGCATCCGTCCTCGATGCGGACTGCGCCGATGCGGATGCCGGCGACACGATCCTGCCGAGCCCGGGCTTCGCGGGCGTCGACAAACCCACCGACGAGCAGTGCTTCGTGCAGCTGAACGACGCTCGGCCGGTGTCGTGCGAGTTCGGGTCGGAGGCGCCCGATGCGCCGACGGTCGCGCTCATCGGCGACAGCCACGCCTTCCAGCTCCTGTCGACGTTCCAGCGCATCGCGGAGGACAACGACTGGCGACTGGTCACCTATTTCAAGGGCGCGTGCCCGTGGAACACGACGCCGCTCTCGACGCCCGGCGCATTCGGCGCGGCGTGCACGCAGTGGCGCGACGCCGTGACGGCGGATCTCGCGGCGAGCCCGCCGGATGCGGTCTTCACCTCGGCGCTCGCGACGACGCCGTACTCGTCGGCCGGCTTCGACTCGTCGTACGACGCGGCCGTCGCGGGATACCGCGACGCGTGGAGCGCCATGACCGACCTCGGGGTGCCCGTCGTGACGGTCGTCGACAACCCGGTCTGGGAGACCGACCCCAACAAGTGCCTGCGCACCCGGGACGCGGCATCGTGCGACGGCGCCCGTGACGACGTGCTCGTCGCCGAGGACCCGCTGCGGGGAGCCGCCGAGGGCCAGGATGACGTCACGCTGCTCGACTTCACCGACGTGTACTGCGACGACACCACCTGTTACCCGGTCGTGGGCGGCGCGAACGTCTACCGCGATCAGGACCACCTGACGGTGACCTTCGCCGATTCGCTCACGCCGCAGTACACCGCGGCGTTGCGGGCGGCGCTGGCGCGCTGAGCGTCCGCCCGCCCGACGGCAACGGTCGACGGGGGCCCGCCAGTAGGGTCTGAGCATGACGGTTTCGGAGAACGCATCCCTGCTCGCGCTCGACGGGGCGACGCCGGTCGTCGAGGACACCGCGTTCGTCGCCGACGGCGCCCGGCTCGTGGGCGCGGTGACGCTCGGACCGCAGGCCAGCGTCTGGTACAACGCCGTGCTGCGGGCGGATGGCGACAGCATCACGATCGGTGCTCGCAGCAATCTGCAGGACAACGTGAGCGTGCACGTCGATCGGGGCTCGGCGGTCGTCATCGGCGAGGACGTGTCGGTCGGGCACAACGCCGTGGTGCACGGCTGCACGATCGGTGACGGGTCGCTGATCGGCATGGGGGCCGTGGTGCTGAACGGTGCGAGGATCGGCGCCGGCTGCCTGATCGCCGGGGGAGCGGTCGTGCTGGAGAACGCCGAGATCCCCGACGGTTCGCTGGTGGCGGGCGTGCCCGCGAAGGTGCGGCGATCGTTGACGGATGAGGAGCGCGCCGGCATCGTGAGGAACGCCGCCGCCTACATCGCGCACTCGGCACGGCACGCCGCCTCGCGCCCCGTCTGACCCGCGGACTCATGCGCGCGACGCCCCGTCGGGGCCGCTTCGCCGCGGACCGGCTGCCAGCTGTCGTTGTCGGTGCTGGTGGGTCCGACCTCAGCCCGAAGACGGGTGATGGGAACCGCGATGGATCTCGTAGACGCTCGCCTGACCGGGGGAGTCCGGGTCGTCGACGATCGCCCGGTCGTTCATGAACAGTCGGATGACGTGGGCGAGTTCGCCCGGGTGGCTGAAGTTGATCGCGTGGGCCGCGCCCTGGATCACCACGACGAGAACATGATTGTCGGTCCGACTCGCGACCTCCCTGATGCGCTCGGGGCCCGGCAGGAGCGGATCCCGGTCGCCGATCACGACGAGCGTCGGGATGGCGAGTTCCAGCAGGCGCTCGAGAGAGGGGTATTGGGTGAGTGCGCGGAAGAGGCGGAGCGTGCTCGGCACGCCGAACCGCAGATAGTCGGGTGCGGCGACGCCGATCATCCGACGCGGCTCGCGCCCGCCGTCGATCGCCAGCTGGCGCACGGCGCGACGGAGCGGCTGGTTGGCGATCCCGCCGGCGGGCGAGACGAGCACGGCGCGTTCCAGGCGCTCCGGGTAGTGGTGAGCGAACTCGCAGATCACGGGGCACCCCATCGAGTTGCCGACGAGCGTGGTGGTCGCCACGCCTCGGTCATCGAGGAAGCGTGCCGTCGCGTGCGCGAGGTCGGGAACATCGAGCGGCGCCGACGCTCGGCCGCTGCGCCCGAAGCCGGGCAGGTCGGGGACGAACGTGTGGAACTCGTCGTCGAGCAGCTCGGCGGTCGGCAGCAGGTAGCGCCCCGACAGGCCGAACCCGTGCACGTGGGTCATGATGCGAGCGCCGGCGGGCGGATGCGGCGACTCCCGGTAGAACACGTCGACACCGTCGATCGATGTCCACCGGTCGGCGAGGCCGGATGCGGGGCGCCGGGGATGCCGGCGCGCACGGTGGCGGTATGACGCCTTCTCAGCGTTCTTCACGGCGATCCCCTTCGACGCGGTGCGCCCACGGTACGCGTCGCCGGCGGGCGGGGGATCGCCCACGAGGGATGAGTTGTCGCGGCCGATCGTCTCACCCACGGGTTCGTTCGCGTCAACACGAATGTCCCGCCACCCGGCCTGCGGCCGGACGTCGGGACATCGGAGGGGATGACGGGAATCGAACCCGCACCATCAGTTTGGAAGACTGAGGCTCTACCATTGAGCTACATCCCCGCAGCAGTGAGAACTGCGGCATCCGTCAGTGTAGCCGAGTCGGAACACACGTCCTGACGTCAGGACCGTGTCGGCTAGACTTGCGGGGGCCGATTCCGGTGCACGTCCGCGTGCCCGCCCGCCCGGGGCGTAGCTCAGCTTGGTAGAGCGCCCGCTTTGGGAGCGGGAGGCCGCAGGTTCAAATCCTGTCGCCCCGACGTATCGGACCCTACAGACCCCCGGCCTTCAGCCACCGCGCGCTGACGCGGGAACCAGAGGAGAACAACAGGCATGGTCACCAGCACCGTCGAGCAGCTGAGCCCCACCCGGGTCAAGCTCCACATCACGGTCTCCCCCGAGGAGCTCAAGCCGAGCATCGATCACGCGTACGAGCACATCGCCCGTGACGTCCAGATCCCCGGCTTCCGCAAGGGCAAGGTCCCGGCTCCCATCATCGACCAGCGCATCGGTCGCGGCGCCGTCATCGAGCACGCCGTCAACGACGGACTCGACAGCTTCTACCGCGCCGCCGTCGCCGACAACGAGATCCGTGTCCTCGGTCGCCCCGAGGCCGAGGTCGTCGGGCTCCCCGAGCTCTCCGACTTCTCTGGCGACCTCACGATCACCGTCGAGGTCGACGTGCGCCCCGAGTTCGAGCTGCCCGCCTACGAGGGCCTCACGATCACGGTCGACGCCGTCCAGACCGACGAGGCGGCCATCGACGCCGAGCTCGACAGTCTGCGTGCCCGCTTCGGCACCCTGATCACGGTCGACCGCCCGGCGGCGACCGGCGACTTCGTCGAGCTCGACCTCGTCGCCACGATCGACGGCGCCGAGATCGACCGCGCCGAGGGCGTCTCGTACGAGGTCGGTTCGGGCGAGCTGCTCCAGGGCATCGACGAGGCCATCGAGTCGCTCACCGCCGGTGAAGAGACCACGTTCCGCTCCACGCTCGTCGGCGGCGACCACGCCGGCGAGGAGGCCGAGGTCGCGGTCAACGTCAAGGCCGTCAAGGAGCGCGAGCTTCCCGAGGCCGACGACGACTTCGCGCAGATGGCCAGCGAGTTCGACACGATCGCCGAGCTGCGCG
>JAVBUN010000192.1:0-4212 GCA_031555335.1 Microbacterium sp.
GACCGTGTACCTCATCGACACGGTGCTGATGCCCCCGGCTGAGTAAGCCGGGTCGCGCAGGACCGGGCTGCATACGCCCCGGTCCGCCAGAGGCCGTCGACGGAATCGCGCCGTCGACGGCCTCTTCTCGTGCGGGGCGAACCCATGAGACACGGCAGGGCGTCACCGTGCCCCGCAGGCCATTAGGCTGGACGGCGAGGGCCTCTAGCTCAGTCGGTAGAGCATCGGACTTTTAATCCGCGGGTCGTGGGTTCGAGCCCCACGGGGCCCACCACTCAGGCACGGGGATCGCGCAGCGTCCGCTCGCTCCGTCGGGCGAAAGTCCCGGCGATATCCAGGCTGGCGTCAGCTCGTGTGACAGCCACTCGCGCAGTATGCGCACCCGTTCACATCGTTGTAGTAGCGCTTCGCTGCCCGCACTGCGTCGGCGCAGTTCGAGTACCACCCCAGGTCGATCCGGTTGACGGCGTTCGGCAGGCAGCCCCGCGTCGACCCAAGATCGTGCACCTCGTGATCCCCCGACCCGCTCTGCGCATTCTTGTTGACTGTGTAGGTCGGCATGGCTTCCCCTGTCCACGCACTTCGTGTGCGCGGAGTCAACGTAGGGCCCACCTCCGACATGGCTCAGAACTCCACCCCTTGTCCACGCTGATACGTGGTGAAGTCAGTGCCGGTCGAACCAGTAGTCGGCGGAGGATGAGAGCGGTCTGTGACGCGTCAGTCCACATCGTGGCGTCCTCGCCGCCAGCGGCTCGGCCGCCGTGGCGCGGACGCTCGGCAGCCGCAAGGCTGAGATGATCTGGCACAACGCCGTGATCATGACGGTGCTCTTCGCGACCCTCGCCGCCACCGAGGGCCCCCACCTCGTTCACCAGCTGCTCGCCTGACCGCAGAACGGACCAGCCACGATGACGCACCCGACCCCCCGTCCCTCCCCCGACGGCACCTGCGTGGCGGCCGTCGACGCCGGCACGTTCCGCGGCCTCGTGCGCGACGGCATCCGTTCCTGGCGGGGCATCCGCTTCGCTGAGCCGGTCGGCGGCGCGAACCGGTGGCGCGATCCGGTGGCGGCCGTCGTCGCACCGGGTGAGACCGATGCGACGCGATTCGGACCGGCGTGCCCGCAGCGACCGAACCCGGCGGTGCCGCTCGGCGACGACATCGTCATGGACGAGGACTGCCTCAGCCTGAACGTCTGGGCTCCGGATGCGGACGCAGCTGCGCCGCGGCCGGTCATGGTGTGGCTCCACGGCGGCGCGTACACGTTCGGCGCATCACGACAACCGCTCTACGACGCCACCTCGATGGTGACGAACGGCGACGTCGTGGTCGTGACCCTCAACTATCGTCTGGGGGCGTTCGGCTTCCTCGATCTCACCTCCCTCCTGCCCGAGGGCGGGTTCGACCGCAACCTCGCGCTGAAGGACGTCCTGCTCGCGCTCGGCTGGGTGCGTGACAACATCCGCGGCTTCGGCGGCGACCCCGACCGCGTGACGGTCTTCGGGGAGTCCGCCGGCGCGGGGCTCGTGACCACTCTGCTCGCGACGCCGTCGGCCGACGGCCTCTTCCATCGCGCCATCGCGCAGTCCTCCCCCGCATCGAGCATGTACGGGGTGGAACGGGCGCGATCGGTCGCGGAACGGTTCGTGCGCGAACTGCACATCGACCCCACCGACGCCGCACCGGCCGCTCACGCGCTTCGCGCCGCATCCGCCGATGAGATCGTGGACGCGGCGATGACGTTGTACGCCGAGGTCCCGCACACCGACCCCGGCACGCTCGCCTTCGCCCCGGTGATCGACGGCGACCTGCTGCCCGAATCCCCCGTCGTGGTGCTCCGGGAGGGGCGCGGTCTCCCCGTGCCGCTGCTCATCGGCACGAACAAGGACGAGGCCTCCCTGTTCCGGTTCATGAAATCGCCGCTCATCCCCATCACCGACGATCGACTGCGGCAGATGTTCGACGACATGGCGGCGGACAATCCCGCGCTGGAGCTGCCGTCCTACGACGAGGTGCGCTCCGCGTACGAGCACGCCCGCCACCGTGCCATCGGCCTCGGCATCGCCCGCGACATCGGCTTCCGGATGCCCAGCATCTGGGTCGCCGAGGGGCACTCCCGCATCGCCGACGTCTGGGTATACCGCTTCGATCAGGCCGCCCCGTTCCTCCGGCTGATCGGACTGGGCGCCACGCACGGCACCGAGCTGCCCTATCTGTGGGGCAACCTCACGAGCGGCCCGAAAGATCCGACCTTCCGCCTCGGCGGCCGTCGCCCGGCCGAACGCGTCTCGCACCGGATGCAGCAGCGATGGACCGCGTTCGCCCACGGCCGCGCCCCCGACACCGACGACGCGACCGCGTGGCAGCGCTACTCGCCCGACTCGTCACGGCAGACGCTCGTGATCGATCACCACGACACCCTCGTGGCGGACCTCGACGCCCCGCTCCGTGCCGGATGGGGCGACGACGTGCTCACCTTCCACTGATCACGCGCGAGACGACGGCCGGACGCGGATGAACGCCGAGCGAGCCCGCGATCAGGCGGCGACGGTGAACCCGGGCAGGCGCGCCATGATCGCCTGCATCTCGGCATCATCCGAGACGCCCTGGAAGTCGTAGCGGGGTGTGTACGGACTCTCGAGCGCGCGCACCTCGTCGTCGGCGAGCACGATGTCGAGCGAGGCGATGGCGTCATCGATCTGCCGGATGCTGCTGGCACCGACGAGCGGGGCGGTGACGACGGGGTTGCGTCGCAACCATGCCAGCGCGATCTGCGCGCGCGTGACCCCGCGGGATTCCGCCACCTGACCGACGGCGTCGATGATGGCACGGTCGGACTGCTCGGTGAGCGGGGTGTAGAGCATGTCGGCGAAGCCGTCGTCCCCGCTCCGAGCCGTGGCCTTCGCATCGTTCCAGGTGCGGGCGAGGCGACCCCGGGCCAGCGGCGACCAGATGATCGTGCCGACCCCTTCATCGAGGGCGAGCGGAATCATCTCGCGCTCCTCCTCGCGGGCCAGCAGGTTGTAGTGGTGCTGAATCGACACGAACCGCGCCCAGCCGTGAGCCTTCTGCAGATGCAGCGCCTTGGCGAACTCCCACGCGTGCATCGAGGATGCGCCGATGTAACGGACCTTCCCGGCCTTCACGAGATCGTGGAGGGCCTCGAGGGTCTCCTCCAGCGGAGTCATGGGGTCGTTGCGGTGGATCTGGTACAGGTCGATGTAGTCGGTGCCGAGGCGGGTGAGCGAGTGGTCGACCTCGGTCATGATCGCCTTGCGGGACAGCCCCTTCCCGTTCGGGCCGGAACGCATCGGGTGGCGGAGCTTCGTCGCGATCACGACGTCGTCGCGGTCGGCGAAGTCGCGCAGGGCCCGACCGAGGATCTCCTCGCTGGACCCCTGCGAGTACATGTTCGCGGTGTCGAAGAAGTTGATGCCCGCCTCGACGGCGTGCTGGATGAGCGGGCGGCTGGCCTCCTCGTCGAGGGACCAGACGGGATGACCGCGGTCCGGCTCGCCATAGGTCATCGCGCCGATGGCGACGGGCGAGACGTCGAGGCCCGTGTTGCCGAGCTTGATGTACTGCATGGGTTCTCCTATGCTCGAGACGGTAACGGAGAGTTCTCCGCTACTCGGATAGACCGTATCGGAGAGTTCTCCGTTTAGCAAACGGATGTCCGCGACCCCGAGGAGACACCGTGGCGGAGACCCGCAACGAACCGGTGCGCGCCGATGCGCAGCGCAATCGCGAACACATCCTCCGCGTCGCCCACGATGCCTTCGCCGAGGATGGCGCGACCTCGCTCAACGTGATCGCCAAGCGCGCGGGTGTCGGCGCCGGCACGCTCTACCGGCATTTCCCGACACGCGAGGACCTGATCCTCGCGGTGTATCAGAACGACGTGCGGCGACTCGTCGCGCAGGTCGACGACATGCTCGCCGCCCACCCGCCACAGGATGCATTCCGCCTGTGGTTCGAGAAGCTGGCCGCCTACGTACGCCTCAAGCACGGCCTCGGCGAGGCCCTGCACACGGTCGCCGCACAGCACGTGGTCGACAACACCTATGCGCCGGTCGTGGGGGCCGTGCGCGTACTGCTGGACGCCTGCGCCGCCGATGGCAGCATGCGCCCGGGCCTGGATGCGGCGGATGTGCTGCTGCTGATGGGCTTTCTCTGGCGCGTCGGATCCGATGAGGCAGGGCGCGCCCAGGC
>JAVBUN010000188.1:0-9066 GCA_031555335.1 Microbacterium sp.
GCGCTCACCGATCACTCGCCTCGCCTGCGGGTCGCGAACGGGCTGAGCGCGGAGCGACTGCGGGAGCAGATCGGGATGGTGCCGGGCTTCGCGGATGAGGGGTTCACGCTGCTCACCGGGATCGAGGTGGACATCCTCGACGAGGGCACGCTCGACCAGGAGGCGGAGCTGCTGGACCGGCTGGATGTCGTGGTGGCGAGCGTCCACTCGAAGCTGCGGATGACGGCGCCGGAGATGACCCGGCGCATGCTCGGGGCGATCCGCGATCCGCATACCGACGTGCTGGGGCACTGCACCGGCCGTCTCGTCGAGGGAGCGCGAGGAACGCGGCCAGCCTCCGTGTTCGATGCGGCGACCGTGTTCGCGGCGTGCGCAGAGGAGGGGGTGGCGGTGGAGATCAACTCGCGGCCGGAGCGTCAGGATCCGCCCGACGACCTCATCGCCGTGGCGCTCGCGGCCGGGTGTCTCTTCTCGATCGACAGCGACGCCCACGCCCCTGGGCAGCTGTCGCTCCTCGATCACGGCGCGCAGCGCGCCGAGGCGGCGGGTGTGCCGGCCGAGCGGATCGTCACGACGTGGCCGCTGCCGCGGCTGCGCGAGTGGCTGACGCGCTCCCGCTGATCCGCTCGCGCGCGGCTCAGCATCCGGGGCCGGCGGGGTTCTCGAGGCACGTGCGGTCGACGAGAGCCGTCCGGGCCTCGACGATGCGCACGGCGTGCCCGCCCGTGGTCGCCTCGACGAACCCGTCGACCTCGCGCCACGCGCCCCCGTCGAAGCTGACCTGCGCGGAATACTGCACGGTCACGGCCACGGTGTAGTCGCCGCGCTGCGGGTAGGCGTGACTGGTGGCGGTCGGGGTGAACTGCGCCTGCCCGAGGGATTCCCACGACGCCCCGCCGGTCGGGGCGGTGCGGGACCCGCCGTCGCCGTACGCGAAGCGGTAGCCGGCGGGCGTGAAGCGCACGACGACGTCGTAGCCGAACAGGGTTCCCGGGATGTCCTGGCCGGATGCGGCGGCCACGAGATTCGTCGGCATGCCGACGACACCGATCCCCGCGGGTTCGCTCGCCAGGCTGGGGAGGGAAGGTCGGAAGGACGCCAGATCGGCGAGCGTCACGTCGGGCAGTACACCGACCGAGTAGCCGTCGCGGCAGAGCACGTTGTTGCACCCGGGACGCAGCAGGTTTCCGTCCTCGTCGTACCGTGGCGCGGGAGGTGCGGCGTCGGTGTCGTCATCGCCGCCGGTGTCGTTTCCGCCACCGTTGCCGTTTCCGCCACCGTTGCCGCCGCCTCCGCTGCCGCCGCCTCCGGAGTTGCTGCCGCCTCCGGACCCCGGCTCCTTGCCGGCCCCGCCGATGTCGATCTGCGACCCGGTGTTCTGTACCGTGCAAGCTCCTATCGCGACCAGGTCAGGGCTGCAACTCGCAGCTCCTGGCACTGCGAGCAGGCTAAGCAAGACCGCGACGGTCAGCACTGACCCTCCGCCGTTAGCTCACTCTGCGCGATCAGCCATGCGGCCCTGACGTATTTCAGCTGCACTTCCAGAACGCTGATGGTCGCCCGATCAGGTGGCGTCTGATCAGTACCCACGGAATCGACAATGCGTGTTGCAGACGAGTCCAGGCACACGAGTATCGAGATGCTCGTTGTGTAGTCGGCGGACCGGTCTCCTGGCAGAAGGCGCTCGATCCGAGACTCGCCGACAATCGAGAGCCCGGATGCCTCCAGCTCTTCTTGTGCGATGGTGTCTGACTCCAAGGCCGCGTCGGTCAGGAAATCCTCGGGTGCGGGATTGGTGGCCTGATTCTGTCGTCGAGAGTTCAGTGCGTCCACGTATGCGCGGTAGGTCTCCTCGGCGGCGGCGAACGCCTCGGCCTCGTTCGCGAAGCCGGTCGGCGTCGGCGTCGGCGTCGGCGCCGGGGCGCTGCATCCGCCGAGCATGATCGCGGCCGCGATCGTGAGCGCGCCGACGGACGCACGCGACGGACCGAGACGATTCACCCGCACACGCTAACGCCGTGCCGCCGGGGCCGGAGCGGGTTATCCACAGGGGTGCCCGCCGGTGCGTAACAGGGCGGACACACGGCCGGGAGAGGATGGGGTCATGGCTCTTGCGACCTCCCTCTCCGCGTCCCTGCCCGCGTGGCTGCTCGACGGGATCGACGATCTTCCGACGGTGCTGCCGACCCTCGAGGAGCGGATGGATCTCGTCAACGCGCTCGCCGACCGCAACTGGCGTGAGGGCAGCGGCGGCCCGTTCGCCGCGATCGTCGTCGATGCGGCGACGGGCGCACTCGTCTCGGCCGGGGTCAACGTCGTGCTGGCCTCCGGGCTGACCTCCCTGCACGCCGAGGTGACGACGCTGAGCCTCGCCCAGACCGCGCTCGGCCGCTGGGACCTCGGTGCCGACGGCGCCGATCTGCAGCTGGTCGTCAACTGGCGGCCGTGCGTCATGTGCTACGGAGCGACGATGTGGAGCGGGGTGCGCTCGCTCGTCGTCGCGGGGGAGGGCCCGCTGCTCGAGGAGCTCACCGGCTTCGACGAGGGTCCGGTCGTCGCCGACTGGATCGCGCAGTTCGAAGCCCGTGGCATCCGGGTCACGACCGGCGTGCGCCACGACGAGGCGGTCGCGGTGTTCCGCGCCTACGGCGACAGCGACTCGATCGTCTACAACGCCCGCGGCGCGGTCGACTGACCTCTCGTTGCCGGATCGTGACCGCGGTGGCCCCGGAGCGCGGAATACTGATCGCATGCGTCTCACTCGGAATCTGCTCGGCGTCGTCGTCGTCGCGGCGGCTGTCGCCCTCGCCGGCTGCGCGGCCACCGCGCCCGCGACCCCTGCCTCATCGGCGACCCCGATCGGCGGCGACATCGTCGCGCCGGTGACGATGTCGGCGAACGACCTGCAGGGGGCGACGGTCGACCTCGTCGTGGGGCAGGTGCTGAACATCACGACGGGAGACCTCGCCGTCGAGAGCTACACCGGCGAGGTCAGCGACCCCGAGGTCGCGACGTTCGTTGCCGGCCGCGAGGAGGACGGCACGACCTTCAACCCCGGCATCACCGCGATCGGGGCCGGCAGCGCCGCCGTCACCCTCACCAACGCCGACGGCGGAATCCAGCCGCTCGCGTTCACGGTCGTGGTGCGCGCGAAGTAGCGGATGAGCGCCTGATGACGGATGCGGACACCCGCGCCGAGATCGAGTCGCGGTTGACGGATCTCCGCGCGCGGGCCGTGCGTGACGCGCTCGCCCGCCGGGATGCCGTGGGCGGCGTCATCGAGGCGCGCGGCGATCCCGCGGGCGCGGACGACGAGCACGATCCCGAGGGGGCCACCCTGTCGGACGAGTGGTCGCGGCTCGAGGGGCTGCGGCTCGGCGCGGTGCGGGAGATCGACGAGATCGACGCCGCGCTCGGCCGGCTCGCCGACGGCACCTACGGCGTCTGCAGCCGCTGCGGCCGGCCGATACCGGTCGAACGGATGCGGGCACGCCCCACGGCGACCATGTGCGTGCCATGCGCCGAGCTCGGCTGACCTGCGCGCCGACGGGACTCTCTCGACCGCCTGTGCCCGGTGGCGGGTCTGCGGGGCGCGCGCCGGCCGACGGCTCAGTCGCGGTCGGTGGGTGCCGTGAGGCTCGTGTGGATGCGCTGCAGGTCCTCGAGCAGTGAACCGATGAGGATCCAGTGCGCGGTCGGCGGCTTCGCGATGACGAGCGGGGTGGTGAGGGCGGGAGGCTCCTCGACGACCTCGTCGGCGGGGAGTCCCACCCGCTCGACGTCGTGCGCCGCCCGGCGCAGCTGCTCGGCGATCGCGACGACGAGCGGTTCGGCCACGATGTCGGGGGAGTAGTGGTCGTAGACGGCGCGGGTCATACCGGCGACCTGGGTGACGATGGGGGTGTAGAGCTCGAGCAGTCGGCCGAGCGCCGCGAGCTCGGTGCGGTGCGTTCCCGCGCGTGGATTGAGGGTGAGGGATTCGGAACCCGCGGTGATCGCGGCCGCCGCGCTGTCGCGCATGGGGCGCAGCAGCCGCGCCTCGAGCATGAGCTCCTCGAGCTGCGCGTGACTGCGGACGCCGGTCAGGGCGTCGGCGAGCCGCTCGAGCGATGCCGACAGCTCGCCGCGCAGTCGGGCGATGGCGTCGCGGGCCGGCCCGAGGGCGACCGGCGGCACGAGCAGCACGTTCACGACGATGCCGACGACCGCGCCGAGCAGCGTCTCCACGATGCGGTCGGCGGCGTAGTCGGGGGTCGCGGGGCCGAGCGCGAGCACGAGGATCGCACTGATCGCGATCTGGCTCGCCGCGCCGGGAGCGAGCCGCAGCATCCACGCGATCAGCAGGCCCACCGCGATCGCGACGAGGATCACCCACGTCGTATTGCCGAAGAACAGCCCGAGCGCCGAGGCGAGCAGGACCCCCGCGATCACGCCCACCGACCGCTCGACGGCCTTACTGAACGACTGGTTGAGACTCGGCTGCACCACGAGCAGCGCGGCGATCGCGGCGAACACCGGCGGCGGGCCCGGAATGAGCCACTCGGCGAGCACCCAGGCGCCGATCGTCGCGACCGCCGACTTGACGACGAGCAGAAGCGGGGTGCGCTGCGCGGCGCGGATGCCGGCGGGAAGACGCATCATCGGATCAGCGCTGACGGATCACGGCTGCCGGGCCCGCAGGGCACGTGCCGCCTCGGCGCCCGACACCCCCAGCTCGCGTGCGCCGAAGGTGAGGTCGTAGCCGCCGCTCACTCCCCGCGTGGCGCGCAGCGTCGCGGCGTCCGTCCCGGATCGCGGGTTCGACAGCAGCGCGTCGGTGCGGCGCAGCCGCAGGCCGAGCTCGCCGCGCGGCGTGCTGCCGATGCGGTCCACATCGGCCCACGGCACGGTGCCGATCCGGGCGATGCGGATGCCGTCATCATCCGCCCGGAGGACGGTCGATGCGCGCAGCTGGCCGATGAGCGAGATGCCCCCGCCGAGCCCGAAGATGCCGATCGCGGCGGCACCGACGATGAGCGCCAGGAGGTTCTCGGGGTTCAGCACCACGATGACGACGCCCATCGCCGTCGCCAGGAGACAGACCGCCGCCAGCACCACGAGTCGCCCGCGGGGGGTGACGAACCGGACGGTCGGGGTCTCATCGCTCACGTGCCCAGCCTATTCCGCGCGCCCGCGAGGCGGACGGCGCCGCGGGGTCAGCGCCCCGGTGGATCGTCCGGGTCCGCATCCGCGTCGCCGAGCGGGTCGCCCTCGTCCGCGTCGGGCTCGTCGTCGGCATCCGTGCCGAGCAGGTCGGCGAGGGCGGCATCGAAGTCCGTGTCGGCGGCGGCAGCGGTCAACAGCTGCTCGGCGTCGATCACCATGTCCAGCGTCTGACTCAGCAGCTCGCCCGCCGTCCGCGACTGCAGGAGCGCCTGTTGGTCGAGCGGTCCGAGCGGTGCGATGCCCGCCAACTGCCAGGACGACGTGATCGGGTCGGCGGACAGCGGCGTCGCGGCATCCCACCCGTTGCTCGCGTACTCGGTCGTCCGTGCCAGCATCCGGCGGACGGCGCGCTCGACCTCGTCGCGCAGCGGCGCCAGCTCGTCCTTCCAGACCAGACGCGGCACCTCCTCGACGAGTGCCCGCGGATGCGGATCGTCGTCGAGCCATTCGCGCACCCGGATGCGGTGACCGCCGTAGGCGACGACGATGATGTCTTCGGCACCCGGCGCGACCCGCGTGATCCGGGCCATCGTGCCGATCTCGAACCGCTCGTCGCCGCCCCCGGCCTCGTGCCCGCGCTCGATGAGGGTCACCCCGAACGAGGGCGTCGTGTCGTCGAGCACGCGACCGAGGAGCACGCGATACCGCTCCTCGAAGATCCGGAGCGTGAGCGGCATCGCCGGGAGCAGCACGGTGCCGAGCGGGAACATCGCAATCGGTTCCATGGCCCCAGTCAACCACCGGGAACGGAGGCCACGGGCCGCTCGTGCGCGCGGATGGGGCGAGGCGACGCGCCCGGCCCGCCTCCCTAGACTGGCAGGGTGTTGCCGGGGTCTGCGCCGTGTCCGTGCGGGAGCGGTGCGTCCTTCGACGGATGCTGCGCGCCCGCACTCGGCGGTACACCTCCGCTCACCGCAGCGGGCCTCATGCGCTCGCGCTACACGGCCTTCGCGCTCGGGGACGCGTCCTACCTGCGGCAGACGTGGCATCCCGGCACCGTGCCCGACGACCTCGATCTCGACCCCCGCATGCGCTGGACCGGTCTCGAGATCTCCGCCACCGAGCAGGGCATGCCGGGGGATCGCCGCGGATGGGTGACGTTCCGGGCCGCCTATCGGCTCGGGCGCGAAACGGGGGAGCTGCGCGAGCGGAGCCGCTTCGTCCGGCAGAGCGAGCGCTGGTGGTACCTCGACGGCGACGTGTCCTGACCGTCGCGCGGCCCGCGCCTGTCAACCCCGGCGCCGTCGGGGGCGGCATCCGTAGGCTGGCATCACCCCCTCGACCCGAAGGAGACTCATGTCCCGCATCCTCGTGCTCGGCGGACACGGCAAGGTCGCCCTGCTGCTCGAACCGCTGCTGACCGCCCGCGGTGACGAGGTCACCGCCGTGATCCGGAACCCCGACCACGCCGATGACGTCGCCGCGACCGGAGCGACGCCGCTCGTCGCCGACGTCGAGCAGCTCGACACAGACGCGCTGGCCGACCTGCTGCGCGGCCACGACGCCGTCGTGTGGTCCGCCGGAGCGGGCGGCGGCAGCCCGGAGCGCACGTACGCGGTCGACCGGGAGGCTGCCATCCGATCGATGGATGCGGCGCGGCGCGCGGGCGTTGGCCGCTACGTCATGGTCTCGTGGCTCGGCTCGTCGCCGGATCACGGCATCGACCCGTCCGATTCGTTCTTCCCCTACGCGGACGCGAAGCTCGCGGCCGACGAGTACCTGCGCGCCACGGATCTGCGCTGGACCGTGCTCGGCCCCGGCGCCCTGACGCTCGACCCGCCGACCGGCCGCATCACGACGTCCCCGAGCGGTCGGGGGCACGTGCCGCGCGCCGATGTCGCGGCGGTGGTCGCCGAGGTGCTCCTCGACGACGGGACGGCGGGTCGCACCATCCGGTTCGGGGCGGGCGACACGCCCATCGCGGACGCCCTCCGCGGGTAGTCCGGCGGCTGCCGACGTCGTCGAGGAATGCGCCGCGGGGGTCCGGCGTTTGCCGGAGTCATGAACCCGGTGGCCGTCGACGTCGTCGTGATCGGCGCCGGGCAGGCGGGTCTGTCGGCCGCCTACCATCTGGCCCGCCGGGGCTTCGTGCCGCTCGGTCGGGCGGCGCCGGAGGAGCGCAGCTTCGTCGTGCTCGACGCCGACGACGCGCCCGGCGGTGCGTGGCAGCACCGGTGGGAGAGCCTGCGCATGGCGACGGTGAACGGCATCCACGAGTTGCCGGGGTATCCCGTGCCGCCCGCGGACCCACGGGCCTCGAGCCGCGACGTGCTGCCCGCCTACTTCGCGGAGTACGAGGCGCGATTCGCGCTGGATGTCCGCCGGCCGGTGCGCGTCCGGTCCGTGCACCGCGACGAGCAACCGGGCGGCGGGCTCGTCGTGACGACGGACGACGAGGAGTTCGCGGCCGCCTACGTCATCAACGCGACGGGCACCTGGACGCGCCCGTACTGGCCGTCGTATCCGGGGCGCGAGCGCTTCCGCGGACGTCAGCTGCACGTGCACGACTACGTGTCGGCCGAGGAGTTCGCGGGTCGGACCGTCGTGATCGTCGGCGCCGGCATCTCGGCCGTGCAGCTGCTCGACGAGATCTCGCACGTCGCGACCACGTTCTGGGTGACGCGGCGGGAGGTGGTGTGGTCCGCGGACGACTTCGACACCGCGGCGCGGGTCGCCGCGATCGCCGGCGTCGAGCAGCGGGTGCAGCAGGGTCTTCCGCCCGGCAGCGTCGTCTCGGTCACCGGCATGCACTGGACCCCCTGGGCGCGTGACGCCGACGCACGCGGGGTGCTCGTGCGGCACCCGATGTTCACCGCGATCGAGGAGGACGGTGTGCGCATGCCCGACGGCTCGTTCGTGCGCGCCGACGTCATCCTGTGGGCGACCGGGTTCCGTGCGGCCATCGACCACCTCGCCCCGCTCCGGCTGCGGACGCCGGCCGGCGGAATCCGCGTGGCGGACTCGCGCGCGATCGATGAGTCGCGCCTGTTCCTGATCGGCTACGGTCCGTCGCAGTCGACGGTGGGCGCGAACCGCGCCGGCCGTGCGGCGGTGCGCCAGATCATCGCGGATGCGGCGGCTCCGAGCGGGGCGCGGGATCCGGCCGCACCCGGTCGGGGTTCATTGCACCGTGTGTCGACGGGCTGAGCCGAACGCTTCCCGGAGGACGTAACGTCGGAGCATGAGCATCAGCGCATCGCACACCCCGGACGAGCACGCCGCGCCCGACGCGATCGGCGGCGCATCGCTCCCCGCCGATGAGTTCAAGGCCGTCTTCCGGGGGCACCCGGGCGGTGTCGCGGTGATCACCGCGGAGGGCCCGACCGGGCCCGTCGCCCTCACCGCGACCTCGGTCGCGTCGGTCAGTGCCGAGCCGCCGCTGCTCGTCTTCTCGGTCTCCGCCCAGTCGTCGGCCGGGCCCACGCTGCTCGCCGCCGAGACGATCGTCGTGCACCTGCTCGACGGCGACGACGTCGACGTCGCCAAGCTCGGCGCCACGAGCGGCATCGACCGGTTCGCGGATCGCGACGCGTGGTCGCGCCTGACCACGGGGGAGCCGGTGTTCCACGGGGTGCGCGCATGGGTGCGCTGCCGCATCATCGAGCGTCTGAACGCCGGCGGCTCGACGGTGATCGTCGCCCAGGCGCTGCAGGCCGGCCTGAACCGCGACGTCGAACCCGGCGGGCACGGCGATGCGCTGGTCTATCACAACCGCACCTGGCACCGGCTGGGGGAGCACTCCCGCCTCGAGTGACCGCGCCGCGTCGGGATCGCCGACGACGCCCCCGCTCGGGGCGGAGGACTCCGGCGCGGCGCATACGCTCGCAGTATGCAGATCCTGCTCGCCGTCCTCCTGCTCGT
>JAVBUN010000021.1:0-4679 GCA_031555335.1 Microbacterium sp.
GCGGATCAACAACAGAAGATCATCGAAGGGAAGAATGCAATGAAGCTTTCTCTATCGGTACGGGTGACGGGTTTTGCTGTCGCCGGTGCCACCCTCATCGCGTTGAGCGGGTGTTCGCTCGGCGGCTCGTCCGGAGGTGACGCATCCGGAGGCGGCGACGTCATCAAGATCGGATACGTCACTCCGGAGACCGGCTCGCTGGCCGCGTTCAGCGAGTCCAACGATTTCGTCCTCGAGCAGATGCAGACGTATTTCGACGAGAACGGCGTCACGCTCGGCGACGGAACGAAACATGACGTCGAGATCATCAAGAAGGACACCCAGTCCGACTCGAAGCGTGCGGCGGACGTAGCCAGCGAGCTGATCCTCGAGGACGAGGTCAACATGATCCTCGTCTCGTCGACGCCGGAGACGAACAACCCCGTCTCGGACCAGTGCGAAGCGAACCAGGTCGTCTGCATCTCGACCGTCGCACCGTGGGAGACCTGGTTCTTCGGTCGTGGCGGGGATGAGACGAAGAGCTTCAAGTACACTTTCCACTTCTTCTGGGGTCTGGGTGACGTGCTCCCCATCTACGAGGACATCTGGCAGAAGGCGGCGCCCGGAGAGAAGAACCTCGGCGCGCTGTTCCCCAACGACGGCGACGGCGCCGCGTGGGCGGGTGCTGTTCCGCCCTACGTCGAGGAGCTCGGTTACACCCTGAACAACCCGGGCGCCTTCCCGAACGGGACCACCGACTTCTCGTCTCAGATCGCGTCGCTGAAGGAGAACCAGGACAACGCGCTCGTGGGGATCATGGTGCCGCCGGACTTCATCACCTTCTGGAAGCAGGCGGTCCAGCAGGGCTACCAGCCGAAGGTCGCGACCATCGCGAAGGCGATCGAGTTCCCCTCGGTGCTCGAGGCCATGGGAAACCTGGGCAACAACCTCTCGACCGAGATCTGGTGGTCCCCGTCCTATCCGTTCTCCAGCAGCCTCACGGGCGACTCGAGCGAGGAGTTCGCGGCGAACTACGAGGAGGCGTCGGGCAAGCAGTGGACGATGCCGCTGGGCTTCGCGGAAGCGCTGTTCGAGGTGGCCAACGCGGCGTTCTCCGAGTCGGAGAGCACGAGCTCCGAGGATCTCGCGGCGACGATGTCGACCCTGAGCGTCGACACGATCGTGGGCAACCTCGACTGGGGCAACGGGCCGATGCCCGGTGTGGCGACCTCGCCGGTCACCGGTGGCCAGTGGCGCCTCACGGGCGACGCGAAGTACACGATCGAGATCGTCTCCAACGTGGGATACCCGGAGATCGCCACCACCAGCGAGGTCCAGCCGATCGACTGGCCCAAGCAGTAGTGTCCGCCGAGCTTCTCGCCGCCACCGGCATCAACGTTCGATTCGGGCGCCTGCAAGTTCTCGTCGATCTCGACGTGACCGTCTACCGTGGCGAGCTGCTCGGCATCATCGGACCGAACGGCGCCGGCAAGTCGACGCTGCTGTCCGTCCTGGGGGGAACCACCTCCCCCCAGGACGGCACGATCGTGCTCGACGGCGTCGACATCACATCGAAGCGCTCGAGCTGGAGATCCCGGCACGGCATCGCCACCAGCTATCAGATCCCTCGCCCCTTCCTCGGGATGACCGTCTACGAGAACGCGCTCGTCGCGGCTCGCTTCGCCGGCAATCTCCGCGGGAAGGAGGCGCAGGCGTCCGCGGTCGAGGCGATCTCGGCGTCGGGGCTCGAGCAGTTCGCGGATGTGCAGGCGAAGGACCTGCGTCTTCTCGACCGGAAACGACTCGAGGTCGCCCGTGCGCTGGCCTCGCGGCCTCGGCTCCTCCTGCTGGATGAGATCGCCGGCGGGCTCACGGAGAGCGAAGTGCCCGAGCTGCTGACTCTCGTGCGCGGGGTCCTGGATGCGGGAGTGACCGTGGTCTGGATCGAACACGTCGTGCACGCACTGCTGTCCGTGGCGACGCGGATGGTGTGTCTGACCTACGGGAGCGTTCTCGCCGAGGGCGACCCCCACGACGTCATGGCCTCGCCCGCCGTGCGGCAGGTCTACCTCGGGATCGAACCGGACGATGAGGCTCTCGGCGCCGAGGGGGCGGACAAGAAATGACCCTGGAAGTGAACGACCTGTCGGCGGGCTACGGCCAGCTGACAGCCCTGCGGAACATCTCGTTCCGTGTGGAGGCCGGCGAGATCCTCGCCATCATCGGCGCCAACGGGGCCGGAAAGTCCACCCTGTTGAAGACCATCGCCGGTCAGCTGCGTGCGCGCACCGGCTCGGTGGTGCTCGACGGCGATGACGTCACCGCCCTGTCCGCCAGCGCACGGGCCCGTCGGGGGATCCTGATGGTTCCCGAGGGGCGACGGCTCTTCCCCTCGCTGACGGTGAAGGAGAACCTGCAACTCGGGAGATCGACCGGGCGCACCGGCGACTGGACGATCGACACGGTCTGCGCGTTGTTCCCGCTCGTGGCGGAACGGCTGAACCGGGTCGCCGGGCAGATGTCCGGCGGGGAGCAGCAGGCGACCGCGATCGCGCGCGCGCTGGTCGGCAATCCCGAGGTCATCATGCTCGACGAGATCAGCCTCGGTCTCGCGCCGGCGATCGTGGTGGAGTTCTACGACCGGCTGGGCGAGATCACGAAGCGGGGGACCTCCGTCATCCTCGTCGAGCAGGACGTGAAGCGTGCGCTCTCGGTCGCCGACCAGGTGCACTGCCTTCTCGAGGGGCGGACATCACTGACTGGCCGCGACCTCGACTTCGCCGACATCGCGGCCGCATACTTCGGAACGGGGCACCGGTGAATCTGCTCGATGCTGTTGTCCAGGGCCTCATGCTGGGCGGGTTGTACGCGATCTTCGCGGCGGGCCTGTCGCTCATCTTCGGCGTGATGAAGATCGTGAGCCTGTCCTACGGCGCCTTCGCCGTGCTGGCCGCCTTCCTCGCCCTCCACTTCACTCAGGCGACCGGATGGCCGCCCGCCCTCGCGCTTCTCGTCGTCGTGCCGGTGATGGCCGCCTTCGGCTGGGCGCTGCAGAGATTCATCCTGCAGCGCACTCTCGGCGCCTCCGCGCTGCCGTCGATCCTGGTGACGTTCGGGTTGGCGATCATCATCGAGAACGTGCTGCTGATCACGGAGTCGGCGGACCAGAGACGTATGACGCTGGGGTGGATCGATACCGCCGCGCTCGATCTCGGCATCATCCGGCTCGGGGTCTATCCGCTGGGACTGTTCGTCCTCTCGCTGGTGCTGCTGGGGATCCTGGCGCTGGTCATGGCGAAGACCCAGTTCGGTCGGGCCGTGCGTGCGATCAGCGAGGATGCGCCGACCGTCGAACTGCTCGGCATCCGGCCGAAGATCATCTACGCGTGGGCCGGTGCCATCGCCCTCGCGCTCGCCGCCATCGGCGGTGTCGCCTCCGGGATCCAGACCTCCTTCAGTCCGACCTCGGGCGGCATGCTCCTGATCTTCGCGTTCGAGGCCGTCATCATCGGCGGCATCGGAAGTCTCTGGGGAACCTTCCTGGGCGCGCTCGTGCTCGGTGTCGCGCAGACCGTCGGAGCGAACTTCTTCCCGTCCCAGGGGATCCTGATCGGACACATCGTCTTCCTCATCTTCCTGGCGTTCCTGCCACAGGGGCTGAGCGGAAAGGTGAAGCGCTCATGACCACGACCCGACCCGACGTCGTGCCCGTGAAGGTGACGAGGTGGACCCGCACCTCGGCGTTCGGGACGCCTGCTGCGCTGCTGGTGTTCGTCGTCATGTTCGCGCTGCCGTTCATGACGGCCCTCTCGAACGTGCGCCCCGTGACCGATCTGCTGGTGTTCATCATCCTGGGATCGATGTGGAACCTCATGGCTGGATACGGCGGCATGGAGTCCGTCGGTCAGCAGGCGTACATCGGCCTCGGGGCGTACGGGCTCGTCGTCGTCGCGGATCAGTTCGGCGTGAACATCTTCCTCGCAGTTCCCCTGGCGGGACTCATCGCGGGCGGCGTCGCGTTCCTGATCTCGTTCCTCGCCTTCCGGCTGTCGGGCGGGTACTTCGCCATCGGGACGTGGGTCATCGCGGAGGTGGTGAAGCTGATCATCACCCAATTCCCCTCGCTCGGGCTCGGCAGCGGCATCTCGCTCTACGCGATGTCCGCGTTCGACCGTGACCTGCGGATCGCCGTGAGCTACTGGATCGCGCTGGGCGTCACGCTGGTGGCGTTGCTGATCTGCGTGGTCCTCGTGCGCTCCGGCTTCGGCCTGGGGCTCACCGCGGTGCGGGACGACCCCACCGCGGCGGGTACCTCCGGCGTCGATGTGAGCAGGGCGAAGCGTCTCGTCTTCGTCATCTCCGGGATCGGCACGGGGATGGCCGGTGCGATCATCGCCATCTCGGCTCTCACGGTGCAACCGGACTCGCTGTTCTCCGTACAGTGGTCCGTCATCATGATCTTCATGGTCGTCATCGGCGGAGTCGGCACGCTCGAGGGCCCCATCATCGGCGCGATCATCTTCTGGGGCCTGCGTGAAGTGCTCGCCGACTACGGGTCGCTCTACCTGATCGTCCTGGGTGTCATCGCGATCGTCTTCGCGCTGTTCTTCCGCGGCGGGGTGTGGGGGTTCATCCAGAAGCGCCGCAGATTCTCGATCTTCCCCACGGGATACTCGACCTCGTTCGGCCGCTCCGACTAG
>JAVBUN010000038.1:0-7713 GCA_031555335.1 Microbacterium sp.
CGCGTTCGCCGCATCCGTCGCGCTCGCGTTCGCTCCGCTCTACGACGACGGCGGTTCCCTCGACCTCTGGGGCACCGGAGCCACCATCGCCGTCGGCTGGGCACCGCTGGTCGGCATCCTGCTGGCTCTGCTCTCCGTCGCCCTGCTGGCGGCGATCGGGCTGCTGCACGGCGTGATCTCCCGCGCCATCCTGCTGCCCTCCCGCGAGGCCCAGCTGGCGGACGCCGCCCGCACCTCCGACGCGCAGCGGGTCGGCGCGCTGCGCGCCTCCGAGGTCGAACGCACCCGCATCGAACGGGACCTCCACGACGGCGTGCAGCCGCGGCTGGTGTCCGTCGGCATGACGCTCGGCCTCGCGCAGCAGAAGATCGACGACGACCCGGATGCGGCGAAGGCGCTCATCGCGGAGGCCCACACCTCCACCAAGGCGGCCATCACGGAGCTCCGCCAGCTCGCCCGCGGCATCCACGCGTCCGTCCTCGACGACCGCGGCCTCGACGCGGCACTGTCCGCCCTCGCCGCCCGCTCGCATGTCCCCGTGCAGCTCGACGTGCGCATCGAGGGCCGGTGCTCCCGCGCCGCCGAGACCGCCGTGTACTTCGCGATCGCGGAGTCGCTCACCAACGCCGCGAAGCACTCGCGGGCCGGCGCGTGCCGTGTCACGGTGCGTGTCCGCGACGGCGGCACGCTCTGGGCCCGGATCGAGGACAACGGCATCGGCGGCGCCCGGGTGCTCCCCGGGGGCGGCCTCGACGGCATCTCGAACCGCGTCCTCGGCGCCGGTGGCACCGTGCATCTCGACAGTCCGCTCGGCGGACCGACCGCGCTGGAGGTGAGCGTCCCGTGCGCATCCTGATCTGCGAGGACTCGGTCCTGCTGCGTGAGGGGCTCGTCCGCCTGTTGGAGGACGCCCGCCACGAGGTCGTCGCCGCGCTGCCGGATGCGGCCTCCCTCGACGAGACGGTCGAGGCCACGTCGCCGGAGCTCTGCATCCTCGACGTCCGCCTGCCGCCGACCTATACCGATGAGGGAATCCGTGCGGCGCTGCGACTGCGCGCGGCACGCCCGGAGCTCCCGGTGCTCGTGCTCTCGCAGTACGTCGAGGAGCGTTACGCGAGCGATCTCGTCGTCGGACGGGGCGGCGCCCTCGGCTATCTACTGAAGGACCGCGTCGCCGACGTGCGGGACTTCCTCGAGACCGTCGAACGCATCGGCGCCGGCGCGACGGTGCTCGACCCGGAGGTCGTCGCGCAGCTGCTCAACCGCCGCACGCGAGACGAGCGGATGCAACGGCTCACCGAACGGGAGTCGACCGTCCTCGCGCTCATCGCCGAGGGCAGGTCCAACCAGGCGATCGCCGCCACGCTCTTCCTCTCGGAGGCGTCCGTCGAGAAGCACATCACCGCCATCTTCCAGAAGCTCGAGCTCGAGCCCGACGAGTCCGGCAACCGCCGCGTGCTCGCCGCCCTCGCGCACGTCGAGCACGGCGCGCCCGCGGACGCGCCGCATCCGCCCCAGTCAGGAGCAACACGATGACCACGCTCACTCCCCCGACCCTTCCCGCCCCGTCGGGATCGGCGCCGCGGCCGCCCCGACGCACGGGCGCGGTCGTCGTCGCCGGCCTCACGATCGCGCTCGGCGGGGTCCTCTTCCTCGGCGCCGCCACCTCCGGCGCTCTCCGCACGGTGACCTCATCCGCCTCCGCATCCGAGACGTTGACGCTCGACGTCGCCGGGGTGACCGACCTCGACATCGATGCGAGCGCGACCGACCTGCGGGTCGTGTTCGCCGACGTCGACGTGGCGTCGCTCGCCGTCGATGACGGGCGCACCGGATGGCGTTTCGAGCGCGACGGCGACGAGCTGCAGGTGGAGAGCCCGCCCCGCGGCCCCTTCGTCCTCTGGTTCGGCGGCAACGGTCGCACGGTCCTCACCCTGCCGGAGGAGCTGTCCGGCACGGATGCCTCGCTGTCGCTGTCGGCCGGCTCGCTGACGGCGAACGGTTCCTTCGCCGAGCTGGAAGTCGACGTGTCATCGGGCGATCTGCGCGTGTCCGGCGATGCGCGATCGGTGACGGCGGAGGTCAGCGCCGGGAGCGCCGACCTGCGACTCGCCGACGTGGCAGACGCGGAGTTCGACCTGTCGGCCGGCGGGATGACCGCCGAACTGACCGGGCGGGCACCGCGCCAGGTCGGAATCGATGTGAGCGCCGGTTCGCTGGAGCTGCTGCTTCCGGCGGGCGACTACGACGTGCGCTCGGATGTCAGCGCCGGGAGTCTCGACAACCGGCTCGAGAGCGCGGCCAGCGGCGGCTCCGGCACGGTCGAGGTCCGCGTGTCGGCGGGCGAGGTGACGCTGCTGCCGGGCGGCTGATCACCCGGCGCGGCGCGGTGGGATATGTGACAAAGCGTTGACGGAACGCAGAAAACCGTTGCAGAATGGGCCCGCCCGCAGCGTCGCGGGCACCATCCTGCGAGAGGACATCCCCCCATGGTCAGCGCAGACCGCATCCCATCGCCCACGCCCACCGCCCGAAAGCGCCGAACCGGTCTCACCGTGCTCGTGCTCTGCTTCGTCGCGATCGTCTTCGACGGCTACGACCTCGTCGTCTACGGCTCGGTCCTGCCCTCGATCCTCGCGTACGAGGAATGGGGCATGCAGCCCGAGCAGGCGGGGCTGATCGGCAGTCTCGCCCTGGTCGGGATGCTGATCGGCACGCTGTTCGTCGGCGCGCTCACCGACGTCTTCGGTCGCCGCAAGATCATGATGCTGTCGATCGCCTGGTTCTCGGTGTTCATGGTCGCGACCGCGCTCGCACCGAATCCGGAGATCTTCGGACTGTTCCGCTTCCTGACCGGTCTCGGGCTGGGCGGCATCGTGCCGACGTGCGTGGCGATGACCGTCGAATTCGCTCCGAAGGAGCGCCGCCAGATCGCCAACGCCGTCATGTACAGCGGGTACTCGGTGGGCGGAGTGCTCGCCGCCGTCCTCGCGATCGTGCTGCTGCCGCACGTCGACTTCCACTGGATGTTCGCGATCGGCGGCCTGCCGCTGGTGGTCCTCCTCCCCCTCGTCTACGCGAAGCTGCCGGAGTCCGTCGCGTTCCTCGCGGCGAAGGGCCGGGAGGACGAGGCCCGCGCGGTCGCCGACGAATACGGTCTGGTGTACTCCGACATCGTGGCCGAGAAGGCGCCTGCCGCCACCGAGAAGCCCGACCGCGCGGCATCCCTGCGCCTGCTTTTCCAGCGCAGCTGGCTCGCGGCGACCATCCTCTTCGCCGCCGCGAGCTTCTGCGGCCTGCTCCTCGTCTACGGCCTGAACACCTGGCTGCCGCAGATCATGCGTCAGGCGGGGTACCCTCTCGGCGACTCGCTGACCTTCCTGCTCGTGCTGAACGCGGGCGCCATCGTCGGGGCGATCGTCGCGTCGTACATCGCCGACCGCATCGGCATCAAGCGCGTCGTCATCGCGTGCTTCGTGATCGCGTTCCTCTCCATCGGCGCGCTCAGCTTCGGGCTGCCCTACGCCGTGCTGCTCCTGTTCGTCGCGTTCGCCGGGCTCGGCACCGTCGGCACGCAGATCCTCGTCAACGGGTTCGTCGCCACGCACTATCCGCAGTCGGCGTCCGCCACCGCGCTCGGCTGGTCGCTCGGCATCGGCCGGCTCGGCGCGATCTGCGGCCCCCTGATCGGCGGACTGATCGTGAGCCTCGCGCTCGGCTATCAGGTGAACTTCTACGCCTTCGCCGCCGTCGCCGTGGTCGGTGCGATCGCGATCGCACTGATCCCGCGCCGCAAGGCATCCGCGTGAGCGGCCCCGCGGCTGCCGCGGAGCCGGCGCCGGGCGAGGACGTCGCCCGGTATGTGGGGCGCGCCCTCGCCGAGCTCGGCGTCGCGCAGGCGTTCGGGGTCATCGGCAGCGGCAATTTCACGGTCGCCAACAGCCTGCGCGCCCACGGCGTGCCGTTCGTCGCGGCCCGCCACGAGGCCGGGGCGATGACGATGGCCGACGGGTACGCGCGCGTCTCGGGCCGGATGGCGCTCATGACGACGCACCAGGGATGCGGACTGACCAATGCCATGACCGGCATCGGCGAGGCCGCGAAGAGCCGCACCCCGATGATCGTGCTCACGGCGGACTCCGCGGGCTCTGCCGTGAACTCGAACTTCACGATCGACCAGGACGCTCTCGTCCGCAGCGTCGGGGCCGTGCCCGAGCGCGTGCATTCGGCGGCGAGCGCGCGCGAGGACGTGCTGCGGGCGTACCGCACCGCCCTCGCCGATGCGCGCACGGTCGTGCTGAATCTGCCGCTCGATGTGCAGGGCCTGCGCGTCCCGCCCGCTGCCGCCGCGCTCCCGGCGACCCTCACGCTCCCGTCCCCCGCGCGTGCCTCCGAGGACGCCGTCGCCGACCTCGCGGAGCTCGTCCGCGCGGCCGCGCGACCGGTGTTCGTCGCGGGCCGCGGCGGGCGGGGGTATCGCGACCAGCTGCGGGCTGCCGCCGCCGCGGCGGGCGCGCTCGTCGCGACCTCCGCCGTGGCGAACGGCCTGTTCCGCGGCGACCCGTACGATCTCGGCATCTCCGGCGGGTTCTCGACACTGCTCGCCGCGGAGCTCATCCGGGAGGCCGACCTCATCGTCGGCTGGGGTGCGTCCCTGAACATGTGGACGATGCGCCACGGCGCGCTGATCGGCGCGGGCGCACACGTCGTCCAGATCGACCACGATCCGCTGGCCCTCGGCGCGCATCGCCGCGTCGACCTGGCCGTCACGGGCGATGTCGGGGCGACCGCCCGCGACCTGACCGCGGCGCTGGGCGGCGAGCGCACCGGATACCGCACCGACGGCATCCGTGATCGCATCGCGCGCGAGGGCGCCTGGTCCGCGCTCCCGTTCGACGACCTGTCGGGCGACGGGCGGATCGATCCGCGCCTGCTCTCGGCCGAGCTCGACCGGATGCTGCCCGCCGAGCGCACCGTGGCGGTGGACTCCGGCAACTTCGCGGGCTATCCGAGCGCGTACATCCGTCCACCGGATGCCGCGGGCTCGTGCTTCACGCAGGCGTTCCAGTCGGTGGGCCTCGGCCTCGCCTCCGGCATCGGTGCGGCGGTCGCGCGTCCTGACCGGGTGACCGTGGTCGGGGCGGGCGACGGCGGGTTCTTCATGTCGATCGCGGAGCTCGAGACGGCCGTGAGACTGCGGCTGCCGCTCGTGCTCGTGGTCTACGACGACAGCGCGTACGGCGCCGAAGTGCACCACTTCGGGGGCACGGAGGCGGATCTCGAGATCGTGCGGTTCCCCGATCGGGACATCGCCGCCATCGCCCGCGGTTTCGGTGCCGCCGGGCTCACGGTCACCTCACGCGCGGACCTGAGCGGTGTCGGCGAGTGGCTCGCGGGGCCACGCGACCGGCCGCTCGTGATCGACGCGAAGATCGCGGACGACGGCGGCGCCTGGTGGCTGGCCGAGGCGTTCGCGGGTCACTGATCGCACGGGCGCCACGTGAGGATGCGCAGCCTCCGCGAACGGGGGCTGCGCATCCTCACGTGGGGCGGCCGCTCAGGAAGCGACCTCCCGCAGGTGCCGGTACTGACCCTTGAAGTAGAGCAGCGGCTCCTCCTTGTGCCAGGTGGCGGGGCTCATCTCCTTCACGCGACCGATGACGATGTAGTGGTCGCCCGCCTCGTGCTCAGCCCAGATGTCGCAGTCGAGCCACATGAGCGTGTCGGCGATCACGGGGTTGCCCGAGACGCTGGGGGTCCAGTCGATGCCCGCCCACTTGTCGGTGCCCTTGCGGGCGAACTGGTTCGACACCCCGTGCTGGTCGTGTGCGAGCACGTTCACCGCGAACGTGCCGGTCTCGCGCACGCGCGGGTAGGTCGTGGAGGTGGTCATCACGCTGAACGACACGAGCGGGGGCTCGGTGGACACCGAGTAGAACGACTGGCAGGTGAACCCGATGGGGCCCTCGTCGTCGATGCCGCTGATGATGGTGATGCCCGATGCATAGTGGCCGAGCGTGTCGCGGAAGACCCGGGGGTCGAAGGCGGGGCCGGTGACGACGGGCTGGTCCGGGGTGAGTGTCATGATTCTGAGCTCCTAATTGCGGTCACGCAACCGGCGTGGGCGAGGTGATGGCGGACGCTGCGACCGTGGCGAGGCGGGCGAGGTTGGCGGCGTACTCCGCGGCGGCCTGCTCGACGATCTCGTCGAGGTGGTCCATCTGGCCGGCCACGAAGTAGAACCCCCGACCGGGAACGACCGCGCCGAGCTCCACGAGCAGCGGCGCGAGGTTGACGGTCGGACCCATCGCGTGGGTCAGATCGCCGCCGGTGTGCACCGGGATCGCCGTCACGCCCGCCAGCCCGTTCGCCGGATACCGGTCGAGGAAGGCCTTCAGAAGGCCGGTGTAGCTGGCCTTGTAGGTGGGTGAGGCGAACACCGCCAGATCGCTGTCGGCGACCCGGGAGTTCAGCGCGGCCATCTCCTCCGAGGGCCACGCGAAGATCTCGGCCGTGTAATCGGCCAGATCGATGATCTCGAGCTCGTACGAGCCGGGGACGAGGAGCTTCTCGACCAGCGTCTCGGCGACCTTGAGGGTGCGTGACTTCGGCTTGGGGTTGCCGACGACGATCGTTGCCTTCAGTGCCATCTCTTCTCACTTCATACCGATTGACAGGAAATGAGGAATGCGGAATCACCTGGATTCGACCAACGATCTGCAGAACCGCGAGCCGCGCATGGAGACTCCGACATCTCTCACACACCACCGAGATTTTTTGGCCCGGTGGGCCCGCAACGGCTTACGTTGCCCCCTCAGTATGACCCCGGTCTATTTCGCGGAGGTTAAGCGGCCCCCGGCTTCCGACCTCTCTAGGGTGGGGCCATGGACCTCGGACTCGGCAACCGGACCGCGCTCGTCGTCGGCGGCGACGGATACCTCGGCTCGGCGATCGTGCGTCGCCTGGAGGCGGAGGGGGCACGTGTCGTCGTCGCCTCGCGCCGTACCGCCTCGGGTGTGCGACTCGATGCCCGCGATGCCGCATCCGTCGCCGCCGCCATCGCCGTGATCTCCGAGACCGTGGGGCGCATCGACGCCCTCGTGGTCACCGCCGCGCCGAGCGCGCGCACGCTCGATCCCGCCCGCAACGCGGACCCCGAGCAGGTCCTGGCGGCGGTGGACGGCAAGGCGATGGCGTTCCTGCGGCTCGCGAACGCCGTGCTGCCGATGATGGTCGACGCCGGATACGGCCGCATCGTCGGGGTGAGCGGTCAGAACGCGCTGATGACCGGGAACATCGCCGGATCGGTGCGCAACGCCGCGCTCATCATCGCCGCGAAGAACCTCGCAGATGCGGCGGCAGGGACGGGCGTGACGGTGAACGTCGTCAACCCCGGGATCGTCACCGACCAGCCGTCGGCGCAGGTGGAGCGCGGGCGGGCGGGCGAGTCCAGCCCCACGCAGATCGCCGATCTGGTGGCCTTCCTCGCGTCGCCGCGGGCGGCGGGCGTCTCGGGCGAATCGATCGCTGTGGGGCACCGCGTGCGGGGCGTCACGAGTCTCTGAACGACGACCGAGAGGCGTAACACGGTCCGCACCGCCGCGATACACGGCGGAAACAGACCGTTTCTAGAGTTGAACTAATCAATTCAACTCGCGGCGAACCGCTCGCCCCGAGGAGCCGGATCCCACCCCCGAACTCGGAACGGAGTCG
>JAVBUN010000221.1:0-3616 GCA_031555335.1 Microbacterium sp.
GTGCCGATCGCATGAGCGACGTGTTCACCCTCATCAACCCGGCGACCGCGCGGCCGATCCGCGAGATCGCACGGGCGAGTGTGGACGAGACGGATGCTGCGATCTCGCGCGCCGTCGTCGCACAGCGTTCGTGGGCGTCCCTGCCGCCGGTCGCGCGCGCCGACGCGCTGCGGTCGTTCGCGCGCGTGGTCGAGGCGCACGTCGAGGAGCTCGCGCAGCTGGAGGTGCTCAACTCGGGTCACCCGATCGGGTCGGCCCGCTGGGAGGCGTCGCACGTCGCCCAGGTGCTGAACTTCTACGCCGGGGCGCCAGAGCGGCTGTCGGGGCAGCAGATCCCCGTCGCGGGCGGGCTGGACGTGACGTTCCACGAGCCGTACGGGGTCGTGGGCATCATCGTGCCGTGGAACTTCCCGATGACGATCGCGTCATGGGGGTTCGCGCCGGCGCTCGCCGCCGGCAACGCGGTCGTGCTGAAGCCCGCGGAACTCACCCCGCTCACGGCGCTGCGCCTGGGCGAGCTCGCCCTCGAGGCGGGGCTGCCGGCGGGGCTGTTCCAGGTCGTCGCCGGTTCGGGTTCCGTGGTCGGCCAGCGCTTCGTGTCCCACCCCGACGTCCGCAAGGTCGTCTTCACCGGGTCCACACAGGTGGGGACCGATGTCGCCGCCGGGTGCGCGCGCCTGCTCAAGCCCGTGACGCTCGAACTCGGCGGCAAGTCCGCGAACATCGTCTTCGCGGACGCCGACCTCGAGAAGGCGGCCGCCGCCGCGCCCGGCGCGGTGTTCGACAACGCCGGGCAGGACTGCTGCGCGCGCAGTCGCATCCTGGTGCAGCGATCGGTCTACGACCGGTTCCTCGAGCTGCTGGAGCCCGCCGTCGCCGCCTGGCGGGTGGGCGACCCGACGCGGGAGGACACCGACATGGGGCCGCTCATCTCGGCCGCGCATCGCGCTGGGGTGGCGTCGTTCCTCGACGGCGCCGATGTCGCGTTCCGCGGCTCCGCGCCGGAGGGCGACGGATTCTGGTTCGCGCCGGCCGTCGTGCTCGCGCAGCCGCAGGAGCGCATCGCGCGCGAGGAGATCTTCGGCCCCGTCGTTGCCGTGCTGCCGTTCGACGACGAGGCGGATGCGGTGCGCCTCGCGAACGACACCATCTACGGCCTCGCCGGCTCGATCTGGACCGAGAACCTCGGCCGTGCAGTGCGGGTCTCGCGCGCCGTGCAGAGCGGGGTGCTGTCGGTCAACTCGCACTCGTCGGTGCGCTACTGGACGCCGTTCGGCGGCATGAAGGCGTCCGGGCTCGGTCGCGAGCTCGGGCCGGATGCGGCGGAGCACTTCACCCAGACGAAGAACGTGTTCTTCGCGACGGACGCGTGACGCGCCGGCATCCGGCTGATCGTTCGCACACCCCCAGACCTGCACCGAGAGGACACCACAGATGGATCTGACCCAGCGATTGAGGGACCGCGTCGCGATCGTCACCGGCGGCGGCAGCGGCATCGGCCTCGCCACCGCGCGGCGCTTCGCCGCGGAGGGGGCGCGCGTGGTCATCGCCGACCTGGATGCGGTCGCCGGTGAGAAGGCGGCGGCCGAGGTCGGCGGCATCCACCGGTCCGTGAACGTCGCCGACGAGGCATCCGTCGACGCGCTGTTCGACAGCGTCGCGGCGGACCTCGGCAGCGTCGACATCGCCTTCAACAACGCCGGCATCTCGCCCGCCGACGACGACTCGATCGAGACGACCGAGCTTCCCGCGTGGGACCGGGTGCAGGACGTCAACCTGAAGAGCGTCTATCTCTGCTCGCGGGCGGCGCTGCGCCACATGGTGCCCGCCGGGCGCGGCTCGATCATCAACACGGCCTCGTTCGTGGCGCTCCTCGGGTCGGCGACCTCGCAGATCTCCTACACCGCGTCCAAGGGCGGGGTGCTCGCCATGACGCGCGAGCTCGGCGTGCAGTTCGCCCGGCAGGGCATCCGCGTGAACGCGCTGTGTCCGGGGCCGGTCAACACGCCGCTCCTGCAGGAGCTGTTCGCGAAGGATCCCGAGCGGGCGGCGCGCCGACTCGTGCACGTGCCCATGGGGCGGTTCGCGGAGGCCGAGGAGATGGCGGCCGCCGTCGCGTTCCTCGCCTCGGACGACGCCTCGTTCATCACCGCCACGGCGTTCGTCGTCGACGGCGGAATCACGAACGCCTACGTGACGCCGCTCTGATCCGCGGCGCGCGTGGTCGGGGCGGACGGCGCAGGCGTGCGGGCGTGACGGTGAGTGGGCGGGCACGGCGCGATCTTCCCGCACCGTGCGCATGAGAGGGTCGATGAGGTGAGCGACGAGCGCGAGTGGGACCGGGTGCAGCGGGCGGTGTACCGGCCGCTGCGGCGGTCGAACGCGCTCGAGGACACCGTGTCGCGCATCGTGCAGGCCGTGCGGGTGGGGGTGGTCGCGCCCGGTGAGGCGCTGCCCGCCGAGCGGTCGCTCGCCGAGATGTACGGGGTGAGCCGTGACACGGTGCGCGAGGCCATCCGCGAGTTGGCCGACACGGGCTGGCTGGTGCCGCGGCGGGGGCGCTACGGCGGGACCTTCGTCGCCGATCCCCTGCCTCGGCCGGTCGGCCCGACCGAGGTCGATCGGGCCGAGATCCACGACATCCTCGGCATGCGTCAGGTGCTCGAGGCCGGGGCCGCCCGCGCCGCCGCGGCGCGCACGCTGACCGCCGAGGAGCGCGACGCGCTGTGGCAGCGCTACACGACGACGCAGGCGGCGGGACTTGCGGATTACCGCCGGCTCGATTCGCTGCTCCACCTCGCGATCGCGGAGGCGGCGGGCGTCTCTTCACTCGTGCCGCTCGTGGCCGAGAACCGCGCCCGCATCAACGTCTGGCTCGATTCGTTCCCGTTGCTCCCGCGCACGATCGAGCACTCCGAGGTGCAGCACGAGCGCATCATCACGGCGATCCTCGCGGGGCGCGCGGATGCGGCCGACGCCGCCATGCGCGATCACCTCGCCGCATCCGAGGCGTTGATCCGCGGCTTCCTCTCGTAAGCGGCACCACCGCCGGTCGGGCTGGTGGTGCACAACGGCGGAGATTCTGCCGGGCTGGTGGTGCACAACGGCGGAGATTCTTCCGGGCTCCCGCGTGTCGGCGGCATCCGTGCGGGGTGTCGGCGGCGATCTCCGCCGTTGTGCACGACGGGGCGGTGCACGGCGGGGCGAGGCGGGGCGCGGCCGATACCCTGGACCGATGGTTGGAAAACAGAAGCGCGGGAAGAAGCCGGGACCGGACCTCGAGTTCCGCAACACCGCTCTGACGGACGCCCTCCAGACCCAGGACATGGCCGCTGTCGCCTTCGCGCTGCGCCACGGGCCGACGGTGGTGCCCCTCATGCGGGCCGCGGACCGCGACAACCCGCTCGACAAGGGCGAGGTCTGGACCTACCGGGACCCGGAGTCCGGACAGCTCGCGCTGCTGCTGTTCAGCGATGCCGCGCACAAGCCGGAGACCCTGCCGCCCGCGGTGGGCCTGCAGAGCCCGGAGTGGCTGCGGGTGTTCCTGGGCGCACACCGCGACGACATCACGACCGTGTTCTTCGACATCGCGGGGCCGCACCCGCTGCAGGCATCA
>JAVBUN010000293.1:0-10151 GCA_031555335.1 Microbacterium sp.
CGCGTCGTCCGCGGCAACCGTCTCGGCGAAGCCCGCGGCGAGCTCGCGGACGGCGTCGATCCAGTGCTGCTCGGCGGCGGGAACGGCGGCGGGGGTGGGGCGGGTCAGCATCGCGGGGCTTTCTGTCAGGGGGTCAGGAAGTGTGGTCGTGGCCGCACGCGTCGACGGGGCCGGGCACGAGGACGTCGACGAACTGCTGGGTCGCCGCATCGATCAGCCCGAGCTCCGTCAGGCCGAGATCGGGCACGACGAACAGTCCGACGAACGACAGGATGATGTACGGCGAGGGGATGCGGCAGCCGAGGTCGTGCGTCGCCGCATGGCCGGCCGCGAGGGCGGCCGCCGTCTGCTCGAAGGGCGCGGCGCTCATCATCCCGCCGACCGGGAGCGGGACCCGCGCGAGTACCTCGCCGTCGGCGACCGTGACGAAGCCGCCTCCCATCCGTCCGAGCTCCTCGACGGCGAGGCGCATGGACTCGTCGTCGGCGCCCACCACGGAGATGTTCATGTTCGGGCAGTTCATGGTGATCGCGATGGCGCCGCGGCGCAGGCCGAACCCCCGGACGAACCCGATCCCCGAACGTGCGTCGCCCCGGTGGCGATCGACGACGGCGATCTTCAGTACGTCCTGAGACGGATCCGCGACGACGGCGCCGTCGCGAACCGGCAGCGTGGCCGTGAACGCGCGCTTGAAGTACCCGTCGTACATCTCCATCGCACGCACCCGCACCGCGGCCGCATCCGTCGGGGCGGCGACGGTGAGCAGGTCGGCGGGGAGCACATCGGGCAGGTGCACGGTGTCCGTCGTCCAGGCGGGCAGCTCGTCGGTGTTGGTGAACAGCGCGGCGCCCTCGCGCGCGACGATGGTGCCGGCGACGACGACCGTGGTCGGGTGCACCGCGGCGAGGTCGGGGATGACCTGCAGGTCCGCGAGCCTCGAGGGGGCGAGTAGGCCGAGCGCCTGATCGAGCCGGTAGTAGTGGGCGGGTTGGGTCGTCGCCATCCGGTAGGCCGCCTGCGCATCGACGCCGAAGCGGATCGCCTGCCGGATGTGGTGATCGATGTGGCCCTGCGTGTGCAGGTCGAGCACGTGCTTGTCGTCGGCGCAGAAGCTGAGGTGTCGCAGCGCCGGGGCGATCGCGTCGAGGTCGGCGAACAGCGGCACGGTGTTGTCGGTCAGAGACGAGCCCATGATGGTCACCATCGCGCCGAGCCGGGTGCGCTCGAGCACAGCGTCGATCGTGGCGGCATTGTGATCGTCGCCGACACCTGCGGCCAGGTACCCCCAGAGCGACTCGGCGGTCTGCGACGCGGTGTGCCCGGTGATGCGGCGACCGGCGGCCAGCGCCTCGCGGTAGCGTCCTGTGGACACCTCGCCCTCGTCGAACGGATTGCCCTCGCCGAGCGTGACCGTGACGTCGTCGTGCAGGCGGGCGCGGACGGTCTCCTCGGCGATGACGGCACCGCCGCGTTCGAGATCGAGCGAGGCGGGCGTCGTGGGCGAGACCTGCTGGAAGACGTGCAGCGGGGTGTCCGTGTGCAGCATGAGATCCATGCCGTCAGTGCCCCAGACGTTCGCGGCTCCGTTGGGGTCGGTGAGCACCGTGGTGGTGCCGCGGGGGACCGAGAGCCGCGCGAGCTCGCCGGGCGTGAGGTTCGTGTACTCGACGTGTAGGTGAGCGTCGATGAAGCCGGGCACGACGTATGCACCGCGGGCGTCGATCTCGGTGTTGGCGTCGCGGACGTGATCCCACGGCGTGAGCGCCGCGATGTGTCGGCCGGCGACGAGGATGTCCCGCTCCAGCCACTCCTCGGTGCCCGGCGACTGCACGAGCCCGCCGCGCACGACGAGGTCGGGACGGGTGTGTCCTGCCGCGACGGCGCGCAGCCGGACGAGCTCGGGGGTCGTCGGCAGCAGGTCGGCGAGTTCGGTCACGACATCTCCTCGGGGTCCTCCACGAGTCTGACAGCGCCCGGCTGACAGCCGCCCGTCCCGCGGATCATGAGCGGGCGGCTCCGGCGACGACCGCGAGCTCGCGGTGCAGGCGCGCCTTGGTGTCGGGATCGGCGAACGACGCGTCGATCGAGCGGGCGGCGAAGCCGACGAGGTCCGTCTCGTCGAAGCCGAACCGATCGGCCGCGAGGGCCCAGTCCGCCTCGAGCGTCGTACCGAGCGGGGCGGGGTCGTCGGTGTTGAGCGTCACGGCGACACCCGCGTCGAGCAGGCGCGGCAGCGGGTGCGCGGACCAGTCGGGGTAGATGCCGAGAGTGATGTTGGAGCGGGGGCAGACGCCGAGGCTGATGTCGTCGGCGATGAGGCGCTCGATGAGCGCGGGATCCTCGATCGAGCGCACACCGTGGTCGATGCGTTCGGCCTGCAGCAGGTCGACCGCGTCCCACACGCCCTCCGGTCCGCTCGACTCGCCCGCGTGCACCGTGCGGTGAAGACCCGCGGCGGATGCAGCGGCGAAGGCGCGCTGGAACTTCTCGCCGGTGCGTCCGGTGACCTTCTCGTCGCCGTCGACAGAGAGGGCCACGACACGACGGGGACGTGCGTCGACGAGGGCGGTGACGATGTCCTCCGCGGCGGCCGCGCTCTGGCTGCGCAGCAGCGAATACGCGACGCCGACGGTGCAGAGGCCGTCCTGGTCGGCCTCATCGAAGCCGGCGGCGAGGGCGTCGAGCAGGTCCAGCTCGCGACCGCGCCATGCGTTCCAGTGCGTGGGATTGACGATGACGTCGCTGTACCGGATGCCGGATGCGCTCTGGCGCACGGCGAACGCGTAGGCGACGCGCGCCGCCTGCGCGGGGGTGCGCACCAGCCCGCACTGCCAGTCGAGGAAGCGCAGGAAGCCGGAAAGGCCCGCGGATCCGGCGCCGATACCGCCCCCGGTGGTGACCTCGGGAGCGTCGAAGCCGGTGTGGGTGGAGATGTCGAAGAGCGTCGCGGCGGGGCCGGGCAGGGCCACGCGGTTCTCCTTCGCGAGCGTCAGCATGTCGAGCAGCGAGAACGTCCCCTCCAGGTGGACGTGGACTTCGGCCTTCGGCAGCGCGCGGATCGTCTGTTCGTCGATCCGCGTGGCGGTGGCGGGGTGGTGCGACATGGGGCCCTTTCGGAGGGTGGTGGCGGGACAGCTCTCGAATTCCACCACTTGTTGACAAGTGACGGCAACACGAGCGGATTGTTTTAACACCCCTGTAACTCCAGGCCCCGATTCTCGGGCATCCGACGGATACTGTGGCAACTGCTTCGTAGTACTTGTTCACAAGGAGACCGTGATGGAACAGCAGCTGTCGGACGTCGACCTCGCATTTCTGCGCGAGAGCATCCGCGTCGCCGAGCATGCGCGCGCCGAAGGGAACCACCCGTTCGGGTCGATCGTGGTGAGCGCGGCGGGCGAGATCGTGGCATCCTGCGGCAACAACTCGCTGCCTCCGACCGGGGACCCGACGCAGCACGCCGAACTGCAGGCGGTCGCCGCGGCCTTCCGCGCGCTGGGCGCCGAGGGCATGCGGGGCTCCACTCTCTTCACGAGCGCCGAGCCGTGCGCGATGTGCGCGGGTGCGGCCTACTGGTGCGGCATCGACCGGGTCGTGTACGCCCTGTCCGAGCATCGCCTCCTCGGGCTCACCGGAGATCACCCGGAGAACCCGACCTTCTCGCTGCCCTGCCGCGAGGTCTTCGCCCGGGGTCAGCGCCCGATCGAGGTCGTCGGCCCGCTGCTCGAGGACGAGGCCGCGACGGCGCACCGGGGCTTCTGGGTCTGACGCGCGGTGCCGCACGGGCGGGGGAGAATGGGGTCGTGAGCTCGCCCCTGTCCGCACTGACCCACATCCCCGAACCGGTCCACGTGATGTCCGACGACGGGTTCCGCATCGCGACGTACTCGTGGGGCGACGACGCCGACCCGACCGCCCTCCTCGTGCACGGCTTCGCCTCCGGCACGCGCGACAACTGGGTCAACACCGGGTGGGTGCGGGATCTCCTCGCCGCCGGCTACCGGGTGCTCGCCGTCGATCAGCGCGGCCACGGCCGCAGCGACAAGCCGCACGAGCCGATCGACTACGGGCTGCGCCTGTTCGCCCGCGATGTCGAAGCGGTGCTCGACACCTACCTCGTCGACACCGCGGTGTACGTCGGCTACTCGCTGGGGGCGCGCGTCGGCTGGGAGGTCGCGCTCGACCTGACCGATCGCCTCGAGCGGGTCGTGCTCGGCGGGGTTCCCGACGGCGTGCCGCTGAGCCGGCTCGACATCCCGCAGGCGCGGGCCTATCTGGAGCACGGCACCCCGGTCGAGGACCGGGTGACGCAGAACTACATCCAACTGGTCGAGCGGGTCGGCGGGAACGATCTCCGGGCGCTGCTCGCCATCGCCGACGGCATGCGGGCCACCGGCACGTCCGACCCCGATCCGTCCCGCGCCCCCGCGCAGCCGATCCTGTTCGCGACGGGCTCGCTCGACGGCATCCTCGCGGGCTCGCGATCGCTCGCGGCGGCGTGCCCCGACGGCCGGTTCTTCGAGATCCCCGACCGCCACCACTTCAACGCGCCGGGCTCGCGCGAGTTCCGTCGCGCGGCGCTCGCGTTCCTCGCCGCCGCCGACTGACCGCGACCGGAGTCCTCAGATCCCGCCCCACGGCGGGCGCACCGTGCGCACCAGCGAGTACGACACGATGTGCGGATCGTGGTACTCCATGCTGTGCATGAGGCGCCGGCCGCTCGCGCCGATCCCGATGATCTCGAACGTCATCACGGGAGTGCCCGCCGGCCGCTCGAACAGCTCCGCCAGTTCGTCCGTCAGCGTCGTGACGCCCGGGGTCGACACCTCCCAGATGACCGGCTCGCCCCAGACGCGGGCGGCGGCGGTGAACACCGACTCCGCGGGGTCGACCGGTTCGCCGGGGGCGGGGAGCGGCAGGAGGTCGTCCGCGATCATCGCGACGGCCCCGTCCGCCCGCCAGCGTTTGCGCACGGCGAAGGCGGTCATCTCGGCGGGCAGCTCCATGACGGCACCGGCGTCGACGCCAAGAGCGGTGACGGCCGAGCCGAGCGTCTCGACGTCGGCGCGGTAGCCGAGCCGGTCGAGCAGCTCGGTGTGCTCGAACTGCTCCTCCAGGCGCACGCTCAGGCGCAGGGCGATCGGATCGACCGTCGTGACGGATCCCTGCCGCCGACGGACGATCCCCTGCGCCTCGAGGCTGGACATGGCGTTGCGCAGCTGCTGGCGCGTGCAGTCGAGCCGGGCGGTGAGTTCCAGCTCGCCCGGAAGCGGGGTGCGGCCGTGCGCGGCCTCGCGCACGAACCGCAGCAGTCCGTGCAGCACTCCCAGCTGCGGTCCGTCGGCGTGCGGCCGGGGGAGCGGGAGATATGTCACGGACGGACCTTCCGGGATGCGGACGCGGCTGCACCCATCATGGCCTAGACCCGCCCATCGGCGGCGGACGGGCCGACCCCGGCGGCGCCGGGGATGTCGAGGATGGGGATGCCGCTCGATCCGGGGTGCACGGCGCGCGCGAGCGCCGGCGCGACGACCTCGTCGAGGACGATCTCGATCACGTAGTGCGTCTCGCCGTGCAGCAGATGTCCGGCGAACGCGAGGCCGGACCGGTCCTTCGCGCCGAGGGCGACGTGGATGTGCACCATGTGCGCTCCCGCCGCATCCCGCGTGATCGTCCCCGAGCCGATGCCTTCGGTGTAGGTCACCTCGACCGACGCCGGCAGCGGAACCTCGGGGTCCTCGGGCGCACCGTCGGCCGCGATGATCCGGGCCGTGCGGAGCGCCCCGCTGAAGGTCGTCACGACCGCCTGGGCGACGTCGTGCCGCCGACATGCCTCGGCGAGGGAGGAGATCACCTCGTCGCCCGGCTGAAGGACGACGAGGATGCGGCGGCCCGTGGTCGCCTCGGCTGTCTGCATGCGGATTCCCGCCCTTCTTCTCGGCTGCTTGTCGATAAGTGTCAGTGAACTCTAACGAGCAGATAACGGTTCCGTGCGCCAGATTCGGCCTGTATCGGCGGAACTGGCTGTGTTTCGGTCCGGTAAATATTCCGCTTCATGACGTCACTTGTCGATCTGTTCAAAAGCGGCGCGGGTATCGTGTGGGTCCTGAAGGCCGGTTCCCCCGCCGGCCGTCCTCCCCCCGCCTCCCCCGCCGTATCGAGGAGTTCCATCGTGTCCGCGAACCCGCAGAGCATCTCCGGTCTGTCCGTCTGGGACGGTGATGGCGATCGCGGCACCGCGACGCTCACCTGGGACGGCGACCGCATCACGGCCGTCGAACCGACGGATGCGGCGGCATCCGAGTTCAGCATCATCCCGGGTCTGATCGACACCCACGTGCACCTGGACGCGTCCGCGACCCCCGGCGCCGATTGGCTGACGTGGCCGCTGATCACCCCGGCCGCCGAGCGGTCGCTGCACGTCGTGGCGCACGCGCGCCGTGCTGCCGCATCCGGCGTCACGACGCTCCGCGACCTTTCCGGGAGCGAGGTGCAGTACGCCGCGGCGCGCGCTCTCGAGGCCGGGCTCGTCCCCGGCCCGCGCCTGCTCGTCCACGGTCCCGTCGGGATGACGGCCGGCCACGGCGACCTGTTCACCCCGCCGCACTACCCGCACCGCCCCCCGGTGGCGGATTCGCCCGACGAGTGCCGCAAGCTCGTCCGGCAGTGGGCGCGCGCCGGCGCGGACGGCATCAAGATCTACACGAGCGGCGGCGTGCTCTCGATGGGCGACAAGGTCGGCTGGCGCAACCAGACGGATGCGGAGATCGCCGCGACCGTCGATGAGGCGCACGCGCTCGGCATGCTCGTGGCCGCGCACACGCACAGCGCCGAGGGCGTCGACATCGCGCTGCGGTTCGAGGTCGACTCGATCGAGCACGGCACCGGCATCGAGGAGCGGCACTGGGAGACGCTGATCGAGCGCAACCTCCCCGTCGCGCCGACGCTGCTCATCAACGACGCGATCGCCGATCGCCGCATCCCCGTCAGCGACGAGGCGGCCGAGAAGGCACGCGCCGTCGTGACCGAGCGCGACGCGAACTTCATCGGCGCCGCGGCGGCCGGCATCCGCTTCGTGCTCGGCACCGACGCGAACGGCGTGATGGTCAAGTTCGGCGACCAGCTGGAGGAGCTGCGGCTCATGACCCGCGCCTTCGGCTGGACGGCCGAGCGTGCGCTGCAGGCCGGTACTTCGGATGCGGCGGACGCCGTCCGGCTCACCGGCACGACGGGCCGTCTGCAGCCCGGTCTCGGCGCCGACTTCGTCGTCGTCCGCGGAAAGCCCTGGCAGGACATCGACGCGCTCACCGCCGAGAACATCGTCGCGGTCGTCGCGCGCGGCCGGCTCGTGGCCGGGGCTCTGCCCGCCTGATCTTCCCCCCTCGCACCACCCGCACCACCCCCACTTCCCATCCCGCCCACCCGGGCAGCCAAGGAGACACCGTGACCACCTCACGCCTTCGCGGGATCCGGCGCATCGCCGTCCCCCTGACCGCCGGCCTCGCCGTCGCCGCACTCGCCGGTTGCGCGGCCGGTTCCGGCGACACCGCGTCCACCCCCGGCGCCGATGTCGCACAGGACATCGTGTTCGCGCTCAAGGAGGACCCGACGTGCCTCGACCCGCAGCAGACCTCGGTGACCACCTCGCTCATCGTCGGCCGTCAGCTGACCGACTCGCTGCTCGATCAGAACCCCGAGACCGGTGAGATCGTGCCGTGGCTCGCGAGCGACTGGGAGGTGAGCGACGACCTCACGTCGTACACCTTCACGCTGCGCGACGGCGTGACCTTCAGCGACGGCACCCCGCTCACCTCCGAGGTCGTCGCCGCGAACTTCGACGCGATCAAGGGCCTCGGCGCCGCCGCATCCCTCGCGAACGGCTACCTGGCCGGCTACGCGGGCACCGACATCGTCGACGACACCGAGTTCACGGTCAACTTCTCGGCACCGAACGTGCAGTTCCAGCAGGGCGCGACGACCATGTCGCTCGGCATCCTGTCGGCCGACACCGTCGCCGCCGCTCCCGAGGACCGCTGCCAGGCCCTCGTCGGCACCGGCCCGTTCGTGCTCGACTCGTACGTGCCCAACGACGCCGTCGAGATCGTGAAGCGCGACGGCTACGACTGGGCGTCCGAGCTGCGCGAGCACGAGGGCGAGGCCTACCTCGACTCGATCAGCTTCCCGATCATCGCCGAGCCCAGCGTCCGCACCGGCGGGCTCGAGTCCGGCGAGTACGACGTGATCCAGGACGTGCCGTACGTCGACGAGTCGCGCTTCGGCACCGACGAGTACCACCTGTACGCGAAGGCGAACCCCGGCGTGCCGAACTCGCTCGTGGTCAACACGAGCCGCGGCGTGCTCGCCGACGAGGCCGTGCGCCAGGCGGTCACCAAGGGCCTGGACCGCGACCAGATCAACGTGCTCACGGGCTCCATCAGCGGCCAGGCGCCCACGAGCGTGCTGACCTCCTCGACCCCCGGCTACACCGACCTCGGCGACGTGCTCGCGTTCGACGCCGACGGTGCCACGGAGCTGCTCGAGGGCGACGGATGGACGCTCGGCGCCGACGGCATCTACGAGAAGGACGGCCAGCCGCTCACCTTCACCGTCACCGCGTTCTACGCGCAGGACGTGCTCGAGGCCGCGCAGATCCAGCTGCGCGAGGTCGGCATCGACATGCAGCTGAACATGGTCTCCTCGGGCGACTTCTTCGGTGCGATCTCCTCCGGCGACTACGACGCCCTCGGCGCCGGACTCACCCGCACCGACCCCGACGCGCTCCGCACCCTGCTGTCGACCTCGTCCGCAGCCCGCTGGGGCATCGTCGACGACGCCGAGCTGGAGGCGCTCCTGCAGGAGCAGTCGCAGACCGCCGACGTCGACGCGCGCCAGGAGATCGTCGACGAGATCCAGCAGATCGTCGCCGAGCGGGCCTACGTCATCCCGACGCTCGAGACGGTGCAGCTGCACGGTTCGCGCGCCGGCGTCGAGGGCATCACCTTCGACTCCGCCGCGCGGGTGCACCTCTACGACACCATGGTCGTCTCCGACTGATGGTGCAGCCGGAGCAGCGCGTGGTGTCAGCGAACGGAGGGACCAGGGCGAGAGCGATCGCCCGGTTCCTGATCCCGAAGATCCTGCAGTGCCTCTTCGTGGTCTGGGCGACCTACACCGTCGCCTTCCTGCTGATCCACGCGCTGCCCGGCGACCCCGTCCTCGCCGCGCTGTCGCTGCGCGGCGGGGACGCCACCTCCACCGACCCGGCCGAGCTCGACGCGCTGCGCGCGCGGTACGGGCTCGACGGGCCGGTGTGGCAGCAGTACCTCGTCGGATTCCTCGGTCTCTTCCGCGGCGACCTCGGCGTCTCGATCGCGACCGGACAGCCGGTCGTCGACATGATCGGTCGGGCGTTCCCGAACACCGCCGCCGTCGCCGTCTTCGCCCTCGTACTCGGTTTCGTGGTCGCGCTGGCCTTCACGGTCTGGGCGTACGTCGCGCGCCCCGCGTGGGTGCGCAACGTCGTCACGCAGATCCCGCCGCTCGGCATCGCCATCCCCGCCTTCCTCAGCGGACTCGTGCTGATCAGCGTGTTCTCGTTCGGGCTCGGCTGGTTCCCCGCATCCGGCACGGACGGCTTCGCGAGCGTCGTGCTGCCGGGCATCACCCTCGCGCTGCCGACCGGCGCCATCTTCTTCCAGGTGTTCTCGGCGGCCGTGTTCGACGCCGGCGCGAGCCCCTTCGTGTTCACCGCCAACGCGAAGGGCCTGTCGCAGCGCACCGTGGTCGTGCGTCACGTGCTCCGCAACGCCCTGCTCCCCTCCATCACGATCATCGGCCTGCAGATCGGCTACCTCGCCGGCGGTACCGCGGTCGTCGAGACGGTCTTCTCCCGCGACGGCATTGGCCGGCTCACCGTCGACGCGGTCCTCGCCCGCGACATCAACGTCGTCATGGGCGTCGTGATCGTCGTCGCCGTGGTCTACGCCGTCGTCACCCTCATCGTCGACGGCCTGTACGGGGTGATCGATCCCCGGACCCGCACCCGGCTGGTCGGACGAAAGGCGGTCGCCCGATGAGCATCCTCCGAAAGCCCGGGCTGCTGCTGGCGATCCTCGTCCTGCTGGTCACGGTGGTCGCGATGATCGCCCCCC
>JAVBUN010000151.1:0-2812 GCA_031555335.1 Microbacterium sp.
AACATGAACATCTCCGGAAACACCGTCTTCATCCCCGGCGCGACCAGCGGCATCGGTCTCGCCCTCGCCACCCGCCTGCGCGACGCCGGCAACACCGTCATCGTCGGCGGCCGCCGCCGCGCGATGCTCGACGACATCGCGGCGCAGCATCCCGGGATCGACACCGTGGCGATCGACACGACCGACCCGACGTCGATCCGAGAGGCCGCCGCATCCGTCATCGAACGGCACCCCGACCTCAACGTGATCGTCACCATGGCCGGCATCATGCGCGTCGAGGACTGGACCACACCCGCGGGCTTCCTCGAGACCGCCGAGGCGACCGTGACGACGAACGTGCTCGGGCCGATCCGGCTCATCGCCGCGTTCATCGAGCACCTGCGCGCGCAGCCGGATGCCACCATCATCACGGTCTCGTCGGGGCTCGCGTTCGCGCCGCTCGCCGCGACGCCGAGCTACAACGCATCGAAGGCGGCCATCCACATGCTCAGCGAATCGCTGCGCCTGCAGCTGGCGGACACCTCGGTCGCCGTCACGGAGCTCGAGCCGCCGTCGGTCGCGACAGACCTCCTGCCGGGGCATCGCGAGAGCGATTCCGCCATGCCGCTCGATGCCTTCGTGGACGAGGTCATGCAGCTGCTCCGTGATGAGCCGGAGGCGGCCGAGATCCAGGTCGAGCGCGTGAAGTTCCTGCGCTACGGCGAGGCGCGGGGCGACTACGCGCAGGTCGTCGCGGCGCTGAACCACAGCGATCCGCACGGGAAGTGACGTTCGAGAATCGCCGTGCACGAGTTCTCCACAATCGTCCGAATATTCTAGACGAGCATCACGTAGTTTAGTATATTTGTTCGCATGACCAGTCCCCTCGCCTCGGCGGCCGCAGCGCTCGACACCGTGCGCGCGTTGTGCCCGGATGGCCGCGCTGATGCGCTGTCGCCGGGCGAGCTGGTGACTCTCAACCAGGCGTTCGGCACATTGCGACGGGCGGTGGATGCGGCATATCTGCCGGTCGCCGCCGAGATCGCGCGGCAGTCGCGTGCCGAGCTCGGCAAGGACTCCCTCGCGCGCAAGAACGGCTTCCGCTCTCCCGCGGCGATGATCTCGACCGTCACGGGCACGAGCCCCGCCGAAGCGGCGCGCGCCATCTCGGTGGGCGAATCCACGGCGCCGCGGCTCACCCTCACCGGGGAGCAGCGGCCGGCGAAGCATCCCCACGTCGCGGCGGCCCTGCAAGCGGCGGCGATCGGCACTCTGGCGGCCGGGGCGATCGTGGCGATGCTCGACCGGGTCGAGCTGCGCGCCGAGCCGGCGGCGCTCGCCGCCATGGAGAAGACCCTCGCCGATGCGGCTCCCGGCCTGCCCATGGACCAGCTGCAGAAGCTGCTGCTGCGCGCCGAGGCGCTGCTCGACCCGGACGGTGTCGAGCCGCGTGACGAAGAGCGCCGGGGCGAGCGGTCGCTCTCGATCCACCAGGACCGCACCGGCATGTTCGTCGTCACCGGGCGCCTCGACCCCGAGACGGCGGCGCCCGTCGTCAGCGCCATCGACGGCCTCGTCACGGGCATGATGCGGCGCCGGGACGAGGCGATCACCGCACGTGGGGCGGCGGGTGCTTCCGGATCCGGGGCATCGGCGGATGCGGCGGGCCCGCGGGCTGCGGACGCGTTCGGTGCGCGCGGAGCGGGCTCGGGCGCGGCGGTCGCGGATGGCGCCGGATCGGATGCCACCCTCGCGGGCAACCCGGGCAACCCGGGCGAATCGGGCGAGTCAGGCGAATCGGGCGAGTCAGGCGATCCGGTCGTCTTCGACGGAGCCGCAGATGACCGGCGCTCGGTCGCGCAGATGCGGGCCGACGCGCTCGCGGATCTCTGCCGGCACGCGATCGGGTGCACCGAGGTGCCCACCGCGCCCACCACCACCGTCGTCGTGCGGATGACCCTCGATCAGCTCGAAACCGGGCTCGGGGCGGCGACGATCGACGGGGTCGGGGCCCCGATCGGCGCCGCGACCGCCCGTCGGATGGCGGCCGACGCGCAGATCATCCCCGCGGTGCTCGGCGGCGAGAGCGAGATCCTCGACTGGGGCCGGGCGAAGCGGCTCTTCACGCCCGCGCAGAAGCTCGCGACGGGCGAGCGAGACGGCGGCTGTGCGTCATGCGGGCTCCCGCCGAGCATGACCGTCGTTCATCACCTGTCCTGGTGGAAGCGAGACGGCGGCGCGACCGACCTCTCCAACGCGATCCTGTTGTGCACGACCTGCCACCATCGGGTGCACGACGACGGCTGGGAAATCCGCATCGACGGGGGAGGCGTGACCGCCAAGGTGTGGTTCATCCCGCCGCCGTGGCTCGATCCCGATCGGACGCCTCGACTCGGCGGTCGTGCGAGGTTCGACCTCGCCGCCTGAAGGGCGTGCGCGCGCGATCGAGCGGGGCGGGCGGGTGTGGGCGAGCGGCAGGGGCGGGCGGGTATGAGCCAGCGGCAGGGACGGGCGTGCGGTGTGTGTGAGCGTGTGTGTGCCCGCCGGATCGCCGATCAGCTGCCGCGGTACGTCGAGTACGCGAACGGGCTGAGCAGCAGGGGCACGTGGTAGTGCGGGCGATCGTCGATCGTGAACGTCACCGTCGCCAGCGGGTAGAACGTCTCCACGCCGCGGTCGGCGAAGTATGCGCCCGTCGCGAACGTGAGCGCGTACATGCCCGGCTCGAGCGTCTCGGGACCGAGCGCCAGGCGGCCGTCCGCATCCGTCAGCCCCTCCGCGACCGGCGCGATCGCGCCGCCGGGCAGGTGCCGGTGCAGGGTCACCGCGACGT
>JAVBUN010000227.1:0-4180 GCA_031555335.1 Microbacterium sp.
AGATCCCCCACACCTGGCTCGTCGGCCTCGACGGGCGTCGGGTGTCGACCCTCGACGTCATCGACGACGATCGTCTGACGCTCGTCACCGATCACGCCGGCACCGCGTGGGTGGAGGGGGTGCGCGCCTCCGGGACCGATGTGCGGGTCGTGGTCGTCGGAGCGCCCGAATACCAGGACCTCTACTTCGCCTGGCATCGCGTGAGCGAGCTCGAGGACGGCGGGGCGCTGCTGGTGCGCCCGGACCGCGTGGTCGCCTGGCGGCACGTCACGGCCATCGACGACGCGGACGCGGCGACGGCCCTGCTCGAGCGCGCGGTCGTCTCCGTCCTGCACACCGCACCCGCCGCCCTGAAGGAGCTCTCGCGATGACCCGTCCCTACACGAGCGTCTGGTCCGATCTGACCGGCGTGGAATTCAGCCAGGGATTCCTGGACGCCGGGGGGTACCGCACGAGGTACCTCCACAGCGGGGACTCCTCGAAGCCGCCGCTGCTGCTGCTGCACGGCATCACGGGGCACGCGGAGGCGTACGCGCGCAACCTCGCCGCGCACGGTGCGCACTTCGACACCTGGGCGATCGACTTCATCGGTCATGGGTACTCGAGCAAGCCCGACCGCCCGTTGGAGATCCCGGACTACATCGACCAGGTGCTCGCGGTCATCGACGCGCTGGGCGTCGAGAAGGTGTCGCTGTCCGGAGAGAGTCTCGGCGGATGGGTCGCGGCACGCCTGGCCCAGACGCATCCCGATCGTGTGGAGGCGGTCGCCCTCAACACGATGGGCGGCACGATGGCGAATCCCGCGGTCATGCAGCGCCTCTACACGCTGTCGATGGAGGCGGCGAAGGATCCGAGCTGGGAGCGGGTGAAGGCCCGGCTGGAATGGCTCATGGCCGACCCGACGATGGTCACCGACGACCTCATCCGCACCCGGCAGGCGATATTCGAGCAGCCCGACTGGGTGACGGCGTGCGCGGCGAACATGGCCCTGCAGGACCTCGAGATCCGGCGCCGCAACATGCTCACCGACGACGACCTGCGGGCGATCTCCGCCCGTGCCCTCGTCATCTGGACGACCAAGGACCCCTCCGGGCCGGTCGACGAGGGGCGCCGCATCGCCGACCTCATCCCCGGCGCCCGGTTCGAGGTCATCGACAACGCCGGTCACTGGCCGCAGTACGAGCAGACCGAGATCTTCAACCGCATCCACCTCGACTTCCTCACCAACGGCAACGCAGGAGACACCGCATGAACGCTCTTTCGGACCGCTACGACCCGGGTCCCCAGCTGGCCCAGTGCGGCACCATCAACCTCGGCACCACGGATCTCGCGGGCTCGCTGCACTTCTTCGGCGAGACGCTCGGGATGGAGGTCGTCGAACACGTCGGCGACACCGCGTACCTGCGGTGCTACCAGGAGCTCGGCCACCACTCGCTGGTGCTCACCGCGCAGGACGAGAACATCGTCAACGCGTACAGCTTCCGGGTGAAGCGCCCGCAGGACGTCGAGCTGTTCGCCGAGGAGCTCACCCGTCAGGAGATCGAAGTGGTCGAGGTGCCGGCCGGCTTCGAGCGCGGCCGCGGGACCGCCGTCCGCTTCCTCGTGCCGGGAAGCGCCCACCCGTTCGAGCTGTACTACGACATCGAGAAGCCCGAGGCGGCGGAGCACCTGCGCTCCCGCCTGCCCAGCAACAGCTCGCGCCGGCGCGGGCTGGGCGTCCGCCGGATCGACCACTTCAACGTGCAGGCGGATCCCGGCAGCATCAACACGGCCGAGTCGTGGGTGCGGGAGAACCTCGGTTTCCGTCGTCGCGAGTTCGCGATGATCCCGGATCACCCGACGACCGTGATGGCGTCGTGGATGTCGGTGACCTCGCAGGTGCACGACCTCGCCATCGTGGCGAACCAGAGCGAGCTGAACTCGCGCCTGCACCACGTGGCGTTCAACCTCGAGAACTTCTCCGACTCGCTGACCGCCGCCGACGTGCTCGCCGACCTCGACGTGAAGATCGGGGTGGGTCCCGGCAAGCACGGCATCGGTCAGGCCATGTACCTGTACGTCTTCGACCCGGGCTCCGGCCACCGTGTCGAGCTGTACTCGGGCGGCTACCAGATCTTCGACCCGGACTGGGCGGCGATCGAGTGGGACCCCGTGGACTTCCCCGAGGGCATGACCTGGTACGGAGACCCGATCGACCTGCGTCCCGGCTCGAACGGCCGCATCACGACCGGGTCCGCCGGCTTGCACCTCCCGGTGGCGGAGGCCGCCCGGTGACCGTCTCGGCGACGGTGTCGGCGATCGCGGACGACCTCCGCACCGCCGAACGCACCCGCGTGCCCATCCCGCCGCCCACCGAGGCGCGGAGCGGGCTCACGATCGACGAGGCCTACGCGGTGCAGACCGCGAACATCGCGCTCCGGATCGAGGGGGGCGAGGTCGCGGTCGGGCACAAGGTGGGCCTCACGTCCGAGGCGATGCAGCGTCAGCTCGGGGTCGATCAGCCGGACTTCGGCGTGATCACCGACGCGATGGTGATCGCGGACGGTCGCTCCCTCGCGGTGGACGAGCTCATCGCGCCGCGGCTGGAGGCGGAGTTCGCCTTCCTCATCGGCGACCCGCCCCCGCGGGATCCGACGATCGACCAGGTGCGCGCGTCGATCTCCGCGGTCGCGACCGCACTCGAGGTGATCGACTCCCGCGTGGTCGACTGGCGGATCACCCTCGCCGATACCATCGCCGACAACGCCTCGAGCGCGCGCATCGTGGTCGGGCCGTGGGTGCCCGCGACCCCCGAGCTGCTGGAGGCCGTCATCGGCACGGAGCTCGCCCTGACCCGGGACGGTGAGATCGTCGCCGTCGGCACGGGAGCCGCCGTCCTCGGGGACCCCGTGGTCGCCCTGCACTGGCTGGCGCGCGCGATCGGCGGCTACGGCCAGCAGCTCGCCGCGGGGGACGTCGTGCTCGCGGGAGCCGTGGCCGCGTCCGTGGCCCTGGAGCCCGGGCACGACTGGGCGGCCGCGGCAGACGCACTCGGATCGGTCCGGATGACATCGACCACGACGGCGGAGGAGACGGCATGAGCGCGGCGAAAGTGGCGATCATCGGATCGGGCAACATCGGCACCGACCTCATGTTCAAGGTGATGCGCACGAGCGACGTGCTCGAGATGGGCGTCATGGTCGGGATCGACCCGGAGTCCGACGGGCTCGCGCGGGCGGCGCGACTCGGGATCGAGGTCACGGCGGACGGCGTCGACGGGCTCATCGCCAGTCCCGCCTTCGGCGACATCGAGGTGGTCTTCGACGCGACGAGCGCCGGCGCCCACGTCGCCAACGCCGAGCGGCTGGCGCCCTACGGCAAGCAGCTGGTGGACCTCACCCCCGCCGCGATCGGACCGTACGTCGTGCCGTCGGTCAACCTCGACCAGCATCGCGAGGCGCGCACCGTCAACATGGTCACCTGCGGCGGTCAGGCCACGATCCCGATCGTCGCCGCGATCAACACGGTGACCCCGGTGCCGTACGCGGAGATCGTCGCCTCGATCTCGTCACGACGCGCGGGACCGGGCACGCGCGCGAACATCGACGAGTTCACCGAGACGACCGCGCGGGCGATCGAGGAGGTGGGCGGAGCGGCACGGGGGAAGGCGATCATCGTGCTGAACCCCGCCGAGCCTCCCCTCATCATGCGCGACACCGTGCAGGTGGTGACGGACCGGCTCGAGGAGTCCACCCGGACGCGCATCCGCGACGCGGTGGAACGGCGCGTGGCGGAGGTCGCCGGCTACGTGCCGGGATACCGCCTGAAGCAGGAGGTGCAGTTCCTCGAGGAGGACGGAGACCTGGGCGTGCTGCTGCCGCCGGGGCTCGACCGCGACGGGTACACCCGGGTGTCGGTGTATCTGGAGGTCGAAGGGGCCGCCATGTACCTCCCCGCCTACGCCGGCAATCTCGACATCATGACCTCGGCCGCCCTGCGCGTCGCGGAGTCGCTCGTCACCGCGCGCAAGGCGGTGGCGTCATGACCGGGCGGCGCGTCTACCTCCAGGACGTCACCCTGCGCGACGGCATGCACGCGCTCCGCCACCGGATCTCTCCGGAGAAGGCCGGGGAGATCGCGGCGGCCCTCGACGCCGCCGGCGTCGACGCGATCGAGGTCGCGCACGGCGACGGTCTCGCCG
>JAVBUN010000205.1:0-3345 GCA_031555335.1 Microbacterium sp.
GCACATCACCGACGACCCGGCCGCGGACGAGCTCCTGTCGAACGATCCGCTCGCGCTGCTGATCGGGATGCTGCTCGACCAGCAGGTCGCCATGGAGACCGCCTTCGCCGGGCCGCTCAAGATCTCGGAGCGCACCGGCACGCTCGATGCCGCGGCGATCGCGGGCTACGACCCGGATGCGTTCGCGGCGGCGTTCTCGCAGACCCCCGCGGTGCACCGCTATCCCTCCTCGATGGCGGGTCGCGTGCAGCAGCTGTGCGCCGACATCGCCGAGAAATGGCAGGGCGATGCGGCGGCGCTGTGGACCGAGGGCGATCCCGACGGCGCCGAGGTGCTGAAGCGCCTGAAGGCTCTCCCCGGCTTCGGCCCGCAGAAGGCCAAGATCTTCCTGGCGCTCCTCGGCAAGCAGTGCGGCTTCGCGGGCGCCGGCTGGCGCGAGGCATCCGCCCCCTACGGCGAGGACGGGTCGTTCCGCAGTGTCGCCGACATCACCAGCCCGGAGTCGCTCGCCAAGGTCCGCGAGACGAAGCGCGCCGCGAAGGCCGCCGCCAAGTCCTGAGCCCCACTCCCACCTCCACCGCGGGCGAAGGGACACCGGGCGCGGGTAGCCTGGCGGCATGCTGCATCCGGCGGTGTCCGCATCCGTCCCGCTCGCAGGGTTCGAGCTTCGCGTCCTGCACGTCCCGCTCGTCAGCCCCTTCACGACCTCGTTCGGCACCGAGACCGAGGTCGGCGGGACGCTCGCGCCGTTCATCGGGCACCGCATGGCGAAGGCGGGCCTCGAGCTCGCCGTCCTCGACGCGACTCTTCGCGCACAGGGCGTGCCCCTCGCGGCGGCCCTGGGCGCGGTCCGCGACCGCATCCCGTCCGGCGTCTCGGTGGGCATCCAGCGCGACCCGGCGGAGCTCGTCGACGCGGTCGGCGGCTACCTCGCCGAGGGCTACCGGCGCATCAAGATCAAGATCGCGCCCGGCCGGGACCTCGCCGACACGGCCGCCGTCCGCGAGGCGTTCCCCGGCATCCCACTGCAGGTCGACGCGAACTCCGCGTACACGCTGGCGGATGCGGACACGCTCGCGACCCTCGACGACTTCGACCTGCTGCTGATCGAGCAGCCGCTGCAGGAGGACGACCTCGTCGACCACGCGGCGCTCGCCCGGCGGCTGCGCACCCCGATCTGCCTCGACGAGTCGATCACCTCCGCCAAGGCCGCCGCCGATGCGATCGCGCTCGGCGCGGCCGCGGTCGTGAACATCAAGGCGGGGCGGGTCGGCGGCTACCTCGAGGCGGTGCGCGTGCACGACGTCAGCCGTGCCGCCGACGTACCGGTGTGGTGCGGCGGCATGCTCGAGACCGGCATCGGCCGCGCCGCGAACGCGGCCCTCGCCGCCCTTCCCGGGTTCACGCTCGTGGGCGACGTGTCGGCGGCGGACCGCTTCTACCGCCGCGACGTCGTGACGGATCCGATCTCCCTCGACGACGGGCACGTCCGGGTCCCCACCGGCCCGGGCATCGGTGTCGAGGTCGACCGCGACGCGCTCGACGCGTTCACCGCCGAGCGCGTCGAGGTGCGGCGGTGAGGCCGACTGCGCGCGCCGGATCCGCCGTGCTCGCCCTCGCCGCGGTACTCGCGCTCGGCGCGTGCGGCGCCCAGCCGCGGCCGGCGCCGAGTGCCACCGCACTCCCGCGCGGGATCGAGGCGACCCTCCTTCCGGCGAGCCCGGCGCAGTCCCCGGGCGAGGCCCGGGTGTGGCTCGTGAACGGCACGGCCGAGGACCTCGCCCTCACGCGGCTCCGCATCGACGCACCCGTCTTCGAGGGCATCGGGCGCAAGACCGCGGGCGGGCCGATCGAGGTGCCGGCCGGCCGCAGCGCCGAGATCGTCGTCGCACTGCCCCCGATCGACTGCGCCGTGCCGCCCCGGCCCACCTCGACCCCCGGGCCGCGCGCCACCGGCTCCCCCGACGACATCACCGCCACGCTCGGATTCTCGCTGGGCGCCGCCGTCGGCGTGGCCGTCGAGCACCTCGACGATCCCACCGGCGTGATCGCCGCACGGGCCGCAGCGGCCTGCGGCTGAACGCCCGCCCGCCGCCGGGACCGGCGCACCGCGGCGGGTCAGCGCGCCCGGGGCGCCGAGAACCGCCGACTAGAATCGAGGGATGCGGCGCGCTGCCGCATCCCTTCCCCCACCCGACCATTGGAGCCACCGTGGCCGAGCAGTCACGTCTCGACAAAGTCATCGCCCTCGCCCGCCACCGCGGGTTCGTCTTCCAGGCGGGCGAGATCTACGGCGGCTCCCGGTCCGCCTGGGACTACGGCCCCCTCGGCACCGAGCTCAAGGAGAACATCCGCCGCCAATGGTGGCAGACGTTCGTGCGCGGCCGTGGCGACATGGTCGGACTCGACTCGTCGATCATCCTTCCCAAGCGCGTGTGGGAGGCATCCGGTCACGTCGCGACGTTCACCGATCCGCTGGTCGAGTGCCTGCACTGCCACAAGCGGTTCCGGGCCGACACGCTGGTCGAGGACTTCGAGGCCCGCAAGGGCCGCACGGCCGAGAACGGCCTCGCCGACATCCCCTGCCCCAACTGCGGCACGAAGGGCCAGTACACCGAGCCGAAGTCCTTCTCAGGCCTCGTGAAGACCTACCTCGGCGTCGTCGACGACGAATCGGGCCTGCACTTCCTCCGCCCCGAGACGGCGCAGGGCATCTTCGTGAATTTCTCGAACGTGCTCACCGCCAGCCGCAAGAAGCCCCCCTTCGGTGTGGGTCAGGTCGGCAAGGCGTTCCGCAACGAGATCACCCCCGGCAACTTCATCTTCCGCACGCGCGAGTTCGAGCAGATGGAGATCGAGTTCTTCACCCCTCCCGCCGAGGCGCAGGAGTGGTTCGAGCACTGGGTCGAGGCCTGCTGGGACTGGTTCATCGACCTCGGCGTCGACCCGGCGAACATGCGCCGGTACGACGTGCCGCAGGAGGACCGCGCGCACTACTCCGCCGGCACGATCGACGTCGAGTACCGCTTCGGGTTCCCGGGCAAGGAGTGGGGCGAGCTCATGGGTGTGGCCAACCGCACCGACTACGACCTCACGAGCCACTCCGAGGCATCCGGGCAGAGCCTGTCGTACTTCGATCAGGCCAGCGGCGACAAGTACGTGCCGTACGTCATCGAGCCGTCCTTCGGCCTCACCCGCTCGATGATGGCGTTCCTGGTGGACGCGTACCGCGAGGAGGAGGTGCCGAACGCGAAGGGCGGCGTCGACACCCGCACCGTGCTGAAGCTCGACCCGCGTCTCGCGCCCGTCAAGGTCGCCGTGCTGCCGCTCAGCCGCAACGAGCGG
>JAVBUN010000278.1:0-13579 GCA_031555335.1 Microbacterium sp.
GTCATCGTCGGGTCGGAGGAGGAGGGCGGTGCGCTCGTCGCCGACGAGATCGTGCGGGTGATCGCGGCGCGCCCCGACGCCGTGCTGGGCCTGGCGACCGGGTCGACGCCGCTGCCCGTCTACGCGGCGCTGCGTCCGCGACTGTCGGGCGTCGACGTGTCGCGGGTGCGCGGCTTCGCGCTCGACGAGTACGTCGGCCTCGACCCGGCGCATCCGGAAAGCTACCGCTCCGTCCTCACCCGTGAGGTCGTCGAACCGCTCGGACTCGATCCCGCCCGGATCTCCGTGCCGAACGGCGCCACCGCCGGCATCGAGACGGCCGGTGAGGACTACGAGCGAGCGATCGGGGCGGCAGGGGGTGTCGACATCCAGCTGCTCGGCATCGGCACCGACGGGCACATCGGCTTCAACGAGCCGGGTTCGTCGTTCGCGTCGCTCACCCGGGTGAAGACGCTCACCGCCCAGACCCGCGAGGACAACGCGCGGTACTTCGACCGGATCGAGGACGTGCCCCGGCACTGCATCACCCAGGGGCTCGGCACGATCCTGCGCGCCCGGCATCTCGTGCTGCTCGCGTTCGGGGGAGGGAAGGCGGAGGCGGTGGCCGCCGCCGTCGAGGGACCCGTCACCGCGATGCTGCCCGGGTCGGCGGTGCAGCTGCATCCGCACGTCACGGTCGTCGTCGACGAGCCCGCCGCCGCAGGCCTTCGGCTCGCGGACTACTACCGGTACACCTGGCAGCACAAGCCGCAGTGGCAGGGGCTCTGACCGGCCGGTACGGCTCGTGCGCGCGCCGCGTCAGTCGGCGAACACCTTGCCCGGGTTCAGGATGCCGGCCGGGTCGAACAGCCGCTTGATCTCGCGTTGCAGCGCCCACTGATCCGGCCCGAGTTCATCGCCGAGCCAGCGGCGCTTCAGCACCCCGACGCCGTGCTCTCCGGTGAGGGTGCCGCCGAGTCGGAGCGCGGAGCGGAAGAGGTCGTCCGCCGCGTCCCAGACGACGGGCGGCACATCGGGGCCGGGGAACACGAAGTTCGGATGCAGGTTGCCGTCGCCGGCGTGCGCGACCGTCGGGATCGTCAGGCCGTAGGCGCGCTCGATGCGGGTGATCTCGGCGAACATCGCCGGCAGTGCGGAGCGCGGCACCGAGACGTCCTCGATGAGCGTCGTGCCGAGGCTCTCCATCGCGGCGTGGAACGCGCGACGCACCTGCAGCAGCCGCTCGCCCTCCGCACGATCGTGGGTGACCGCGACCGTCGCGCCGAGATCCTCCAGCAGCGCGCCGATCCGGTCCGCGTCCGCGGCGGCGGTCGGGCCGTCGGTCTGGATCGTGAGCTGCGCCGCGTCGGCGGCGGGTGCCGGCAGGCCGAGCAGGAGGTGCACCGCGGCGAGGCTCGCCGCATCCATGAGCTCCATGATCGAGGGCTGCATCCCCGATGCGGTCACCGCCGCCGATGCGATCGCGGCGGCCGTCACGTCCGCGAACACCGCGATCAGCGTGCAGACCTCGCCGGCGACGATCCTGCGGAGCCTGAGGGTGGCCTGCACCACGACCCCGAGCGTGCCCTCGGAGCCGATCATGAGCGCGGTGAGGTCGTAGCCGGTGACGCCCTTGACGGTGCGGTGACCGAGCCGCACGAGCCTCCCGTCGGCGAGCACGACGTCCATGCCGAGCACCGCGTCGCGGACGACGCCGTACTTGGCGCACAGGAGTCCGCCCGCACCGGTGGCGATGTTGCCACCGATCGTGGAGATCGCGCGGCTCGCGGGGTCGGGCGCCCACCACAGGCCCTCGGCGGCGAGCCGCTCGTTCAGCTCGGCGTTGACGATGCCGGGCTCCACGACGGCCAGCAGGTCGTCGGGACGCACCTCGAGGACGCGGTCCATGCCGCGCATCGACAGGGCGATCTCGCCCGGACCGGTGTTCGCTCCGCCCGCGAGTCCCGTTCCCGCGCCGCGCGTGACGACGGGGGTGCCGGTCGCGGAGGCGATCCGCAGCGTCTGCTGCACGTCCTCGACGGATGCCGCGTGCACGACGGCGACGCCCGGGCCCGCCGACGCATGCCCCGACGCGTCGGCGCGCGCCGCGCCGAGCGACGCTGCGGAGGTGTCGACCCGGTCGCCGAGGGCGGCGACCAGCTGCGCGTGGACGGCGGGCGTCATCCCAGCCGTCGACGCCCCGCGATCACACCCACCGTGATGGCGACGACGGCGTAGCCGAGACCGACCCAGGTCAGTCCCATGGCCCACAGCGCCGCGGTCGCCGCCGCGTACACGAGCAGCTCGACGATCGCGCGCACGAAGGGGTGCACCGCGAACACCGCGCGCGGCGACACGAACAGCGCCCACAGGAGGACCGCCGCGAGGGGGGTCGCGATGCCGAGCACGATGTTCCACGGGAAGGGCCACGCCACGAAGCCCCACACCGCGAGCACGCCGAACGCGACGATCTCGCAGACGAACGCGAGCAGGTCGAGGGCGGTGAGCGGCGCGCGGGTGCCGGCGGGGAGCGCTGCGCCGGCGGTCACGCCGCCGTTCGGGGCGGGGACGGAGGCGGCGGGTTGCGGGTCGGTCACGGGTTCCAGTCTACGAGCGCGCCGCGAGCCCCGCGCGGGGGTGGAGACGCGGCACGGCGTTGGGCGCGTGGGTCGGGATGCTCGCCCTCGCCTCGATCGCGGCGGCCGTCGCGGCCGCATCCGCCCGTGCGAGACGCGATGCTCGCGGCGAGAAGCACGCCCGAGGCAACCGCATCCGCTATGCTCGTTCGCGTCGCAACTGGCGTTGAGGTGGGCTACCACCGGGGAGCGACCGACACGGTATTCGGCCGTACGCCTGGGCCGATGCGGAACCCTTCTCGTCCGTCGCCGTTGTCAAGGAGAGCCATGACCGATCCCCTGTTCACCGCCCCGCTCGCCGAGGTCGACCCCGAGATCGCCCAGGTGCTCGAGCGCGAGCTCGACCGCCAGCGCGGTTATCTGGAGATGATCGCCTCCGAGAACTTCGTGCCGGTGTCGGTGCTGCAGTCTCAGGGCTCCGTGCTGACCAACAAGTACGCCGAGGGATACCCCGGGCGTCGCTACTACGGCGGCTGCGAAGAGGTCGACGTCGCCGAGGAGCTCGCGATCGAGCGGGCGAAGAGCCTGTTCGGTGCCGCCTTCGCGAACGTCCAGCCGCACTCGGGTGCCACCGCGAACGCCGCAGTCCTTCACGCCATCGCGCGACCGGGCGACACGCTGCTCGGCCTCTCGCTCGACCAGGGCGGGCACCTGACCCACGGGATGAAGATCAACTTCTCGGGCCGCCTCTATGACATCGTCGCCTACGGCGTCGACCCCGAGACGTCGATCATCGACATGGACGAGGTGCGTCGCCTCGCGATCGAGCACAAGCCCAAGGTCATCATCGCCGGCTGGTCCGCGTACCCGCGTCAGCTCGACTTCGCACGCTTCCGCGAGATCGCCGACGAGGTCGGCGCGCTCCTGTGGGTCGACATGGCGCACTTCGCCGGCCTCGTGGCCGCCGGCCTGCACCCGAGCCCGATGCCCCACGCGCACGTGGTCTCCTCGACCGTGCACAAGACCATCGGCGGCCCGCGGTCGGGCTTCATCCTGACCAACGACCCCGACCTCGCGAAGAAGATCAACACCGCGGTGTTCCCGGGGCAGCAGGGCGGACCGCTCATGCACGTGATCGCCGCCAAGGCGACAGCGTTCAAGCTCGCGGCGACCCCCGCGTTCCGCGAGCGTCAGGAGCGCACCGTGCGCGGCGCGGCGATCATCGCCGAGCGCCTCGGTCGCGACGACGTCGCCGGCGCCGGCATCTCGGTGCGCTCGGGCGGCACCGACGTGCACCTCGTTCTCGTGGACCTCCGGAACGCGGCGATCGATGGCAAGCAGGCGGAGGACCTCCTGCACGAGATCCACATCACGGTCAACCGCAATGCCGTGCCGAACGACCCGCGTCCGCCGATGGTGACGTCGGGCCTGCGCATCGGCACGCCCGCGCTCGCCACCCGCGGGTTCGGCGACGCCGAGTTCACCGAGGTCGCCGACGTCATCGCGCTCGCCCTGCAGCCGGGTGCGGACCTCGAGGCGCTGCGCACCCGCGTCGCCGCGCTCACCGCCGCTTTCCCGCTGTACCCCGGCCTGCAGCAGTGACCCCGCGAGACAGCATCCGTTCTACGAAACAGCGCGTGATCCGTGCAGTCTCGTGGCCCGGATGCTGTCTCGCGGGTCTGGCCACCACGCCGTGAGGAGACCACACGCATGACCGCTCGGAAGCTCGACGGGGTCGCCACGGCGGCCGCGATCAAGGACGAACTGCGCGCCCGGGTCGCGGCGCTCGCCGCACGCGGCATCACCCCGGGCATCGCCACGGTGCTCGTGGGCGCGGACCCTGCCTCGCAGCTCTACGTCGGCATGAAGCACAAGCAGTCCGCGGCGATCGGGATGAACTCGATCCAGCGGGAGCTGCCCGCCGACGCTACCCAGGCCGAGGTCGAGGCGCTCATCGACGAGCTGAACGCCGATCCCGCCTGCCACGGGTACATCGTGCAGCTTCCGCTGCCGAAGCACCTCGACACCGACGCGATCCTCGAGCGGATCGACCCGGCGAAGGATGCGGACGGCCTGCACCCGACGAACCTCGGCCGCCTGGTGCTGAACGTCAACGAGCCGATCCACACCCCGCTGCCGTGCACGCCGCGCGGAGTCATCGAGCTGCTGCAGCGGAACGGCTACGACCTCGCCGGCACCCACGTGGTGGTCGTGGGCCGCGGGGTGACGATCGGGCGCTCGATCGGCCTGCTGCTCACCCGCCGCGACATCAACGCGACGGTCACCCTGACCCACACCGGCACCGTGGACCTCCCGCGCCATCTGCGCGAGGCCGACGTCATCGTCGCGGCCGCGGGTGTGAAGCACCTCGTCCGCGCCGAGGACGTGAAGCCCGGTGCCGCGGTGCTCGATGTCGGTGTGACGCGCGAACCCGACCCCGTGACCGGCAAGTCCAAGGTCTACGGCGACGTCGCCCCGGCGGTGGCCGAGGTGGCCGGCTGGCTCTCCCCGAACCCGGGCGGTGTCGGGCCCATGACGGTGGCGCTGCTCATGATGAACGTCGTCGAGGCGGCCGAGCGCGCCACGGCCTGATCCGCGCGGCGGACGGCCTGATGCGCGCGGCCCAGCGGTCCGCGAAACCTGCGTGTCACCTCCGGCTGGCACGATCGAGGGATGCTGACACTGCGCGGGGCGATCCGCATCCTGGTCGACGGACGCACCGAGCGCGACGGCGACCTGACGATCGGCGATGACGGGCGGATCGCGCCCGCCGAGCCGAGCGGACCCGCACCAGGAGGACCCGCCGAGGTCATCGATGTGAGCGGATGCGTCGTGACGCCCGGTCTGATCAACGCCCACCACCACCTGCTGCAGAGCGGGTTCCGGACGCTCCCCGGCACGCGCGGCGTGGCGATGCGGGACTGGCTCCCGGTGATGGCCGGGGCATATGCCGCCGCGGGCATCGATGCGTCGCTCACCCGCGCGACGGCCGGCGTCGGGATCGCCGAATCGCTGCTCAGCGGTGTGACGACGGTCGCCGACCACCAGCTCAACTGGCCCGACCCCGCCGCATCCGACGACCCGGTCGGCGACACCGTCGCCATCGCCGCTGCGATCGCCGACACGGCGGCGCGTCTGGGCGCCCGGCTCGTGTTCGTGCGGGGCTCGGCCCGGGATGCGCCGGAGGCGGCCGCCGACAGCGCCGCCGCGATCGTCGAGACGCTCCTCGCGGGCGGGCACACCGGCGGCGTCACGGCCGACGGATCGCTGCAGCTGGCGGTCGGCCCGGCCGGCGTGCACTCCGACCCGGCGGCGACTTTCCGCGCGCTCGGCGCGGTCGCCGCCGCGCACGGCCTGCGTCGGCGTACGCAGGCGAACGAGCAGGTCGACACCGAGAACGCCCTCGCACGGTACGGCCGCCGTCCCCTCGACCTGCTCGACGAGTGGGGCTGGCTCGCCCCGGGGGTCACCATCGCGCACCTGTGCGACGTGACGCCGGACGAGATCGAGCTGCTGGCCGCGCGCGGCGTCACGGCCACCCACGCCCCCGGATGCGACGTGCCGATGGGGTGGGGCGTCGCCCCGGTGGCGCGGTTGCAGGATGCCGGGGTCGCGGTGGGCCTCGGTACCTCCGGCGGCGGATCGAACGACGCCGGCCACCTGCTCGCCGACGCACGGCTGGCGATGCAGGTGTCCGCTCTCGTCGGGCCGCCGCTCTCGGCGCGTGCCGTGCTGGGCATGGCCACCGAGGGCGGTGCGGCCGGGCTCGGGCGTGACGACCTGGGGCATCTGCGACCGGGTGCGCGCGCGGACGCCTGCGTCTGGGACGTTTCGGGGGTGGCGGATGCGGGGGTGGCCGATCCGATCGCGGGGCTGCTGTGGGCATCGCCCGGCCGCCGGCCGCGGCACGTGATCGTGGGCGGGCGGGTCGTCGTGCGGGACTACCGGCTCGTCACCGCCGACGAGGGCGACCTGGTCGCATCGCTGCGGGCGCGGCTGGCGGGGTGACTCAGAGGTCGAGCACCAGACGCGGCCCTGCCGCGCGCGACACGCAGACCATCATGACGGCGCCGTCCGCCCGTTCGACCGGAGTGAGCACCGAGTCGCGGTGCTCGACCTCCCCTTCGAGCACCGGCACCTCGCAGGTGCCGCACGTGCCGCGCCGGCAGCTCGAGAGCACGAGGGTGTCGGGGGACTGCTCGCGGATCGCATCGAGCACGGACTCGTCCGGGCGCACGGTCACGATGTCGCCGCTCATCCCGAGCTCGACGTCGAACGGTTCGGTCCACACCGGGGCGCCGAACTCCTTCGCCTCGAACCGTTCGACGTGCAGCGCCGGCTCCGCCACGGTCGCCTCGAGCGCCTGCAGCAGACGGGCGGGCCCGCACGCGTACACGGCGGTGTCTGCGGAGAGGGCGATCCCCGCCGTATCCAGCCGGGCGCCCTCGTCGGCCGCATGCAGGTGCACCCGGTCGGGGTGGGCGGCGAGCAGTTCGGTCGCGAACGCCATCGTGGCGCGGGAACGCCCGGCGTAGTCGAGCCGCCAGTCGGCCCCGGCCGCATCCGCCGCCGAGATCATGGCGCGAAGCGGGGTGATGCCGATCCCGCCGGCCACGAACCGGTACCGGGTTCCGGGCGTCGGCTCGAACGCGAAGTGATTGCGGGGTCCGCGCACGCGCAGCCGCTGACCGACCGCCACCTCGTCGTGCAGGCGCAGCGAGCCGCCGCGCCCCTCGGGCTCGCGGAGCACCGCGACGCGCCAGGTGGATCGGTCGTGGGGGTCGCCGCAGAGCGAGTACTGCCGTTCGACCGGCTCTCCCCCGGGGCTGCTCGCGAAGATCACGTCGATGTGCGATCCGGGGGTCCAGGCGGGCAGGTCGCGGCCGTTCGGCGATGCCAGGTCGAACGCCACGACGCCGGTCGCGACCTCGGTACGTGCCGCGACCACCAGGTCGCGCTCCACGTCGCTGAAATAACTCACGCGGGTTCCTCTCGATGTGCCACCGCGCAACGCTAACCCGGTCGTGTGTCCGACTCGTGACGCGCGCCGGATCCGCGGTTCTCGGCGCGACGTTGCGTGCCCGTAACATGACGGGCGCATGATGGATGCGGCTTCGGCCTCGCGCGGCGAGTGACTCATCACCCGGCTCACCGCGCCCTTCGGTCGGGAGATGCATCGAAGGGACGACCACCATGACCTCACCCGACTACACGGCCCTCGAGGCGGAACTGCGCGACCTGCTCGGCCCGCGCGGTGTCTCGAGCGATATGCGCCAGCGCGAGCGCGCATCGGTTGACGGCGCCCGCATGTCGCCCATCATCGCCGAACTGCTGCCGCTCGGCGTCGCGGACCTCGTCGCGTTCCCGACGACGGCGGAGGAGATCGCGGCCGTCGTCGGCATCGCCGCCCGACACGGCGCCCCGATCACCCCGCGCGGCAAGGGCACCGGCAACTACGGCCAGGCCATCCCGATGTCGGGCGGCCTCGTCCTCGACACTTCTCGCGCCCGCACGATCGTCGGCATCGACGGCGACACGATCACGGCGGATGCGGGCGCTCCGATGACGGCGCTCGAACAGGCGGCGCGGGCCGCCGGGATGCAGCTGTGGATGTACCCGTCGACCGTGCACACCACGATCGGCGGATTCCTCGCGGGCGGCTCCGGCGGCACCGGCACCATCGCCCACGGCAGCAACGACATGGGGTTCGTCGTGGCGCTCGACGTCGTGACGCCCACCTCCGGCGGCGAGCTCGTGCGTGTCGAGGGTGCCGAGGCGCAGCGCTACGTGCACAACTATGGCACCGCGGGCATCATCGCGCGCGCGAGCGTGCGACTCGAGCCGCTGCAGGACTGGCGGGGCCTGTACGCGTCGTTCCCCGAGTTCGCCGGGTCGCTCTCGGTGCTGCGGGAGCTCGGACGACTGCAGCCGTCGCCGCGGCTCGTGTCGGCCGACACCCCCCACATCAGTGCGCAGCTGCCGCCCGACGACGCATTCCCGGCCGAGCGCAGCTCGCTCCGCATGATCGTGGATGCCGCCGCCGTCCCGGCTGCGACGAGCATCATCGAGGGTGCCGGCGGCCGCATCGAGGACGTGCGGGAGGGGCCCGGGGTGTCCGCGGCGATCTCGGTGCTCAGCTACAACCACCCGATCGAGTGGCTGCAGAAGTCCGAGCCTGGCGTGTACTTCCACGTCGAGGTGTCGGGCGACGCCCTCGTCGAGCGCATCGACGAGGTGCACGCCGTGTACCCGGGCGGGCAGCTGCACATCGAGGCGGGCCACACCGTGCCGATCGGGATGCTCGCGGGCGTCTACGAGAGCCCCGAAGCGGTCTACGCGGGCATCGCCGCGCTCGACGATCTCGGCGTCGGCGTGCACAACCCGCACCAGTGGAACGTCGATTTCCGGCTGCACGAGACCGTCGACCTCGCGAAGACGACCGACCCGGACGGTCTGCTGAACCCGGGCAAGCTCAACCCCGACTACACGGGCCCGACGAAGGGCGCCATCCGATGACCGCGCCGTTCACGCCCTCGTCGCGTCGCTGGGACGACCTGTCCGGTCCGTCGCTCGTCGCCGCGACCTCGGAGCGCTCGATCGCCGTGGTTCCGATCGGAGCGATCGAGCACCACGGACCGCACCTGCCGCTGCGGACGGACGCGCTCGTGGCCGAAGCAGTGGCCGCGGCGGCGGTCGAGCGGGTGGCGGCGGCGGGCATCGACGCGTGGCTCCTGCCGACGATCGCGTATGCCAAGTCGGACGAGCACCACTGGGCGCCGGGAACCCTGTGGATGGAGGGCACGACGCTGCTCGATCAGCTGGTCGAGATCGGCCGATCGATCGCGATGACTCCGGTGCGCACCGTCGCGTTCGTCAACGGCCACGGCGGCAACGTCATGCTCCTCGGCTGGGGCAACCGAGAGCTGCGGCGGCGCTTCGGCCTGCGCTCGTTCTCGATGCCCGCCGGGGCGGGTGTTCCCGGCGACGGCAGGGACGGGCGCCCGGACGAGCTCGGCCAGGGCATCCACGCCGGCTTCGGCGAGACGTCGATCGTGATGCACCTGGCGCCGCACCTCGTGTCGCCCGAGCTCCCGCCGCGCAACGTGCCCGAGAAGATCGCGGGGCTCCGTCACATCGGCTTCAACGGCAAGCCGGTGATGTTCGGGTGGACGAGCGACGACTTCGGGCCGACGGGCGTGATCGGCGACCCGACGGGCGCCAACGCCGACGACGGCCGGATGCTGTTCGAGCGCGGCGTCGGATTCGTCAGCGAGGCGCTCGTCGAGATCGACGGCTTCGAGTTCGGATAGGGGAGGGTCGATGCACACGCCACCCGGCCGGATCGTCGTCGACGTGCCCGTGATCGATCACCGGACGGACCCGGTGCAGTCGGACGAGCCGGCGCTCGATCCTCTCGCCCTCGCCGCGGCCTGGCTTCCCGCGGCGGGCGAGGAGCGCGCGCTGATGACCCTGTCCACGATCGACGACGACGGGTTTCCCCGCAGCCGCACCGTCATGCTGAGCGAGTTCGACGGCGAGCGGTTCTTCTTCCACACCGATGCCCGCAGCCGCAAGGTGGCCGACCTCGCCGCGAACCCACGGGTCTCGCTCACCGTGCTCTGGCCGGGCTTCACCCGACAGCTCGTCGTGCAGGGCACCGCCGAGGTCGCGCCCGCGGCGGAGGTCGAGGCCGCCTATGCGGACCGTTCGCCGTACCTGCGGCAGCTCGCCTGGCTCAACACGCCGGAGTACGCGCGGCTGTCCCGGGCCGAGCGCGAGCGGCGGTGGGCGGAGTTCGCCGCCGCCGAGCCGGATCCGTCGCAGCCGGGCGGCTGGGTCGGGTACGCCGTGACGCCGCATCGGCTGCTCTTCTGGGTCTCCCACCCGGATGCGGCGGGTCGGCGCGTCGAGTACGTGCGGGCGGGGGCGGGCTGGGACCGGCGGTACCTGCCCGGGTGACCGGCGGTCGGTGCGTGCGGGGCGGTCAGCCGAGGTCGTCGAGCATCCGCCGCTGCTCCGGCGTCAGTCCGTCGTAGCGGTCCGTCGGCGCCGCACCGGATGCAGGACGGTCGCGCGCCGGGGGCGCGGGCGCCGCGGCGGCATCCGTGCGGCTCCGTCCGCCGGAGACACGGTCGAAGAGCGCGCCGGTGCGTGCCTCGATGCGGTCGTCGACGAGGTCGTAGATCGCGAACGCTATGAGCAGGGCGATCGGCGGCAGCACCCATCCCCAGAACCAGCCGCGCACCGCGACCCCCGAGAACAGCACGACCGCGATCCATACGATCACCTCGACGGCGAACACGAGAAGCCCCTGCACCGCCTTCTCGCCGAGGCGCGAGCGCTTCGCCGCCGACGGGGCCGTCATCGCGCGGAACATGCGGCGAACGAGCGGCTTCACCCAGATCGTCGCGGCCGTCAGCACGAGTGCCGCCCAGAACGCCGCCCATCCGACGCGTACGCTGCCGAGCAGCATTCCGATGAGCAGCAGCACGACGACGTCGAACACGTACAGCGAGACGAATCTCACCAACCAGGCCTTCATGAGTCCAGCCTGGCACGCCGCGGCACCGGTGACACGCCCGCGCCGCGTGCCGGGGTCAGTGCAGCGTCACCAGGCGCGTCACGTCGTCGTCCGGCAGCGCGTCCGCCACGGCGGTGACCGTGAGCTCACCGAGGTCCGCACGCCCCGACAGGACGGAGAGGAAGGCGGTGTCGGCGGCATCCCGTCCCGTCGCGATGCGCACGAGGCTCTCGCGGGGGGCGAGCGTCGTCGCATCCACGACGCGCCAGCCGCCGTCGACCCAGCCCTCCGCCACGGCGTGGAAGTCCATCGGGTCGAGGCCCGGCGCGTAGACGGACACGAGCCGCGCGGGGACCCCGCGCGCCCGGAGGAGCGCGACGACCAGGTGCGCGTAGTCGCGGCAGACGCCCCGGCGTGCCAGCAGGGTGCGGGTGGCGCCGTCGGTCGGAAGCGAGGATCCCGGCACGTAGAGCAGGCGCGTTCCCACCCAGGACGACACCGCCGCGAGCAGGGCCGCGCCACCCGGGACGCCGCCGAACTCGGCGGCGGCGACCGCCGCGAGCGTGTCGGACTCGGCATATCGGCTCGGGCGCAGATAGCGGATCGGGTCGGCGACGTCGAGGTCGAGGGGGGAGCCCGCACCGGTCACCGTCGCCGCGTAGTCCAGCACGAAGGAGCCGGCGTCGGCGCGCACCCGGTGCAGTCGGGTGCCCTGGGCGTCGTGCACCTCTTCGAGAGGGAGCGGGGTGCCGTCGAGCGTCGCCTGGAGCGACTCGGCGGCCTCGTAGGCCGCGCTCACCGCGACCGAGAAGACGAGCTCGGCGGGTTCGGTGACCGAGAGGGCGATGCGTGCGGAGACATCCCGTTTCATGGGCCCAGGGTGGCACGTGGGTGTGTCCGGGGGATGTCGCTTGACTTCCGCGATGTGCACGGTGCGTGACTCGTGCTGTACGTCGCGGCGGATCGTGCAGGATCTCTTCGCCGCGCCGGACAGCAGTGCCCGCTCGCGTGACGGCCAGAATAGGGGCCGTACGTCAGTGATGAAGGAGTGCGCGTGTCCGAGAATCGTGAATCGACGCTATTGGCCGCGGTCCCGGAGGGGCTGTTCATCGGGGGAGCGTGGCGCGCGGCGGAGGGCGGCGCGACGCTCGCGGTGCGGGACCCCGCGACGGGCGGCATTGTGAAGACGATCGCGGATGCGTCGGTGGCGGATGGTGCGGCGGCGTTGGATGCGGCGGTCGCGGCGTTCCCGTCGTGGGCGGCGACGCCGCCGCGGGTGCGGGGCGAGGTGCTGCGGCGGGCGTTCGATCTGTTGCAGGAGCGGCGGGAGGATTTCGCGCTGCTGATGACGATCGAGATGGGGAAGCCGCTCGCGGAGGCGCGCGGCGAGGTCGCCTACGGCGGCGAGTTCCTGCGGTGGTTCAGCGAGGAGGCGCCGCGTATCCAGGGGCGGTACGGGGCGAATCCGGAGGGCACCGGGCGGATGATCGTGTCGCAGCATCCGGTGGGCCCGTGCTTCCTGATCACGCCGTGGAACTTCCAGCTCGCGATGGCGACCCGGAAGATCGCGCCGGCGCTCGCGGCCGGCTGCACGGTCGTCATCAAGCCGGCCGAGCTGACCCCGCTCACGACGCTCGCGTTCGCGCAGCTGTTGGCGGATGCGGGCCTGCCGGACGGGGTGCTGAATGTCATCACGACGTCGCGGTCGGGTGAGGTGTCGGAGCCGATCATCCGGGATCCGCGGTTGCGGAAGTTGTCGTTCACCGGGTCGACGCCGGTGGGGGTGCGGCTGTTGGAGCAGGCCGCATCCGGGGTGTTGCGGACGTCGATGGAGCTGGGTGGGAACGCCCCGTTCGTGGTGTTCGACGATGCGGATCTGGATCGGGCGGTGGAGGGGGCGATCGCGGCGAAGTTCCGGAACATCGGGCAGGCGTGCACGGCCGCGAACAGGTTCATCGTGCACCGGGATGTGGCGGAGGAGTTCGCGCGTCGGGTGACGGAGCGGGTGGCGGGGTTCCGGATCGGGCGGGGCACGGAGGACGGTGTCACGATCGGTCCGCTGATCGATGACCGGGCGGTCGCGAAAGCCGACCGGCTCGTCACCGACGCCGTGACCCGCGGGGCGACGCTCCGCACCGGCGGGAAGCCCATCGATGGTGCCGGCACGTTCTTCGAACCGACGGTGCTCAGCGACGTGCGGGCCGGCAGCGAGATCCTCCGGGAGGAGATCTTCGGACCGGTGCTCGCGATCGTGCCATTCGACGACGAGGACGACGCGGTACGGATCGCGAACGACACCGAGTACGGGCTCGTGTCCTACGTCTACACCGAGAACCTCGCCCGCGGGCAGCGGATGATCGAGCGCCTCGAGACCGGGATGATGGGCCTGAACGTCGGCGTCGTGTCCAACGCCGCCGCCCCGTTCGGCGGCTGGAAACTCTCCGGACTCGGCCGCGAAGGCGGCGCCGAAGGCATCCACGAATACCTCCAGACGAAGTACACC
>JAVBUN010000054.1:0-6651 GCA_031555335.1 Microbacterium sp.
CGCGCAGGCCGCCGGCTCGGTCGAGTTCTTCCAGACGTCCGTTGCGGACGGGACGACGAGCTCGCTCGGCACGGTGCCCGTGACGAACGGGATCGCGACCGTCACCACGTCGGCGCTCGCCGCCGGCGGACACACCTTCACTGCCGCGTTCACCTCGAGCAACGGCTACGACGCATCCGAGGGGTCGTACTCGACGACGAACCGCGACGGGTCGAGCGCGCTCGCGTACTACGGCATCGTCGACCCGTCGGTCGTCGCCGTTCCGGCTCCGACCGACGGCGAGCACGTCTCGAACGTCACGGCCGCGTGGGACTGGTCGGCGTATTCGACGGACTGGACCAAGGTCGCCGGCGGCAACGTGTCGGTCGAGGATGAGACGTTCGTCCTCTTTAACGGCACCGGCATCGTCACCGACGATGCGGCGGTGATCGACTTCAGCGGCACGCTGCGCGTCGAGGCGTATGCGGCGATCCTGGGCGGGAACGGAGCATGGGTCGAGCTGGTGGACCCGACCCTGACGATCGCCGACGGCGTCGGCACGTGGTCGGCGGGGGTCCGCTCCGGCTCCGTCGCCTACGCGGCCGGAGCCACGCAGGAACTTGTCGTCGCGACCGTCAGTGATGTCGACCCGCTCGACTTCTCGCAGGAGTCGGTCGATGAGACGATCGCGCTCGACTACACCGGCACCACGGCGCCCGGAACCTGGTCGACCTCGGACGCCGGTTCCGGCTTCCAGGACGCCTGGTCGAACGAGTTCATCCTCGCCGCACCGAGCGCGATCCAGGCGTTCTACTACGCCAGCGGCGCCGGTGGGGACGTGCGCAAGGCTCCCGCGGCGCTGGAGGTGGGCTGGACCGAGCCGACGCCGACGGCGACGGTCGTCAACGGCGGCGCGAGCGTCGTGCAGGGCGGAACGCTCCAGATCTCCGGCTCCGGGTTCCGTGACGGCGCGCAGGTCACCGCGATCGTCCACTCCGATCCGATCACCATCGGGACGGTGGCCGCGGACGCATCCGGTGTCGTGAGCTTCAGCTGGAGCGTGCCTGCGACATTCGAGACCGGCGCGCACACGGTGGAGCTGTGGGTCGGCGGCGTGCTCGTCGCGTCGACGCCCCTCACCGTCACCGCGGCAGCCGTGCTCCCCGTCACGGAGGCGCCGCAGGCCGCCGAGGCGTGCGTCGCCCAGGCGGTCTCGGGTGCCGGCATCCAGTGGGGCGTCAAGGAGTCGTACCGCAGCTACATCACCGGTCCGATCGCGAACGGGTCGATCACCGGCGGCTGGGGCTCCGGCGCCGGTGCGTACAGCACCGACACCGACCGCGGCCGGGTGAGCTACACCGGCTCGATCCACTACACGGGTCACAGCGGTGCGCTCGACATGACGCTCTCGAACCCGCGCATCCAGGTGAACAGCGCCACGTCGGCGTCGCTCATCCTGAACGTGCAGTCGCAGGGGTACGGCTCGGCGTCGGACGTGAACGCCTCGGGCATCGTGTTCGCGACGCTGTCGCTGCCGGCCGCATCCGAGTCGGCGAGCCGCATCAGCTGGTCGAACGCGTCGGCGACGCTGACGGATGCCGGTGCCGCGGCCTTCGCCGGCTTCTACACCGCCGGCACGGCGCTCGACCCGGTGTCGTTCAGCTTCCCGCTGGGCGCCGAAGTGCCGTGCGACAGCACCACGACGGGCGACCTCGCCGCGACCGGCGGCGAGACGTCGGTCGACGTGATGTGGCTCGGGGCGGGCCTGCTCGCCCTCGGTGCGATCCTCGTGGTCGCCCGCCGTCGCCGCGCGACGGCCTGATGAGACGGGTGCGTCGCGAGGCCTACGCGACGCACCATGAGGCGCCGGCCCCCGATCTATTCGGGGGCCGGCGTTTCGTCATGAACCGCGGGACCTCGTCCGCGCAACGGGTGAGACAATGGAGGCATGGCCACCGAGCCCCCGCTCCCGGACACCCCCCGCACCGTCGTCGACGATCGCATCGAGACCGTGCGGGTGCGGCGTGCGCCGAAGTACGGGGTCTTCCTGACCCTGGGTGCGGCGCTGGGCGTGCTGGTCGCGATGATCCTCACGTTCGCGTTCGACGGCACCGATCTGCCGAGCGTCACCGGCGTGCAGTACTCGCAGACCCAGGTGTTCGGATTCCTCGCGCTCATCGGCATCGCCGTCGGTGTCGCGGTCGGCGGGATCGTGGCGCTCGTGTTCGACCGGGTCCTCGGCAAGCGGGCTCGCGAGGTCACGGTGGATCACGAGCGCACCCGCATCGACGAGGACTGATCCGGATCAGGCGAGTTCCGCGATGATCGGATGGATCGCCGCGTCGAACGCCACGACGTCGCCGCGCAGGCCGTCCGTCACCGCGATCGTGAGCGAGCCGATCCACCACAGCCCCCGCTGAGCGAGCGGCAGCACCTGGACGTTCAGTTCGAACGAGTGCGCGCGCCGGCCGACCCGGCGCTCGTGCTCGGCGATCGCGCTGGCGTACGCGCGATACGAGGCGCCCCCGCGGCCCGTGTCCCTCCGGCGGTACGTGTCGTGCGCCGCATCCGCGAACTCGAGCGCAGCCGCCGCATGAGGGCTGATGGCCCGCCGCAGCTCGTCGGCGCCTTCGATCGGGAGGGCGGCGAACGATCCGAAGCCCTCGACGAGCTCCAGGGGCACCGGCGACGGATGCGCCTGCGGCTCGACCGTCATCGCCCAGTACGCCCGCCACTGCCGTTCCAGGACGGCGTGCGCGTCATCGCGGACGGGCTCGATCGTCGGCAGTCCCCGCAGCGGTGGAAGCTCCTCCGGCGCGCGCACCCCCAGCACCTGGCGCAGGTAGAGGGCGACGAGCACCGCCGGGCCCGCGTCCTCGCGCACCATCCACTGCGGCCCTCCGGCGCCCTGCATGGCGCCATTCTAGGTGCACGGCTCTCGGGCCCGGGGTTCGCGCCGATGCGCGAGCGGCTGCGCGAGCGGCTGCGCGAGCGGCTGCGCGAGCGGCTGCGCGATCGGAGGAGATTCGACGGGCGGAGGGCCGGATGCTGCTCTTCTCTCCTCCTCTCGTCGAATCTCCTCCGCCCGGCACGCGGGAAGGCGGGAACGCGGGAGGGCGGGAGGCGCGAGTGCGTGAGTGCGGGAACGCGGGCGGCGTGTGCGCCTCTCCTCCCCGGGCTGCGATCGGCCGCATCCATCCCCCGTTCGGTCGCGAGGCGGGCGGGCGGCGCCGGTCGGGTCGCATGCTCGGCGGATGAGCGCGACCGCCCGTCTCCTGTCCCTCGTCCGCGCCGAGGGCGGTGTCATGCGCGGCACGCGCCTGCGCGCGCAGGGGGTGGCCAGTGCGACGATCGCGGATGCGGTCGCACGAGGGCTGGTGATCCGCATCCGGCGCCGATGGATCGCCCTGCCCGACAGCGACCCCGAGCTGCGTGGGGCGGCCGGGCTCGGGGTCGTGCTCTCGTGCGTCACGGGCGCCCGGCGACTCGGGCTCTGGGTGCTGCAGGAGTCCGGCATGCACGTGGCCGCGCACCCCCACGCGGGACGCGTGCACGTGGGGGAGGCGACGACGGTCCACCGCGCGGCGCCGCTGGTGCCGCGCCACCCGGACGTTCTCGTCGACTCCGTCGAGAACGTGCTCGCCCTGGTCGCGTCCTGTCAGCCCTTCGAGTCGGCTCTCGCGGCGTTCGAGTCGGCGCTGCGCACGGGGGCGATCACGCGGGAGGCGTTCGGCCGGCTCGCGCTCTCGGCGGGCGCCCGGGCGGTGCTCGACGCGGCGACCCCGTTCTCGGACTCGGGGCTGGAGAGCTTCGTCGTGCCGCGACTGCGCTGGCTGCGGATCCGGATCGTGCCGCAGGCGTGGATCGCCGGTCATCGCGTCGACTTCCTGATCGGCGAGCGGCTCGTGCTGCAGATCGACGGGGCGCATCACGTCGGCGCCCAGCGCGAATCCGACATCCGCCACGACGCCCGCCTCACGCTCATGGGCTATCACGTCATCCGCGTGGGCTACGCACAGGTGGTGCGGGATTGGCCCGCCGTGCAGCACGACATCATGCGTGCGGTGGCGCAAGGGCTGCACCTCGCGCGCTGAGCCCTGATCGAGCGGAGGAGATCCGACGAAGGGAGGACGGGTTCGCGCGGATGCATCCTCCCGCCGTGAGATCTCCTCCCGCCGTGAGTAGGGGTGAGTGAGAGGGATGGGCGGCGCAGGCGCTCGGGGCACGCGCACATGTTCCCCGGGTAGGCTGTTCGCGTGGCCTCACCCTCCCACGATCCATACGCCGCTGCCGGTGTCGACACCGCTGCAGGCGACCTGGCCGTCGAACTCATGAAGGCGGCGGTCCGACGTACGCACGGGCCGGAGGTCCTCGGCGGGGTCGGCGGCTTCGCCGGGCTCTTCGACGCGTCCGCGCTCCTCGGCTACCGGCGCCCGCTCCTCGCGAGCAGCACCGACGGCGTCGGCACCAAGATCGCGATCGCGCAGGCGATCGACAAGCACGACACGATCGGGCAGGACCTGGTCGGGATGGTCGTCGACGACATCGTCGTGGTCGGCGCGAAGCCGCTGTTCATGACCGACTACATCGCGTGCGGCAAGGTCTTCCCCGAGCGCATCGCGGCGATCGTGCAGGGCATCGCCGAGGGGTGCGCCGCGACCGGCACGGCCCTCGTCGGCGGCGAGACGGCCGAGCACCCGGGGCTCCTCGGCCCGAACGACTACGACGTCGCGGGCGCGGCGACGGGCGTCGTCGAAGCCGACCGGATGCGGGGGGCCGACCGCGTCCGCACGGGCGATGTCGTGCTGGCGGTCGCCTCCAGCGGCCTCCACTCGAACGGCTACTCGCTCGTGCGTCACATCGTCGCCGGGGCGGGCGTGCAGTACGGCGACCACGCCGCGGACTTCGGGGTCACGTGGGGCGAGGCGCTCCTCGAGCCCACGCGGCTCTACACGACCCCGGTCCTCGCGCTCATCGACGCGCTGGGCGACGACGTCCACTCGCTGAGCCACGTCACCGGTGGCGGGATCGCCGCGAACCTCGCACGCGTGCTGCCGCAGGGCAGCTGGGTCGAGATCGACCGGGCGACCTGGTCTCCGGCGCCGGTGTTCCGCGTGCTCGCGGACCTCGGCGACCTCGACCTCGTCGACACCGAGGGCACCTGGAACCTGGGCATCGGATTCTTCGCCGTCGTGTCCTCGGACAAGGCGGATGCGGCCGCATCCGTGATGCGCGCGTACGGCATCGACGCATGGCAGGTGGCCGTGGTCGGCGACGGCGCGCGTCCGGGCGGCGACTTCATCCAGGGCGCCAAGGGGGTCGACGGCGGAGCCGTGCGGCTCGTGGGCGCCTACGCCACGACTGACGGAGCGAAGTAACACCACATGTGCGGCATCGTCGGAATGGTCGGGCAGGGTCTGGTCAATCAGGACATCTACGACTCGCTGCTGCTGCTGCAGCACCGCGGGCAGGATTCCACGGGCATCGCGACGGCCGAGCGCAGCGGGGTCTTCCACCTCGCCAAGGCGAAGGGCCAGGTGCGGGAGGCCTTCCGCACCCGCGACATGCGATCGCTGCTCGGCGAGATCGGCCTCGGGCACGTGCGCTACGCCACAAAGGGCACCGCGTCGAACGAGGAGGAGGCGCAGCCGTTCTACGTCAACGCCCCCTACGGGATCGTGCTCGTGCACAACGGCAACCTCACCAACACGCGTGAGCTGACGGGCGAGCTGTTCCGCGACGACCGCCGTCACCTGAACACGAGCTCCGACACCGAGCTGCTGGTGAACGTCCTGGCGAACGAGCTGCAGTCGGTCATCTCCGGCCCCGAGCTCGACGCCGCGCAGGTCTTCCAGGCGGTCACGCGCGTGCACGAGCGCGTCGAGGGGTCGTACGCGGCGATCGCCCTCATCGCGGGCTACGGGCTGCTGGCCTTCCGTGACCCGTTCGGCATCCGGCCGCTGATCCTCGGGACGCGGCCCGACGGCAACGGCGCCCAGGAGTGGATCGTCGCCTCCGAGTCGCTCGTGCTCGAGAACGGCGGCTTCGAGGTGGTGCGCGAGATCAAGCCCGGCGAGGCTGTGTTCATCGCGCTCGACGGCACCCTCCATGCGGAGCAGTGCGCCCCCGAGACCCGCCTCGCGCCCTGCTCGTTCGAGTACGTGTACCTCGCCCGCCCCGACTCGATCATGAACGGCATCTCCGTCTACGACGCGCGGCTGCGGATGGGCGATCGGCTGGCCGACACGATCGCCAAGCACACGCCGCTCGAGGCCATCGACGTCGTGATGCCGATCCCCGACTCCGCACGCCCCGCGGCGATGCAGGTCGCCCGCAAGCTCGGCATCGAGTATCGCGAGGGCTTCTACAAGAACCGGTACGTGGGTCGCACCTTCATCATGCCCGGGCAGGCGGTGCGCAAGAAGAGCGTGCGGCAGAAGCTCAACGCGATGTCGAGCGAGTTCAAGGGCAAGAACGTCCTCCTGATCGACGACTCGGTCGTGCGCGGCACGACGAGCAAGGAGATCATCCAGATGGCGCGGGATGCGGGGGCCAAGACGGTGACGTTCGCCTCGGCCGCGCCTCCGGTGCGCTACCCGCACGTCTACGGCATCAACATGCCCTCGCGGCACGAGCTCGTGGCGCACGGGCGCACGATCCCCGAGATCGCGC
>JAVBUN010000279.1:0-3195 GCA_031555335.1 Microbacterium sp.
CGCCCGCGACCGTCGTTCCCGCAGGCCCCGTGGATGCCGCGCCGGGCGTGGATCCGGTGCGGGCGCAGGAGTACTGGCTCGACGGCTACGGCATCCGTCAGGCGTGGCAGACCACGCAGGGCGAGGGCGTGCGGATCGCGATCATCGACACCGGCATCGGCCGTGCGGCGGAGTTCGACGGCGCGGTCGCCGCGGGAACCGACGTGTCGGGCGTCGGCACCCCGGACGGTCGCACGCCCGTCGGGGTCGTGGATGCCAATCACGGCAGCTGGGTCGCCTCGCTCGCCGCATCCCGCGGGCTCGGCGACGAGACCGGCATGATCGGGGTCGCGCCCGCCGCCGACCTGCTCTCGGTGTCGGTCGGGTTCGGCACGACGTCGCAGGTGCCGTTCTCGACCCAGGTCGCCGAGGCGATCCGGTGGTCGGTCGACAACGGCGCCGACGTCATCAACCTCTCGTTCACCACGAACACCCTCGACTGGGATCAGAGCTGGGACGACGCGTTCATGTACGCGTTCGATCACGACGTGGTGGTCGTCGTCGCGGCCGGAAACCGGGGGACCGGTACCGCGCGGGTCGGCGCACCCGCGACGATCCCGGGGGTCCTCTCGGTCGCCGGGGTCGATCCGACGGGGGCGGCGAGCCTCGAGGCGTCGACGCAGGGGATCACGATCGGGGTGGCGGCGCCCAGCGAGGACCTGCTCGGGGTCTCCGCCGACGGCCAGGTCGTGACGTGGGACGGCACGAGCGGTGCGGCGCCGATCGTGGCAGGGATCGCCGCGCTCGTGCGGGCCGCGCATCCCGATCTCGATGCGGCCAACATCATCAACCGCATCATCTCCACGGCGCGCCCGCCGGCGATGGGGAGCGCCTCGCCGGAGCTCTACGGCTTCGGGTTGGTGGATGCGGCGGCGGCGGTGTCCGCATCCGTTCCCCCGGTGGCGGCGAATCCGCTCGGGGACCTCGCGGAGTGGATCCGCGTGCACCGCCGGGCGGCGGAGCAGCCCGCCCCGGATCCGACGGCGGGTGCCGTCGAGATCCCCCCGTTGCCCCCGGCGGATGCGGCCGCGGCGCCCGTCTCGCCGCTGCTTCCGACGATGGATACCCTGCTCTATGGCACACTTCCGCTCCTGGGTGGCACGGTGGCGGCTATACTGATAGTGCTCGGCGTCAGTGCTGCTGTCCGTCGCATCCGATTGACGCGCCATGATCGCGCGCCCAGCCGTTCTAACGTCTAGGAGTTCGTTCCACTGTGACTAGCACCGTGCCCAGGATTCTCATTGTCGGCGGAGGTTACGCCGGCTTCTACACCGCCTGGAAGCTCGAGAAGCATCTGCGCAAGGGCGAAGCAGAGGTCACCATGGTCGACCCGCTTCCCTACATGACCTACCAGCCGTTCCTGCCCGAGGTCGCCGCCGGCGAGATCGAGGCCCGGCACGTCGTGGTCGGCCACCGTCGTCACCTCAAGCGCACCAACGTCGTCACCGCCAAGGTCACCGGCATCGACCACGCACGCAAGGTCGCGACGATCACCCCGGCTCTCGGTGAGCCGTGGGAGTTCGAGTACGACCAGATCGTCGTCACCGCCGGTGCCGTCTCGCGCACCTTCCCGATCCCCGGCATCGCCGACAACGCGATCGGGCTGAAGACGATCGAGGAGGCCGTCGCGATCCGCGACCGCATCCTCACGAACTTCGACCGCGCGTCGAACCTGCCGGCCGGCCCCGAGCGCGACCGTCTGCTGACGGTCGTCGTGGTCGGTGGCGGATTCGCCGGTATCGAGGTCTTCGCCGAACTGCGCGCTCTCGCGTCGTCGCTCGTCAAGGACTACCCGACGCTGTCGTTCGAGGACACCCACTTCCACCTGATCGAGGCGATGGGCCGGATCATGCCCGAGGTGTCGCTGAAGACGAGCGAGTGGGTGCTGAAGTCGCTCGCCAATCGCGGTGCGTTCGTGCACCTCGACACGCAGGTGCAGGGCGCGGTCGACGGAAACGTCGAGCTGTCCACCGGGGAGACCATCCCCACCGACCTCATCGTCTGGACCGCGGGCGTCATGGCCAACCCCACCGTCGTGCGCGGCGGCGACCTTCCGGTCGAGGAGCGCGGCCGCATCCGCACCCGCGCCGATCTGCGTGTCGGCACGGAGGAAGAGGCGGTCGAGGGCGCCTGGGCGGCCGGCGACGTCTCGGCCGTCCCTGACCTCACGGGAGCGGGCGTCGGCGGCTACTGCGTCCCGAACGCGCAGCACGCGGTGCGCCAGGCCAAGCTCCTGGCGAAGAACCTCGTCGCGGTGCTGCGGGGCGAGCTGCCCAAGCAGTACATCCACAAGAACCTCGGTGCAGTCGCCGGTCTCGGCCTCTACAATGGTGTGTTCCAGTCGGGCAACCTCGCGATCAAGGGCTTCTTCGCCTGGGTCGCGCACCGCGGTTACCACGGCCTCGCCATGCCGTCGTGGGAGCGCAAGTGGCGCGTCATCGGCGACTGGTGGCACGACCTCTGGCTGGGTCGCGACAACGTGTCGCTGATCATGGTGCAGAAGCCGCGTTACGTCTTCGAGGAGTTCGCCGCGCGCCCGCGCCCGGCGCAGCCCATCGCCGAGACGCCGGCCGCTCCCGCCGAGCAGAAGAAGGCCGCCGCGGAGGACGCCAACACCGTCGCTGCCGCCGCGAACTGACCCGCTGTCCCGACGCCGTCGCATCCCCAATCGGATGCGGCGGCGTCGTCGCGTGCGGCCCCCTTAGGGTGGGGGCGGGCCCCCGTAGCCCAATGGCAGAGGCAGGCGACTTAAAATCGCTTCAGTCTGGGTTCGAGTCCCAGCGGGGGCACCTGGGACGGCTTCGATCGAGGTTCGAGGAACAGCACGGCACATGACGCACACCACCCCCGCACCGCGCGCCGGCCTCCGTCGCATGACGGCCCGCGACCCGCGCTCCGCGCACCGGGTGGCCAGTCCGCTCGAGCTGCTGTTCGACCTCGTGTTCGTCGTCGCGATCTCGCAGGCGTCGAGCACCCTGCATCACCTGATCGTCGACGACCACATCGCTCAGGGCGTCCTGGCGTATCTGATGGTGTTCTTCTCGGTGTGGTGGGCGTGGATGAACTTCACCTGGTTCGCCTCGGCCTTCGACACCGACGACTGGCTGTACCGCGTGATGACCATCGCGCAGATGGGCGGCGTGCTCGTGCTCGCCG
>JAVBUN010000309.1:0-27109 GCA_031555335.1 Microbacterium sp.
GGTGGGCGCGCGCGGTCGCGTGGGTCATCGGGTCTTCTCCAGCGTGGTGATCCAGACGTCCGTCGCGCCGGCGGCGCGCAGGGCGTCGGCGAGGGGAGCCGCGGACGCGGCATCGGCAGCCAGGGCGAGGACGCAGCCTCCGCGACCGCCGCCGGTGAGCTTCGCGCCGAGGGCACCTGCCCCGCGGGCCGCCGCGACGAGCCGGTCCAGGGCCGGGTCGCCGACGCCGATCTCGTCGAGCAGGGCGTGGGCGCGGTCCATTCCGGCGCCGAGCGCCCCGATGTCGCCCCGGGCGAGGTCGTCACGCGCGGCGACCGCCAGCGCTCCGAGCGCCGCGATGGCACCGTCGATGCGTTCCGGTTCGCGCGCGCGTCGTTCGCGCACGCCCGCCACGGCCTGGCCGGTACGGCCCCGGACGCCGGTGTCGGCGATCACGAAGGTGAGCGGGGCGCCGACCGGAAGCTGCTCGACGACGCCGCGACGGAACCAGATGGGCCCGTGGGCGCGCACCGCACGGGCGTCGAGTCCGCTGGGGGTGCCGTGGGCCGCGCGCTCGGCGATCTGGACCAGCTCGTGGTGGCGTTCGTCGTCGAGCGATGCTCCGAAGGCCGCGGCGACGGCGCCCACGACGGCCGCGGCCACCGCGGCGCTCGACCCCACGCCGCGTTCGGCGGGGATGTCGCTCCGGATCCGGAGCTCGACGTGCGCGTCCCCGGCATCGACCGCCGCCAGCGCCGCCCGGACGGCCGTGGCCGTGGGGTGGAGGCGCTCGGGGGCGTCATCGAGCGGGCCGGAGAAGAGGTCGCTGTGCAGCGTGCTCGGGGTCGTGGTGCGCCGGGCGTCGGCGCGCACGGTGAGCGCGGTGACCGGCAGCGCGATCGCCGGGTGCCCGTAGACGACCGCGTGTTCGCCGAAGAGGATGACCTTGCCGGAGGCCGTCGCCGAGCCGCTCGCCGCCGCTTCGGCATCGCCGCGAACGCCGGACACCGCGGTCTCGTCCGGATGCGGACGCCGCGGGTCGGGCGCGGCGGCGCCACGGAGGTCGGTGGAAAGGGCCATGGGACTTCCCCGAGCCTAACAGCGGGGGATACGCCGGGCCTCGGAGGGTGCCGCGACTTGATAGGGTGGACGGAACCCACAGCAACCTTTAAGCCCGTCCGAGAGACGGAGAAGGGAGCGGCGGATGAGCACACGAACTGTGCTGCATGAGGCCGACATCGCACGTGCCCTGACGCGGATCGCTCACGAGATCCTCGAGTCGAACCGGGGCCCCGACGATCTCGTGATCCTCGGCATCCCGACCCGCGGCGCGACCCTCGCCCGCCGTGTCGCCGGACTCGTCGCCGAGTTCGGTGCGGCGGAGATCCCCTGCGGCTCCCTCGACGTCACGATGTACCGCGACGATCTGGCCCAGAACCCCACGCGCACCCCGCAGCGCACCGAGATCCCGGCGTCCGGCATCGACGGCAAGACCGTCGTCCTCGTCGACGATGTGCTCTTCTCCGGCCGCAGCATCCGTGCCGCGCTCGACGCGCTGCAGGACATCGGCCGTCCGGCCGCGGTGCGCCTCGCGACCCTCATCGACCGCGGACACCGCGAGCTGCCGATCCGGCCCGACTTCGTCGGCAAGAACCTGCCGAGCTCCCGCGACGAGCGGGTCAACGTGCGCCTGGCCGAGGTCGACGGCATCGAGGAGGTGACGATCGAGTCATGAGGCATCTCCTCGACACCCAGACCCTCTCGCGCACCGACGCCCTCCGGATCCTCGACGTCGCCGAGGACATGGCGGACACGCAGCGCCGCGAGGTGAAGAAGCTCCCGACCCTCCGCGGCAAGACGGTCGTCAACCTCTTCTTCGAGGACTCCACGCGCACGCGCATCTCGTTCGAGGCCGCCGCGAAGCGACTCTCGGCCGACGTCATCAATTTCTCGGCGAAGGGCTCGAGCGTCTCCAAGGGCGAGTCGCTGCAGGACACCGCTCAGACGCTGCAGGCGATGGGCGCGGATGCGGTCGTCATCCGCCACGGCGCATCGGGCGCCCCGCGCACGCTCGCGACGAGCGGCTGGATCACGGCGGGCGTCGTGAACGCCGGCGACGGCACGCACGAGCACCCGACGCAGGCGCTGCTGGACGCCTTCACGATCCGCAAGCGTCTGTTCGGCGACGACAGCCGCGGCCGCGACCTGGCGGGCGTCGCCGTGACCATCGTCGGCGACATCCTGCACTCGCGGGTGGCGCGCTCGAACGTCTGGCTACTGCACACGCTCGGCGCGCGCGTGACGCTCGTGGGCCCGCCGACGCTCATCCCGCAGGACGTCACGGCCTGGCCCGCGACCATCCGGTACGACCTCGACGGCGCGATCGCCGACGGTCCCGACGCGCTGATGATGCTCCGCATCCAGCTCGAACGCATGAACGCGGCGTACTTCCCGACCGAGCGCGAGTACGCACGGTCATGGGGGCTCGACGCGGAACGGCTGGCGGCCCTGCCGGCCGATAGCATTGTCATGCACCCGGGACCCATGAACAGGGGACTCGAGATCTCCGCGGCCGCCGCGGATTCCCCTCGGTCCACGGTGCTCGAGCAGGTGACCAACGGGGTGTCCGTGCGGATGGCCGCTCTTTACCTGCTCCTGTCTGGCGAACGCACGGAAGCAGCGAAGGAGGACGCGCGATGAGCGAAGCGTTTCTCATCCGGGGCGCGAGCCTCGAGGGCGGAGCGGCGGCGGACATCCTGCTCGCCGACGGGGTGATCGCCGAGGTCGGCACGGGACTCAGTCGCGCCGGCGCGACCGTCGTGGACGGCGCCGGGCTCGTCGCCCTGCCGGGTCTGGTCGACCTGCACACACACCTGCGCGAACCCGGGTACGAGGCGTCGGAGACGATCCTCACCGGGTCTCAGGCCGGCGCGGCGGGCGGGTACAGCGCGCTGTTCGCCATGCCGAACACCTCACCCGTCGCCGACACCGCGGGAGTCGTCGAGCAGGAGCTCGCCCTGGGCGACGCGGCCGGGTACGTCACGGTCCAGCCGATCGGTGCCGTCACGGTGGGACAGAAGGGCGAGCGGCTCGCCGAAATCGGCGCCATGGCGCAGTCCCGCGCGCGGGTGCGCGTGTTCAGCGACGACGGATTCTGCGTCTGGGATCCGCTGATCATGCGCCGCGCGCTCGAGTACGTGAAGGCGTTCGACGGCGTCATCGCCCAGCACGCGCAGGACCCCCGGCTCACCGAGGGCGCGCAGATGAACGAGGGTCGCGTGTCGGCCGAACTCGGCCTCGCCGGATGGCCGGCCGTGGCCGAGGAGGCGATCATCGCCCGCGACGTCCTGCTCGCCGAGCACGTGGGCTCGCGTCTGCATGTCTGCCACCTCTCGACCGCCGGCTCGGTCGACATCGTGCGCTGGGCGAAGAAGCGGGGCATCGCGGTGACCGCCGAGGTCACCCCGCACCACCTGCTGCTCACCGAGGAGCTCGTGCGCGACTACGACGCGCGCTTCAAGGTCAACCCGCCGCTGCGCCGCGACGAAGACGTGAACGCGGTCCGCGAGGGCCTCGCCGACGGCACGATCGACATCGTCGCCACCGACCACGCCCCGCATCCGGCCGAGGCCAAGGCGTGCGAATGGCACGCGGCGGCGAACGGGATGGTGGGGCTCGAGAGCGCTCTGCGGGTCGTGCAGCAGGCCGTCGTCGAGACGGGCATGCTCGACTGGGCGGACGTCGCCCGCGTCATGAGCCGCACGCCCGCCGCCATCGGCCGCCTCACCGGTCACGGGCGTCCGCTCGCCGCGGGGGAGCCCGCGCATCTGACGCTGCACGACCCGGCCGGCGGTGGCGTGTTCGGAATCGCGGATCTCGCCGGACGCAGCACCAACTCGCCCTATCTCGGCCGTGAGCTCCCCGGCCGCACCCGCTGGACCTTCCACGGCGGGCGCGCCACCTGGCGCGACGGCGTGCTCGCGCCGCCCGCCGAGGTGGCCCCGTGAGCCGGGAGGGGGCGCTCCTGCTGATGCTGGGGCTCGCCGTCGTGCTCATCGGCCTCATGGGGTACGGCTGGTGGCGGCGCACCCGACGCGACCGCGGTCTCGTCGCCCCCTTCGGCAACGCGCCCGCGACCGCGCGCCTGCTCGCGACGTTCCCCGGGCTCTACGTCGCCACGACGGCGCGGGGCACGGCCCTGGAGCGCCTCGCGGTGCGGGGACTCCGCTACCGCGCCAAGGCGAACCTGGTCGTGACCGACGCGGGTCTCGTGCTGGACCTCGTCGCGCAAGAGCCCATCTTCCTCGCCGCATCGCGCATCGACGACGCTCAGCAGGCGACGGTGACGATCGACCGGGTCGTCGAGCGCGACGGCCTGCTGCGCATCGGCTGGCGCCTCGACGACGGCACCGCCGTCGACTCCTACTTCCGCCCCCAGGACGCATCCGCTCGCGCAGCCGCCGCGGCGATCGAGCCGCTCCTGCCCTCCACGACCCCGACGGGAACCGACGCATGACCCTCTTCCGCACCGGCCCTGCCGCCCTCGTCCTCGAAGACGGCACGCGCTTCTCCGGCCGCGCCTACGGCGCCACCGGCACGACCCTCGGCGAGGTCGTCTTCGCCACCGGCATGACCGGCTATCAGGAGACGCTCACCGACCCCTCCTACGCCGGCCAGATCGTGCTGCAGACCGCGCCGCACATCGGCAACACCGGGGTGAACTCCGAAGACACCGAGTCCCGGCGTATCTGGGTCTCGGGCTACATCGTGCGCGATCCCTCCCGCGTCGTGTCGAACTGGCGTTCCGAGCAGTCGCTCGACGACGCCCTCGTGACGGACGGCGTGGTCGGCATCAGCGGTGTCGACACCCGTGCCGTCACCCGCCACATCCGCGCGGCCGGCAGCATGCGCGGCGGCATCTTCTCCGGGGACGCGGCCGCGCTCGATCCCGACGAGCAGCTGCGCATCGTGCGCGAGGCGCCGCAGATGGCGGGGCTCAACCTGTCCGCCTCCGTGTCGGTGACCTCGGCCGAGATCACCCCCGCGACGGGGTCCGAGCGACTCGGCAACCTGGCCGTGCTCGATCTCGGCGTCAAGCAGGCCACGATCCTGAACCTCGCCGAGCGCGGTTTCGACGTGCACGTGCTGCCGCAGTCCGTCTCGATCGAGGACATCCGCGCGATCGACCCGGTCGCCGTCTTCTACTCGAACGGCCCCGGCGATCCGGCCGCATCCGCCGATCATGTGGAACTGCTGCGCGCCGTGCTCGACGAGCGACTGCCCTTCTTCGGCATCTGCTTCGGCAACCAGCTGCTCGGCCGTGCCCTCGGCTTCGGCACCTACAAGCTCCCGTTCGGACACCGCGGCATCAACCAGCCCGTGCTCGACCGCGAGACCGGGCGGGTGGAGATCACCGCCCACAACCACGGCTTCGCCGTCGACGCCCCACTCGAGGGGGAGACCGACAGCCCGCACGGCTACGGCCGCGTGGAAGTCAGCCACGTCGGGCTCAACGACAACGTGGTCGAGGGCCTGCGCGCCCTCGACATCCCGGCGTTCTCGGTGCAGTACCACCCCGAGGCGGCCGCCGGCCCCCACGACGCCAACTACCTGTTCGATCGATTCGCAGAGATGGTCCGTCAGGACCTCAGCAAGAAAGCCACCAATGCCTAAGCGCGACGACATCCGCTCCGTCCTGGTCATCGGCTCCGGCCCCAGCGTCATCGGTCAGGCGGCCGAGTTCGACTATTCGGGCACGCAGGCCTGCCGCGTCCTCCGTGAGGAGGGCGTCCGGGTCATCCTGGTCAACTCCAACCCGGCCACGATCATGACCGACCCCGACTTCGCCGATGCGACGTACATCGAGCCGATCACCCCCGAGGTGATCGAGACGATCCTCGCGAAGGAGAAGCCCGATGCGATCCTGCCGACCCTCGGCGGACAGACGGCTCTGAACGCGGCCATGGCCCTTCACGACCGCGGCATCCTCGTCAAGTACGGCGTCGAGCTGATCGGGGCGAAGGTCGACGCCATCCGCAAGGGCGAGGACCGGCAGATCTTCAAGGAGCTCGTGCTCGAGTCCGGCGCCGATGTCGCCGCCTCCGTCATCTGCCACTCGATGGACGATCTGCTCGCCGGTGCCGAGAAGCTCGGTTACCCGCTCGTCGTCCGTCCCTCCTTCACGATGGGCGGCCTCGGCTCGGGCTTCGCCTACGACGAGGCCGATCTCCGGCGGATCGGCGGCGCGGGCCTGCACGACTCGCCCACCGGCGAGGTGCTGCTGGAGGAATCGATCCTCGGGTGGAAGGAGTACGAGCTCGAACTCATGCGCGACACCGCCGACAACACGGTCGTCGTCTGCTCCATCGAGAACGGCGACCCGGTCGGCGTCCACACCGGCGACTCGATCACCGTGGCCCCCGCGCTGACGCTGACCGACCGCGAGTACCAGAAGCTCCGCGACATCGGCATCGACATCATCCGGGCGGTCGGCGTCGACACCGGTGGCTGCAACATCCAGTTCGCGATCGATCCCGCCAACGGCCGCATCATCGTGATCGAGATGAACCCGCGCGTCTCGCGCTCGTCGGCGCTCGCGTCGAAGGCGACCGGCTTCCCGATCGCCAAGATCGCCGCCAAGCTCGCCATCGGCTACCGGCTCGACGAGATCCCGAACGACATCACCAAGGTGACGCCGGCGAGCTTCGAGCCGACGCTCGACTACGTCGTCGTCAAGGTGCCGCGGTTCAACTTCGAGAAGTTCCCCGCCGCCGACGTGACGCTCACGACCACCATGAAGTCGGTCGGTGAGGCGATGGCGATCGGTCGCAACTACGCGACGGCGCTGCAGAAGGCGCTGCGTTCGCTCGAGAAGCGCGGCTCCAGCTTCCACTGGGGCGAGGAGGAGCGTTCGGTCGAGGAGCTCCTCGAGATCGCGAAGACCCCCACCGACGGCCGCATCGTCGTGCTGCAGCAGGCGATGCGCAAGGGCGCGACGATCGAGCAGGCCTTCGACGCCACGGCCATCGACCCGTGGTTCCTCGACCAGATCGCCCTCATCAACGAGGTCGCCGAGTACGTGCGTACCGCCGGTGAGCTGGATGCGGACACGATCCGGGTCGCGAAGGAGCACGGCTTCAGCGACGCGCAGATCGCCGAGCTCCGCGGCGACTCCGAGGCCGAGGTGCGCGGGGTCCGCCAGGGACTCGGCATCCGCCCGGTCTACAAGACCGTCGACACCTGCGCGGGGGAGTTCCCGGCGCTCACGCCCTACCACTACTCGAGCTACGACCAGGAGACCGAGGTCGCGGCATCGGACCGCACGAAGGTCGTCATCATCGGATCGGGCCCGAACCGCATCGGCCAGGGCGTGGAGTTCGACTACTCCTGCGTGCACGCGTCGTTCGCGCTGTCGGATGCGGGCTACGAGACCATCATGGTCAACTGCAACCCCGAGACGGTCTCGACCGACTACGACACGAGCGACCGTCTCTACTTCGAGCCGCTGACGCTCGAGGACGTGCTGGAGATCCTGCACGCCGAGAGCCGTTCCGGCGAGATCCTCGGGGTCATCTGCCAGCTCGGCGGACAGACCCCGCTCGGACTCGCGAAGGGCATCGAGGCGGCGGGCTACCGGGTGCTCGGCACGAGCCCCGAGGCCATCGACCTCGCCGAGGAGCGCGAGCTGTTCTCCCGCCTGCTCGACGAGGCCGGACTCGTGGCACCGCGCAGCGGCACCGCGATCGACGTCGAGGGCGCCGTGACGATCGCCGAGGAGATCGGCTACCCCGTGCTGGTGCGCCCGAGCTTCGTGCTCGGCGGCCGCGGCATGGAGATCGTGTACGACACCGAGAGCCTCCGCGACTACTTCGTGCGCGTCGCGGACCAGGCGATCATCGGCCCCGGCCTGCCGCTGCTCGTCGACCGCTTCCTGGACGACGCGATCGAGCTGGACGTCGACGCGCTGTACGACGGCTCGGAGCTCTACATCGGCGGCGTGATGGAGCACCTCGAGGAGGCCGGCATCCACTCCGGCGACTCCAGCTGCACCCTGCCGCCCATGTCGCTCGGCCGCTCCGACATCGACCGGGTGCGCGTGGCGACCCTCGCGATCGCCGAGGGCGTCGGCGTCCGGGGCCTGCTGAACGTGCAGTTCGCCATCAGCGCGGGCGTGCTCTACGTCATCGAGGCGAACCCGCGCGCGAGCCGCACGGTGCCCTTCGTCTCGAAGGCGCTCGGCATCCCCCTCGCGAAGGCGGCCAGTCGCATCATGGCGGGAACCTCAATCGCCGACCTGAAGGCCGAGGGGCTGCTGCCCGCGCAGGACGGGTCGCGGGTGCCGCTGGACGCGCCGGTCGCCGTGAAGGAGGCCGTGCTGCCGTTCAAGCGCTTCCGCACGAAGGACGGTCAGACCGTCGACTCGGTGCTGGGGCCGGAGATGCGTTCGACCGGAGAGGTCATGGGCATCGACCGCGACTTCCCGACGGCGTTCGCGAAGAGCCAGGAGGCGGCCTACGGCGGCATGCCGCTCGGCGGCACCGTGTTCATCTCGGTGGCGGATGCGGACAAGCGCGCGGTGATCCTGCCCGCGCACCGTCTGCAGGAGCTCGGCTACGACCTCGTCGCGACCGAGGGGACCGCCGAGATCCTCGCCCGCAACGGCATCCGGGTGCGTGTGGTCGGAAAGTACTCCGCGACCCAGGCGACCGGCGAGCAGAACATCGTCGACCTCATCAACGCGGGCAGCATCGACATGATCGTGAACACCCCGAGCGGCGGGCTCGCGCGGGCGGACGGCTACGAGATCCGCGCGGCGGCGGTCGCCGCGGACAAGGCGCTGTTCACGACCATGGCGGTGCTCGGCGCCGCGGTCAGCGCGCTGCCCGTGCTGAAGAAGGGCTTCGAGGTGCGAAGCCTTCAGGAGTACGCCGCGGATCGGGCAGGACGCGCGTGACGACGTTCGGCCAGCGTCTGCGCGGTGCGCTCGATTCCCATGGCGCGCTGTGCGTCGGGATCGACCCGCACGCGAGCCTGCTCGCCTCGTGGGGGCTGGAGCAGTCCGCCGACGGCGCGCGGGAGTTCGGCATGCGCGTCGTCGAGGCGGCCGCCGGTCGCGTGGGCGTCGTGAAGCCCCAGGTCGCGTTCTTCGAGCAGTACGGGTCCCGCGGGATCGCGGCCCTCGAAGAAGTCATGGCGGCGGCGCGCGCGGCGGAGCTGCTCGTGATCGCCGATGCCAAGCGCGGTGACATCGGCACGACGATGGCCGGGTACGCGAGCGCGTGGCTCGCGCCCGGTTCGCCGCTCGAGGCGGATGCGGTGACGCTGAGCCCGTACCTCGGGCCGGATTCGCTCCGGGAGTCCCTGCGCACGGCACTCCGCCACGGGAAGGGCGCGTTCGTGCTGGCGGCCACCAGCAACCCCGAGGCGACTCCCGTGCAGCGGGCACGCGTGGACGACGCCGACGACCCGACCGGCGTCGGGCAGCGCGTCGCGGAGCGGGTCGCGCGCGACGTCGGCGAGCTCAACATGGGCTCGCCGGGTGCGCTGGGACCCATCGGCGTGGTCGTCGGCGCCACGGTCCACCGCGCAGCCTTCGGGCTGACCGACATCGTCCTGGCCGGCATGCCGATCCTCGCCCCGGGGTTCGGGGCGCAGGGCGCAGAGCCGGCCGACATCCCGCGGCTTTTCGGCTACGTGGCCTCGGCGGTGATCGCCAACGAGAGCCGCAGCATCCTCGCGGTGGGGCCGGCGCGGCTCGCGGACCGGATCACGGAACGCGCGGCGCTCTACCGGGAGAACACTCGTGGCTGACAAGCAGACACCGCCGGCCGTCGATCGCGCCGCGGCATCCCGCAAGGCCGTCGCCGCGCGGCGCGCCCGGGCGAGCCTGAAGCGCGACATCGCCACCCGCGTGGTCTCGCCGCAGGAGATCATGCGTCGCGCCGAGGCGGATGCGCTGTCGGCGGCGGGCACGCTGCGCATCACGGACTTCCTGACGGCGCTCCCCGCGATCGGCGAGGGCAAGCGCGAGCGGCTGCTGGTCGAACTGGGCATCTCACCCGTGAAGCGCCTCGGCGGTCTCGGCGCGCGTCAGCGCCGCGCCCTCGCGGCCTGGCTCGACCGCCGGTTCCCGGTCGCACCGCCCCGCGGCGGTCGCAGCCGGCTGCTCGTACTCGCCGGACCCACCGCCGTCGGCAAAGGCACCGTCGCCGCGCGCATCCAGCAGCACCACCCCGAGATCCTGCTCTCGGTGTCGGCCACCACCCGCGCGCCGCGCCCGGGCGAGGTCGACGGCGAGCACTACTTCTTCGTGGACGACGCCGCGTTCGACGACCTCGTCGCCCGCGGGGCGCTCCTGGAGCACGCGACGGTGCACAATGCCCACCGGTACGGCACGCCGCGAGAGCCGATCGAGCGCGCCCTCGACGAGGGGCGGACCGTGCTCCTCGAGATCGATCTGCAGGGCGCCCGGCAGGTGCGCGCCGCGGCCCCCGATGCGACGCTCATCTTCCTGCTCCCGCCCAGCTGGGACGAACTCGTGCAGCGACTGGTCGGGCGCGGCACGGAGGACGAAGAGGAACGCGCGCGTCGGCTGCGCACCGCGCGGGTCGAACTCGCCTCCCAGAACGAGTTCGATTACCGGATTGTGAACGCGAACGTCGCCGATGCGGCGCGCGACGTCGTAGAATTGGCGAAGGCCGCCGAGCGTTCGTCCTGACGACGCCGCATCCGCCGATCTTCACCGCCACCGAGAACCAGGAGGTTTCGCCATGGCAGGGACCAACCAGGGCATCATCGAGCCCCCCATCGACAGCCTGCTCGACAAGGTCGACTCGAAGTACCAGCTGGTGATCTACGCGTCCAAGCGCGCGCGTCAGATCAACGACTACTACTCCGACCTCCACGAGGGCAACCTCTTCGACAACGTGGGTCCCCTCGTGGACTCGACGATCGAGGACAAGCCCCTCACGATCGCCATGCACGAGATCCACGAGGACAAGCTGCGCCTGCGGCACGCCGAGTAATTTCGTTCCGTCGCGCAACCCCGAGACCCTGGTGTCCGGGGTTGCGTGCATGATGGGCGGCGTCATCCGCCGCGAGTGGGAGTACCGATGAGCGAGCTGCGCCTCTTCACGTCCGAATCCGTCACCGAGGGACACCCCGACAAGATCTGCGACCAGATCTCGGACAGCATCCTCGACGCGATCGTCGCCGACGACCCCACCGGCCGCGTCGCCGTCGAGACGCTCGTGACCACGGGGCTCGTGCACGTCGCGGGCGAGGTGTCCACGCGCGCCTACGTCGAGATCCCGGCGATCGTGCGAGACGTCGTCAACCGCATCGGCTACACCTCGAGCGAGACCGGTTTCGACGGCGATTCGTGCGGCGTGAGCGTGTCGATCGGCGCGCAGTCCTCCGACATCGCGGCCGGCGTCAATCAGGCGTTCGAACAGCGCGAGGGCCGCTCCGTCGACCCGCGCGACGAGCAGGGCGCGGGCGATCAGGGCATCATGTTCGGCTTCGCCACCACCGAGACCCCGCAGCTCATGCCGATGGCGGCATGGACCGCGCACCGCATGGCAGAGCGCCTCGCGGAAGCCCGCCGCTCCGGCGAGCTGCCGTTCCTGCGGCCCGACGGCAAGACCCAGGTCACCCTCGGCTACGACGGCCATGTGCCGAAGACGGTCGAGTCGGTCGTGCTGTCGACGCAGCATCACCCCGACATCTCGCAGGACGACCTGCGCGAGCGCGTGCGCGCCCTGGTCATCGACCCGGTCCTCGCGACGACGGGCCTCGACCTGCCCGACGTGCAGTACTACATCAACCCGGCGGGCCCGTTCGTCACGGGCGGCCCGAAGGGCGACGCGGGCCTCACCGGACGCAAGATCATCATCGACACGTACGGCGGCGCCGCCCGGCACGGCGGGGGAGCGTTCAGCGGCAAGGACCCGTCGAAGGTCGACCGCTCCGCGGCCTACGCCATGCGCTGGGTGGCCAAGAACGCCGTCGCCGCGGGCCTCGCCGACCGGCTCGAGGTGCAGGTGGCGTACGCGATCGGCAAGGCGAAGCCGGTCGGACTCTACGTCGAGTCCTTCGGCACCGGCCATGTCGACGACGAGGCCATCACCCGCGCCATCCTCGACGTGTTCGACCTCCGCCCGAAGGCGATCATCGATCAGCTCGATCTGCTCCGCCCCATCTACGCGGCGACGGCCGCCTACGGCCACTTCGGTCGTGAGCTGCCGGACTTCACCTGGGAGCGCCTCGACCGCGTCGAGGAGCTCCGCGCCGCCGCCGGGCTCTGACGTGACCGGCGAGGCGGCGGAAGCACCGCCGACCCGTCCGATCGCCCGAGTGCTGCTGGACAGCCCGCTGCCGCAGCTCGATCGGCTCTTCGACTACGCCGTACCGGCGGCCCTGGATGCGGACGCCCAGCCCGGTGTGCGCGTGAAGGTGCCCCTGCGAAGCGCCGGTCGCATGGTGGACGGCTACATCGTGGAACGCGGGTTCGCGGAGCCCATCGACCGTCCGCTGTCCGATCTCGAGTCCGTCGTGTCGCCCGTGCCGGTGCTGCCGGGCCGGCTCTACGACCTCGCGCGGCGGGTCGCCGACCGCGCCGCGGGGTCGGCTTCGGACATCCTGCGGCTGGCCGTGCCGAAGCGGATGGTGCGCGCCGAGAAGGCGTGGCAGGCCGCGGCGGCGCCGGTCGCCCCGAGCGTCGACGCGAGCGCCGTGCGGGCGGCGGAGGACGTGCTCGACGCGTTCCCGTCGCTGCGCCGACGGCTGCTCGCGGGGGAGCGCGTCGCGGTGGACGCCCCGCCCCGCCCTGCCGTACTGGGGGCCGGCGCGACCGTCGGGGCGTGGGCGGTGCTGCTGGCCGCCGCCGCGACCGTGACCCTCGCGGCGGGCCGGAGCGCGATCATCGTGCTGCCGGACCACCGTGACCAGGAGCAGCTGGTCACGGCGCTGCGCGGCCGCGTCCCGGACGACGCGATCGTGCCGGTCGACGCCCGGCAGACGGGCCCGGCACGGTACGCGGCGTATCTCCGCACCCTGGCCGCAGCGCCCTGCATCGTCGTCGGCAACCGCTCGGCCGTCTACGCGCCGGTGGCCGATACGGGTCTCGTCGCGATCTGGGACGACGGCGACCCGCTGCTGTCGGAGCCTCTGAGCCCGGGGGTCCACGCACGGGACGCCGCGCTCGTGCGCCAGGAGGCCGAGGGATCCGCCCTGCTGCTGCTCGGCCATACCCGTACGACGGACGTCGAGCGCCTCGTCGGCGTCGGCTGGGTGCACGACGTGCCCGCAGCGCGTCGCGCCTCGCCGCGGGTCGTGCTCACTGCGACGTCCGACGCACCGGCGCAGGCACGCATCCCGTCATCGGCGTTCACGGCCGTGCGCGAGGCACTGGCGACCGGGCCCGTGCTCGTGCAGGTGGCCCGGCCCGGGTACGCGCCGGTCGTCGTCTGCGCGAGCTGCCGGCATCCCGCCCGCTGCATCCACTGCACCGGTCCGCTGCGGGTGCGCGCCCAGGGCCGCCCACCGGAATGCGGCTGGTGCGGCCGCGGGATCGCGGGCTGGACCTGCTCCCATTGCCAGGGCACCGAGATGCGGCTCGCGTCCTCGGGCAGCGAACGCACGGCGGACGAACTCGGCCGGGCGTTCCCGAACACGCGCATCATCGTCGCCGACGGCGATCATCCGGTGCTGCAGGTCGACGGCCGCCCGGCACTGGTCGTCGCGACCCGCGGCGCCGAGCCCGTCGCCGACGGCGGGTACCGCGCCGTGCTGCTGCTGGACGGGGACCGGATGCTGCTCGCCGAGGATCTGCGGATCACCGAATCGTGTCTGCGCTGGTGGTCGAACGCCGCGGCGCTGGCCGCACCGGGTTCGCCCGTGCTGCTCACGGGCGTCACGGGAGCCGTCGCCCGGGCGCTGGCGACGTGGACGCAGCCGGCGTACGCCCGCGCCGAGCTCGCGGAGCGCGCACCGCTGCGCATGCCGCCGGCGGTACGGGTCGCGGTCGTGGAGGGCGAGCGGCCGAGCGTCGACGGCGCACTCGCGGCGCTTGCGCGCGACGTGCACGAGCTGACCTCCGAGGCGGTCGTCGGTCCGGTGCCGATCCCGAGCGACGACACGCCCCGCGTGCGCGCGCTCGTGCGGTTCGACTACGGCTCCGGTCGCGCCGTCACCGCGGCTCTGCGCGCCGCCGTGGTCGCCGACGCGGTCCGCGGGCGCCGGGGTCGTCGCCGGGGGCCGGCGGCGAGCCGCAATACACTCAGAGTGCGCCTCGACCTGCCCGATCCCGAACTGTGAGGAGCCTCATGCGTCTCGTCTTCGCGGGCACCCCGGATGCCGCGGTCCCCGCTCTGCGGGTGCTCGCCGCATCCGCCCACGACGTCGCCACGGTCGTCACCCGCACCGATGCGCCGCTCGGCCGCAAACGCGTGCTCACGCCGTCGCCGGTCGCCCGCGCGGCCGACGACCTGTCGCTGCCGGTGTACCGGACCGACCGGCTCGACGATGCCGCGACGGCCGCCATCACCGCGCTGGAGCCGGATCTGGGGGTCATCGTCGCGTACGGCGGACTCGTCCGGGAGCCGCTGCTGTCGGCACCGCGCCACGGCTGGATCAACCTGCACTTCTCGCTGCTGCCCGCCTGGCGGGGCGCGGCGCCGGTGCAGCGGTCGCTCATGGCCGGCGAGACCGAGACCGGCTCCAGCGTCTTCCGGCTCGTGGCCGCGCTCGATGCGGGCGACGTCCTCGACGAGGTGCGGTACGCGGTTCCGCCCACGGCGACCGCCGACCGGGTGCTCGCCGACCTCGCCGAGGTGGGGGCGCACCAGCTGCTACGGGTCGTCGATGCGATCGCGGACGGCTCAGCGCACGGCACCCCGCAGTCGGGCGAGCCCTCGCACGCGGCCAAGCTCACCGCCGAGGACGGCCGGCTCGACTGGGCGGCCCCCGCCGCCGCGGTGTTCGCACGCTGGCGCGGCACGACTCCGGAGCCCGGCGCGTTCACGACCGTGGACGGCGCGCGACTGAAGGTGCTCGAGCTGCGCGAGACGGATGCGGCAGCGCCGCTGCCGCCCGGGCACCTGCGCGGCGACGGCGCCACGGTGCTCGTCGGCACCGCCACGGTGCCACTCGCCCTCGTCCGGGTGCAGCCGGCCGGCAAATCGGCGATGGCCGCGGGCGACTGGTGGCGCGGGCTCCGCACGGATACCCCGGTGGCGGGCTCGTGAACGCGGCCCGCGGACCCCGCAGGGTCGCATACCAGACGCTCCGTGCCGTGCACGCCGACCAGGCGTACGCGAACCTGCTGCTGCCGGTCGAGATCGCGCGCGCGGGCCTCGACGCGCAGGACGCCGCGCTCGCGACCGAGCTGACCTACGGAACGCTCCGCCGGGAGGGCACCTACGACGCGATCATCTCCGCCGCCGCGGGCCGGGACGTGGGTGCGATCGACCCCGACGTGCTGGACGCCCTGCGGCTCGGCACCCACCAGCTGCTGTCGACGCGCATCGCCTCGCACGCCGCCGTCCACGAGACGGTCGATCTGGTGCGGGCGACCGCCGGCCCCGCCCCGACGGGGTTCGCGAACGCCGTGCTGCGACGGATCTCCCGCGACAACCCGGGGGAGTGGATCACGCGCATCCAGGAGTCCGCCCGTTCCGACGACGAGCGACTCAGTCTCGCGACCGCGCACCCGGTGTGGATCCTCCGCGCGTTCCGGCGCGCACTCGCGGCGGAGGGCCGCGCCGACGAGCTCGACGCGCTGCTGCGCGCCGACAACGCCTCACCGCGCGTGACGCTGGCCGTGCTGCCGGGGCTCGCCACCCGGCCGCCCGAGCTCTCGCCCACGCCGTACTCGCCCGTCGGGGCGCTCTCGGCGGGAGGTGATCCCGAGCGCGTCGTGGCGGCCGCCGACGGCCGCATCCGCGTGCAGGACGAGGGATCGCAGCTCGTGGCCCTCGCGCTCGCGCGTGCCGTTCCGGTGCGGGCGGGGGAGCGGTGGCTCGATCTCTGCGCCGGACCGGGCGGCAAGACGGCGCTCCTGGCCGCCGAGGCCCTCGCGCACGGTGCCGCGCTGGAGGCGAACGAGATCTCATCGGCGCGCGCCGGACTCGTCCGCCAGGCGCTCCGCGGTGTGCCGGTCGAGGTGCCGGTGAGCGAGCAGGACGGACGGGAGCGCGCGGCGGCGGCGCCCGGCCAGTACGACCGCATCCTCGTCGACGCGCCCTGCACCGGACTCGGGGCGCTCCGCCGGCGCCCGGAGGCCCGCTGGCGGAAGTCGGCGGCCGACGTCGCCGAGCTGACCTCGCTGCAGCGGGGGCTGCTCTCGGCGGCGCTCGGCGCCCTCCGGCCCGGCGGCGTCGTCGCGTACGTCACCTGTTCGCCGCACCTCGCCGAGACCACCGGCGTCGTCGCCGACGTCCGCCGCGAGTGGGGCGACGAGATCGAGGAGCTCGACGCGCGCGCCGCCGTGCAGGCGGTCTCCCGCACGCCGCTCGACCTGCCCGCTCCGGAGGGCGGGTCCGGCCGGGTGCAGCTCTGGCCCCACCGTCACGGCACCGACGCGATGTTCCTGGCGCTGCTCCGCCGGCGATGAGCGCGCGCCCCGGCGGCGATAATGGGCAAGTGACCGGCATCCGCATCAACCCGTCGATCCTCTCCGCCGACTTCGTCAACATGCAGGCCGAGCTCGGCCGCATCGCCACGGCCGACTTCGTGCACGTCGATGTGATGGACAACCACTTCGTGCCGAACCTCACGTTCGGACCGCAGATGGTCGGCCGCATCCAGGACACGAGCCCCGTGCCGCTCGATGTGCACCTGATGATCGATGACCCCGACCGATGGGCACCCGAGTACGCGGAGCTGGGCGCCGCATCCGTGACCTTCCATCTCGAGGCCGCGGGCGAGCCCGTGGCTCTCGCCCGTCGGCTGCGGGCGATCGGCGCCCGTGCCGGGGTGGCGGTGAAGCCCGGTACCGGGGTGGAGAGCCTGCTCGATCTGCTGCCGGAGTTCGACCAGATCCTCGTCATGACGGTGGAGCCCGGTTTCGGCGGCCAGTCGTTCATGCCCGAGACGATGCCGAAGTTGCGCGTGCTCTCGGATGCGGTGCGCCGCGCGGGCGCGCAGGTCTGGCTGCAGGTCGACGGCGGCATCGGCGAGGCCACGATCGCGCAGGCCGCCGAGGCGGGCGCGGACACGTTCGTCGCCGGCTCCGCCGTGTACGGTGCGGACGACCCGGACCGGGCCATCGCCGCACTCCGGGAGAGCGCCGGCCGCGCGCACCGGCACTGAGCGGTCCGCACCCGCCCCGCGGTTCGATACCCTGGAACCGTGAAGACGTTCGACGACCTGTTCGCGGAGCTCAGCGAGAAAGCGGCCTCGCGACCCACCGGATCCGGCACGGTCGCCGAGCTCGACGCCGGAGTGCACGCGATCGGCAAGAAGATCGTCGAGGAGGCCGCCGAGGTCTGGATGGCCGCGGAGTTCCAGTCGACCGACGAGGCCGCGGAGGAGATCTCCCAGCTGCTGTACCACGTGCAGGTCATGATGCTCGCGAAGGGCCTCACCCTGCCGGACGTGTACCGACATCTGTGACCGGAACGCCCCTCCTTCCGCACGTCACCCGAAAGAGTCTTCCCCCATGCTGAGAATCGCCGTGCCGAACAAGGGTTCGCTGGCCGAGACCGCCCACGCCATGCTCGCCGAGGCCGGGTACACCGGTCGCCGGGACCCGAAGGACCTGCATGTCATCGACCCGGTCAACGACGTCGAGTTCTTCTACCTGCGCCCCAAGGACATCGCGACCTACGTCGGCTCGGGCGCCCTGGACGTCGGCATCACCGGCCGTGACCTGCTGCTCGACGCCCGGATGCCCGGTGCGCGCGAGATCGAGGCGCTCGGCTTCGGCGGTTCGACCTTCCGTTTCGCGGGCCCTCCGGGACGCTTCCACGACCTGAAGGACCTCGACGGCTGCCGGGTGGCCACCGCCTACCCCGGCCTCGTCGACGCCTATCTCGACGAGCACGGCGTCGCCGTCGACCTCGTGCCGCTCGACGGCGCGGTCGAGTCCGCGGTCGAACTGGGGGTCGCGGATGCGGTCGCCGACGTCGTGTCGACCGGCACCACGCTGCGCCAGGCGGGGCTCGAGATCTTCGGTCCCGTGCTGCTCGAGTCCGACGCGGTGCTCATCACCGGCGCGGAGGAACCGGCCGGGCTCGACACGCTGCTGCGGCGCCTGCGGGGCGTGCTCGTCGCGCGCCAGTACGTGCTCGTCGACTACGACCTGCCGCTGGAGCTGCTCGACGACGCGATCGCCGTCGCCCCCGGGATCGAGTCGCCGACCGTGTCACCGCTGCGCGACCCGGCGTGGGTCGCGGTGCGCGTCATGAGCCCGCGCAAGACCGTGAACCAGGTCATGGACGCGCTGTACGCGATCGGCGCCCGCGCGATCCTCGTGACCGAGATCCACGCCGCGAGGCTCTGATGGCGCTCGTCTGCCGCGTCATCCCGTGCCTGGATGTCGCCGCCGGTCGCGTCGTGAAGGGCGTCAACTTCGAGAACCTCCGCGACATGGGGGACCCGGTCGAACTCGCCCGGCTCTATTTCGAGCAAGGCGCCGACGAGCTCACCTTCCTCGATGTGACCGCCACGGTCGACGAACGGTCGACCACGTACGACGTCGTGCGTCGCACCGCCGAAGAAGTCTTCATCCCGCTGACCGTCGGGGGAGGGGTGCGCTCCGACGAGGACGTGGCACGCCTGCTCGGCGTCGGCGCCGACAAGGTCGGCGTGAACTCCGCCGCGATCGCCCGCCCGGCGCTGATCGACGAGATCGCCGACCGCTTCGGCGCGCAGGTGCTCGTCCTCTCGCTCGACGTGAAGCGTGCCGACACGACGCCCTCGGGTTTCGTCGTGACCACCCACGGCGGCCGCACCCAGACCACGCTCGATGCGCTCGAGTGGGCCCGGGAGGCCATCGATCGGGGGGTGGGCGAGCTGCTGGTGAACTCCATCGACGCGGACGGCACGAAGGACGGCTTCGACCTCGAGCTCGTCGGGCTCATGCGCGAGATCTCGAGCGTGCCGGTCATCGCGTCCGGCGGCGCCGGTGCCGCGGAGCACTTCGCGCCCGCCATCCGTGCCGGAGCGGATGCGGTGCTCGCCGCATCCGTCTTCCACTCCGCACAGCTCACCGTGGGCGACGTGAAGAGCGCGCTCGCCCAGTCCGGAATCGAGGTCCGCGCATGACCGAGTCCGTCGAGGACCGCATCGCCCGCGTCACGTTCACCGACGACGGCTTGGTGGCGGCCATCATCCAGCAGTACGACACCCACGAGGTGCTGATGCTCGGCTGGATGGATGCGGAGGCGCTGCGTCGCACGCTCACCAGCGGCCGGGTCACGTTCTGGTCGCGCTCGCGTCAGGAGTACTGGCGCAAGGGCGACACGTCTGGGCACATCCAGCTGGTGAAGGGCGCGCGACTGGACTGCGACGGCGATGCGATCCTCGTGAACGTCGACCAGGTGGGCGTCGCCTGTCACACCGGCACCCGCACCTGCTTCGACACGGACGACCTCGATCCGGTGCGGGGCGGCGCGTGATCACGCGTGCCCGCACGCTCTCGGTGCTGGTCCTGCTGGTGGCCGGCGCGCTGGGCGTGATCTCGTCCACCCAGACCTGGGTGCACGTGGTCCTCGCCGACACGGCAACCTCGGACCTCGCGGTGGCCGGGGCCACCGCGGTCCCCGTGCTCGCCCCGCTGTCGCTCGCGGTCCTCGCGCTCGGCGCGGCGCTCTCGATCGTCGGCCGCGCGCTGCGGATCGTCTTCGGCGTGCTGACCGTGCTCATCGCCGTCGCCCTCGTGACCCTGTCGGTACCGGTGATGACCGGTCCGCCGGTATCGGCGATCGGGCCCAGCGTGACCGAGGTGACCGGCATCGCCGGGGAGTCCGCCGTCGCACAGCTCGTCGAATCCGCGACGGTCACGGCGTGGCCGGCGATCACCGTCGCGATCGCCGTGCTGCTGGGGGCGGCCGGCGTGTTCATCGTCGTCACGGGACCCCGGTGGCGGACGGGCGGTCGCAAGTACGAGGCGGCGCGGCGTCGCGCCGCTCGGCGGAGCGCGGAGGGCCCCCTCGACGCGATCGACTCGTGGGACGACCTCAGCCGGGGCGACGATCCGACGACACCCGGGAGCCCCCGCTAGACTGACCACCGGGGCACTCCGCTGCCCGTTTCACCTGAAGGAGACCCATGAGCAACCCCATCGACGACCCGGGCCACGGACACTCGCCGGCGGCATGGACCGCTGTGATCATCATGCTCGTGGCCGTCGCCCTCGGCACGCTCTTCTTCTTCCTCGACATCCCGGCGCTCGTCTGGGCGTCGGTCGTGCTGCTCGTGATCGGTCTGATCGTCGGCTGGGTGCTCTCGCGCGCCGGCTGGGGCGCCAACGGACCGAAGTACATCGCGAAAGAGCATTGAGCATGCTGGCCGATCTGACGGCCGGTGCGGTGGAGGATGCCGAGACGCGCGCTCTCGAGCGGCCGCTCGCGGATGTCGAGCGTGCTGCACTCGCGCAGAGGCCCGCCATCGACGCGCTGGCAGCACTCGCCCCCGCCGATCGGGTGAAGATCATCGCCGAGGTGAAGCGCGCGAGTCCGTCGCGCGGTGACCTCGCCGATATCCCCGATCCGGCGCATCAGGCATCGCTCTACGAGCAGGGCGGCGCGAGCGCCATCTCCGTGCTCACCGAGCAGCGCCGCTTCAAGGGCTCCCTCGCCGACCTCGAAGCGGTGCGCTCGGCGGTGTCACTGCCGGTGCTCCGCAAGGACTTCGTCGCGACGCCGTACCAGGTGTTCGAGGCACGGGCGGCGGGGGCCGACCTGGTCCTGCTGATCGTGGCCGCCCTCGAGCAGCCGCTGCTGGTGCAGCTGCACGAGCTCGTCACCCAGCTCGGCATGACACCGCTCGTCGAGACGCACTCCGGCGAGGAGCTGGCGCGCGCGAGCGATCTCGGCGCCCGGCTCATCGGCGTCAACGCGCGCGATCTGACGACCTTCCACCTCGACCGGGACCTGTTCGGCAGTCTCGCCGACAGCTTCCCGGCCGACGCGGTCAAGGTCGCCGAGTCGGCGGTGCTCGCGCCGGCCGATGTCCGGCATTACCGCGACGCGGGTGCGGATGTGGTGCTAGTGGGCGAAGCACTCGTCACCGGCGACCCGGTCGCGACGATGCGTTCTTTCCTGGAGGTCGGATCATGACCGTATTGCGCGATGCGAAGGGGCCCTTCTTCGGCGAATTCGGTGGCCGCTACATGCCCGAATCGCTGATCGCGGCGATCGACGAACTCACCGACGTGTACGAGAAGGCGATCGTCGACCCGGCCTTCCAGTCCGAACTCGCGGGACTGCTGCACTCGTACGCCGGGCGTCCGTCGGCCCTCACCGAGGTGCCCCGCTTCGCCGCGCACACCGGCGGCGGTCGTGTGTTCCTCAAGCGCGAGGACCTCAACCACACCGGGTCGCACAAGATCAACAACGTCATCGGCCAGGCGCTGCTCACCCAGCGGCTCGGCAAGACGCGGGTCATCGCCGAGACCGGCGCCGGGCAGCACGGTGTGGCGACGGCGACCGCCGCCGCCCTCTTCGGCTTCGACTGCACGATCTACATGGGCGAGGTCGACACCGAGCGCCAGGCGCTGAACGTGGCGCGGATGCGGCTGCTCGGCGCGGAGGTCATCCCGGTGACCACCGGCTCCCGCACGCTGAAGGACGCGATCAACGAGGCCTACCGCGACTGGGTCGCGAGCGTCGAGACGACGAACTACATCTTCGGCACGGCGGCGGGGCCGCATCCGTTCCCCGCCATGGTCCGCGACTTCCAGAAGATCATCGGCGAGGAGGCGCGCGCCCAGCTGCTCGACGAGGTCGGGCGCCTTCCCGACGCGGTTTTCGCCTGCGTCGGGGGCGGCTCGAACGCGATCGGCATGTTCGACGCCTTCCTGGACGACGAGGGCGTCGCGCTCTATGGCGTCGAGGCGGCCGGCGACGGCGTCGACACGCCCCGGCACGCCGCATCCATCGAGCGCGGACGCCTCGGCATCCTGCACGGCGCGAAGACGTACGTACTGCAGGACGAGGACGGCCAGACGGTCGAGTCGCACTCGATCTCGGCCGGTCTCGACTACCCGGGCGTCGGACCCGAGCACGCCTGGCTCTCGGCGATCGGTCGCGCCGAGTACATCCCGGCGACCGACGACGAGGCGATGCAGGCGCTGCGCCTGCTCTCGCGCACCGAAGGCATCATCCCCGCGGTCGAATCGGCGCACGCGCTGGCCGGGGCGCTGCGCCTCGGACCGACGTTCGGACCGGACTCCGTGACGGTCATCTGCCTCTCCGGGCGCGGCGACAAGGACATGGACACCGCCGCCCGCTACTTCGAGCTCTACGACGCCGATGCCGCGGGCGACGGTTCGCCCGTCGCGGTGCCGCCGGCCTCGGATGACGCGACCGGCGAGGGGACGGAACTGTGAGCTCCCGGGTCGCCGCGGCCATCGACGCCGCGCACGCCGAAGGGCGCGGCGCGTTCGTCGGCTATCTGCCCCTCGGCTTCCCCGACCTCCGCACGAGCATCGAGGCGGCCGTGACGCTCGCGGAGAGCGGCGCGGACGTCATCGAGCTCGGCCCGCCCTACTCCGACCCGGTGATGGACGGCCCGGTCATCCAGGAGGCGACGCTGGCCGCGCTCGAGGGCGGGTTCCGCCTGCGTGACGTGTTCACCGCCGTGGCCGAGATCACGAGCCGCGTCGACGTACCGGTGCTGGTGATGACGTATTGGAACCCGGTGTTCCAGTACGGCATCGACCGGTACGCCGACGACCTGGCCGCCGCGGGCGGTGCGGGACTCATCACGCCCGACATCACTCCCGAAGCCGCCGCGGAGTGGATCGCCGCGAGCGAGCGCACCGGCCTCGATCGCGTCTTCCTCGCCGCGCCGACCTCGTCCGACGAACGCCTCGATCTCGTCGTGCGCAACTCCACCGGCTTCGTTTACACCGTCTCGACGATGGGCATCACGGGGGAGCGGGCGGAGCTCGACGCCGCCGCGCGCACTCTCGTCGGGCGGCTGCGCGCACACGGGGTGGAACGCGCGTGCGTCGGCATCGGCATCTCCAACGCGGCGCAGGTCGCCAGCGTGGTGGAGTACGCCGATGGCGCGATCGTCGGCACGGCGCTCGTGAAGGCGCTCCGCGACGGCGGCCTTGAGGGTCTGGCAGAGACCGCCCGCGCGATCGCCGCCGGCACCCCGCGCTGAACGCAGCCTCGCCCGGGCTTCGTCCCGCTGTGCCCGCTCAACCACCGTGGGCCCGCGATGGCTCAGCCACCTGTGGTGGCGGTCGTGAGGTGTCGTCGGAGGCGGGTCGGGGACGCGGTGACCTGTCGCCACCTGCCGGAGGAGTCCCACCACGACGGCCCCCACACCTCGGGGATGCCGTCGTTCATTCGGATGAGCCACCCGCTGGTGTCCAGGGTGCGGTGGTGGAACCAGCACAGCAGCACCCCGTTGTCGGTATGCGTCGGACCGTCGCGGTGGTGTTCGGCGACGTGGTGGATCTCGCACCACGCGGCCCGCACATGACAGCCCGGGATAATGCACCCGCCGTCCCGCAACGTGATGCCTTTGCGTTGGTACGGGTTGAACACCCGATCCGGGATACGGATCGACACGATCCGGCCACGGTCGTCCATGGTGACCCGCTGCACCCCGCCCGCGCAGGCGACCTGGCGCGCCACCGCGACGGGGACCGGGGCGTCGATCCCGTCGACGTGCGCGAACCCCCGACCCGACACGAGGTCATCCTCCGTGACCGACACGAGCAACGTCGGGGCGGCGCCGCCGATTGTGGGGAGTTCGCCGGCGCGGGCGGCGACGGTGAGGGCGGTGGCGAGGGCGTCGTGCTGCTGCTGCGCCCGAGTGCGGATCTCGGCCCGCACATCATCCCACTCCTCGCCGCCGGCGTCGGTGTCTTCTGTGAAGACGGGCCCGGGCTGCGGGTTATTGGGGTTCAGGATGCTGTCGAACACGCGCTGCAATTGCCCCGCGACATCGGGCAGCAGCTCACCGCGCAATGGGATGAGCCCGTCCCTGGCCGGGCCCATGCTGACGCCGCGTTTGCGGAGGGCGATCGCGTCGGTGGGTTCGGCGCCGTCGGGGTCGAGGAACATCGCCCACACCTGCGCCTGCACCCGCAGATCATCTGCACACGCCGCCGGGCCCCCATCCGCCCCGACACCTCGTGCCGACGCCGCAAGCTCCGCATCCGCCGCGAGACGATGCTCCGCCAAGTGGGCCGCGGCGCCGACGACGGTCGCCACTGCGACGACACCGTCGACCCCGACCGCGCCGTCGATCAACGCGGCACGCATTTCGGGGAAGTCGGCCGATAGTCGTTGCCCGGTCGTGATCAGTACGGGCTCGGCGGTTGCGGCCACCGCACGGACGTAGTCACGTGCCGTGCGGGAGGAGACCCGGGTGACACGTTGCACGAGCTCGCACACGTTCCGCGCCCCATGCCGAGACGTGAGCCGATCCGCTACCAGCGGCGCCTCGGACCGGGCGGTGATCTCCGCGGTCGCCTCCACCAGCACCGCTTCCGCGGCCCGGACGATCCCCCCTGCCGCGTCCATCAGCGCGAGCAGGTCCGCATCCGACGCCCCCGCAACATCCCCGTTCGACACCATGCTGCGGGTGGCGCCACCGAGGCTCACCGCGAGGCCACGGAGGGTGTCGACGGGGGTGTTCATACCCACCATTCTGGCGAGGGCCACCGACATTGGATTCGCGTGAAATCCCCCCGGTCACCGGTCTGTTCGGAAGCTATCTCGCGACCCCGCGAGACCGCGAGACCGCGGGTCGTGCACGGGGGACCCTGCCTCTCACCGCTCCGCTCGTCACCCAGAGCACCGGGGCGAGGTCGCTCCGCTCGCCGCTCAGAGACAGGAGCGGTCGCGTTCGGGCGGCGCGGAAGCGGTGACGGAGCGAGCGCAGCGGGACGACGCCCGACCGGCGCACCCATCGCGCGGTCGCCCAGTAGACTCGCCGTCGTGACTTTCTCGGCAGTACCCGTGTTCGCCAGCATCCCGAGCCCGTCGATCAGCTATTTCGACATCGGGCCGCTGCGCATCCACTTCTACGCGCTCTGCATCATCGCCGGCATCATCGTGGCGGTCTTCCTCACGAACCGCCGTCTCACCAAGCGCGGCGCCGAGCCCTGGGTGGTGATCGACATCGCGCTGTTCGCCGTGCCGCTCGCGATCATCGGCGCACGGATCTACCACGTGCTCACGCACCCCGGCTTCTACTTCGGCGAGGGCAAGAACCTCCTCGCCGTGTTCTACATCTGGGAGGGCGGGATCGCCATCTACGGCGCCCTGATCGGTGGCGCGATCGGCGCGCTGATCGGCTGCCGCTGGACCGGGATCCGGTTCTGGACCTTCGCCGACGCGCTGGCGCCCGGCCTCATCATCGCGCAGGCGATGGGACGCTTCGGCAACTACTTCAACCAGGAGCTCTTCGGCCAGCCGACCGACGGCTGGTGGGGCCTCGAGATCGATCCCGGCAACTCCGCGATCCCCGTCGGACTGCCGGAGGGCACTCTTTTCCAGCCGACTTTCCTCTACGAGGTGGTCTGGAACCTCCTCGGCGCGGCGGTCCTGCTGTGGGCCGGAAAGCGCTTCGCCCTGCAGTGGGGACGCCTCTTCGGCCTCTACCTCGTCTGGTACAGCGCGGGCCGCATCGTCTGGGAATCCATCCGCATCGATCCGAGCGAGATCTACTTCGGGCTGCGAAGCAACGTCTGGGCCGCGATCCTGGGCGTCCTGCTCGGCCTCGCGATCATGATCGTGCAGAAGCGCCGGCATCCTGGCTACGAGCCCTCGCCGTACCGGCCGGGTCGCGAATGGGTGGACAAGTCGGCTGTACAATCGCAGGACACCGACGACTTCGTTGACGTGAGCGAACCGCCCGCAGCAGAAGTCAGCACTGAGGGCACCGCCACAAGCTCTGCCACCACGTAACATCTCCGGGCCGACGTCGTCCCCACATCAGCTTCAACTTGAGGACGGTTGGTATGGCTTCGAGCCCCCGTCACGTCACCGCCGGTTCCCCGACCGGCGGCGGCTTCCCCGCCAAGCAGGGGATGTACAACCCCGCGTTCGAGAAGGACGCGTGCGGTCTGGCGATGGTCGCGACCCTTCGCGGCCACGCCGGGCACGACATCATCGATCTCGCACTGACGGCGCTGCGCAACCTCGAGCACCGCGGTGCGATCGGGTCGGATGCGGGCACCGGTGACGGCGCCGGCATCCTGACGCAGATGCCCGACGCGTTCCTGCGCGCCGTCGTCGACTTCGAGCTGCCCCCGGTGGGGGAGTATGCCGCCGGCATGGCGTTCCTGCCGCGCGACGAGGACGAGCGGGCCGCGCAGAAGGCGGGCATCGAGAAGCTGGCCGCCAGCGAGAACCTCGTGGTCCTCGGCTGGCGCGAGGTCCCCACGATCGAGGAGCACCTCGGCAAGCTCGCGCTCGAGGCGCGTCCCGCCTTCGAGCAGCTCTTCCTGTCGCGCCCCGCCGTCGGCGACGCCGACGCCCTGTCGGGCATCGCCCTGGACCGCCGCGTGTTCCGGCTGCGCAAGCGCGCCCGGAACGACCTGGGCGCCTACTTCGTCTCGCTCTCGAGCCGCACCCTCGGTTACAAGGGCATGGTCACGACCCTGCAGCTCGAGCCGTTCTACCCCGACCTACAGGACGAGCGTTTCGCGTCCGAGCTCGCGGTCGTCCACTCGCGCTACTCCACGAACACCTTCCCGTCGTGGCCGCTCGCGCAGCCGCTTCGGATGCTGGCGCACAACGGTGAGATCAACACGGTCAACGGCAACCGCAACTGGATGCGGGCGCGGCAGTCGCAGCTGGAGTCCGAGCTGCTCGGCGACATCCGCCCCCTGCTGCCGATCTGCACGGACGGCGCGAGCGACTCGGCGTCGTTCGACGAGGTGCTGGAGCTGCTCACCCTCACCGGCCGCAGCCTGCCGCACGCCATCATGATGATGGTC
>JAVBUN010000281.1:0-5339 GCA_031555335.1 Microbacterium sp.
CGCGTCGACGCGGTACGAGACCTTGAGCACGGGCGAGTAGATCGAGTCGACCGGGATCTGGCCGGCCTCGGCGTACTCGTTGCGGTTCTGCGTCGCCGAGACGTAGCCGCGGCCGCGCTCGATGGTGAGCTCGAGCTCGAAACGAGCGGTGTCGTTCAGCGTGGCGATGACCAGCTCGGGGTTGTGGACCTCGACGCCGGCCGGAGCGGAGATGTCCGCCGCCGTGACCTCGCCGGCACCCGTCTTGCGCAGGTACGCGGTGATGGGCTCGTCGCGCTCGCTGGAGACGACCAGCTGCTTGATGTTGAGGATGATCTCGGTGACATCCTCCTTCACGCCGGGGATGGTGCTGAACTCGTGCAGCACGCCGTCGATGCGGATGCTGGTCACGGCCGCACCCGGGATCGACGACAGGAGGCTGCGACGCAGCGCGTTGCCGATGGTGTAACCGAAGCCGGGCTCGAGCGGCTCGATGACGAAACGGCTGCGGAACTCCCCGATCTTCTCCTCGGTCAGAGTGGGACGCTGTGCGATGAGCACGATGTGTTCCTTTCGGCTAAGTGCCCGCTATATGACACTTGCGTGGGTGAGGTGTGTTGAGTTGTTACCGAGCGGTCGCGGGGATCCGCATCCGCTCGAACGTGCAGAGGGCCGGGGTACCCCGCACAGGGGCACCCCGGCTCGCATCGTCAGACGCGGCGGCGCTTCGGGGGACGGCAGCCGTTGTGCGCCTGCGGCGTCACATCCTGGATGGAACCCACCTCGAGGCCCGCTGCCTGCAGCGAGCGGATCGCGGTCTCGCGACCCGAACCCGGGCCCTTCACGAACACGTCGACCTTCTTGACACCGTGCTCGGCGGCCTGACGGGCGGCCGACTCGGCGGCCATGCCGGCCGCGTACGGGGTCGACTTGCGGGAGCCCTTGAAGCCCACGCCGCCGGACGACGCCCAGCTGATGACCGCACCCGACGGGTCGGTGATCGAGACGATCGTGTTGTTGAACGTCGACTTGATGTGGGCCTGGCCCAGCGCGATGTTCTTCTTCTCTTTGCGACGGGGCTTGCGCGCCGCGGACTTGGCCTGTGCCATGTGTCTGTTCTCCTAAACCTGGGGGCGGCGCGACTTAGCGCGCCTTCTTCTTGCCGGCGACGGTGCGCTTGGGACCCTTGCGCGTACGCGCGTTGGTCTTGGTGCGCTGGCCCCGGACCGGAAGGCCCCGGCGGTGGCGGATGCCCTCGTAGGACCCGATCTCGACCTTGCGGCGGATGTCGGCGGCCACCTCGCGGCGCAGGTCACCCTCCACCTTGTAGCCGGCCTCGATGAAGTCGCGGAGCGCGACGAGCTGGTCGTCGGTGAGGTCCTTGACGCGGATGCTCTCGTCGATGCCGGTAGCGGCGAGGATTTCGACGGAACGGGTACGGCCGATGCCGTAGATGTACGTGAGTGCGATCACCACGCGCTTGTCGCGCGGGATGTCGACGCCGGCTAGACGTGCCATGCGGCTCTCCTAGGAGTCGTTGGAGGTGTGGAGCAGGATCTGTGCCCGGGCCTCCGCCCGAGGTGTCCCCCGCTGAGCGGGTTCTGATCCTGCCGAATCGTCTTCAGTTGTGGGTTGGATGCGGCGGGGGCCGCCGCATCCGTCATCAGCCCTGGCGCTGCTTGTGGCGCGGGTTGGACTTGCAGATGACCATGACGCGTCCGTGGCGACGGATCACCTTGCAGTGATCGCAGATCGGCTTGACGCTGGGGTTGACCTTCATGATGTTCCTGTTCGCTGTCTTCGTTCCCGGGCGGGCCGGGACGTTACTTCTCGACCGGTCTAGCGATAGCGGTAGACGATGCGGCCGCGCGTGAGGTCGTAGGGCGAGAGCTCCACGACGACGCGGTCCTCCGGGATGATGCGGATGTAGTTCTGCCGCATCTTGCCCGAGATCGTGGCGAGCACCTTGTGTCCGTTGCTCAGCTCGACGCGGAACATCGCGTTCGGCAGAGCTTCGGAGATCGTGCCCTCGATCTCGATGACACCGTCTTTCTTAGCCATAGCCTCGTTAATGCTTGTGCAGACCGGTCGATCTGCGGTGGATGGGATTCGGCGTGACGACACGCCAACAATGGCGCAAAGCACCAAAGATCAACTATACGTGATAGTTTCCGGTCCCGCCACTCCGGACGGCGGCGATCACCCCTGGAGCTTCGCGACGAGGTCGGCCTGCGGGTCCCCCGTCAGCGTGGAGTTCGAGATGACCTCCCCGTCGATCGCGATCGTCGGGGTCGCGATGCCGCTCTGACCCGGCTGCACGGGCGTCTGCGTCGTGATGTTGTCGACGAACTGCGCGTAGGTGCCGGCCGTGATGTCGTCGGCGACGTCGGTGGCACCGACCTGCTCGGCGATCGCGATGAGCTCGTCGTCGCTGAGGCCCGCCGAGTTCTCCTCGGGCTGGTTCTCGAACAGCGCCTGCAGGTAGGGCAGGGCGAGGTCGGGGTGCGCGGCGGCGACGGCGTACATCGCGCTGGCTGCGCGCGTCGAGTAGTCCGTGCCCGACGAGTAGCGGTTGAGGATCGAGATCGGGTGGATGTTGAGGGTGATGGTCCCGTCGTCGACGAGCCCCTCGATGCTGGGGCCGTAGGTCGCCTCGAACTGGCCGCAGATGGGGCACATGAAGTCGACGTACGTGTCGAGCGTGCGTTCGCCGCTTCCCACGGCGATGGCCCCGGTCTCGGTATCGATCGTGGCCGCCTGGGGCGTCGTTCCCGGTCCCGATGCCGCATTGTTGGCGAAGACCACCACCGCGCCGACCGCGACGATCACCACGACCGCCGCGACGCTGATCCAGATCGCGAACCAGTTGGTCTTGCTCTTCACGGCTGCCATGTTGCGTCCTTACTCGATTTCGACCGGCTCCACACCGTACGGCGCCAGACCCGCGGCGCCGCCGTCGAGGGCCGTGAGAACCCAGATCCCGCCATCATGCACGGCCACGCTATGTTCCCAGTGTGAACCGGCCGAGCCGTCCTCGGTCGACACGGTCCAGTCGTCGTCCTCGACGAACGTCTGCTCGGAGCCGGCGACGATCATCGGCTCGATCGCGAGCGCGAGCCCGGGCTGGACGAGCGGACCCGGATCCGGGACGCGGTAGTTGAACACCGACGGCGCCTCGTGCATCTTGCGCCCGATGCCGTGGCCGACGTAATCGCGCAGGATTCCGTAGCCGAGGCCCGCCTCGTGGACGCGATCCTCGATGGCCGCGCTGATCTCACCGATGTGGGTCGCGCGGGCCATCGCCGCGATGCCCGCCCACATGGCCGCCTCGGTGACCTGCGAGAGGCTCTCCCTCCCCGCCACGAGCTCCGGTCGCGAGGGGTCGGGCAGCACGATCGTGATCGCGGAATCGCCGTTCCAGCCGCGATACTGCGCGCCGGCGTCGATCGACACGATGTCGCCCGGCTCGAGCACGCGATCGCCGGGGATGCCGTGCACGACCTGCTCGTTGACCGAGACGCATGTCGTGTGGCGGTAGCCCCGCACCAGCTGGAAATTGGATTCGGCGCCGCGCGATTCGATCACGCGCGCCGCGGCCGCATCCACCTCCGCCGTCGTCACACCGGGAGCCACGATCGCGCGGACCGCCGCGAGCGCCTCCGCCGTGATCCGACCGGGTTCGACCATCGCCCGCAACTGGGCGGGCGACTTGTAGATCGAGCGGCGGAACACGGTCAGGATGCGGGGTTCAGGCCCCGCGCGATGAGCGCGACGATGATCCGCTCGGTGATCTCATCCAGCGTGCCGACACCGTCGATCGCGTCGACGAGGCCCCGCTCGCGGTAGACGTCGAGGATCGGCGCCGTCTCGCTCTCGTAGATCGACAGCCGACGGGCGATGACCTCTTCGGTGTCGTCTGCGCGGCCCTGCTCCTCGGCGCGACGAGTGAGCCGGGAGATGCTCTCGTCGCGGGGGACGCTCAGCTCGATGACGGCGGCGAGCGTCTCACCGCGATCCTCGAGGAAGGCGTCGAGATCGGCGACCTGGCCGAGGTTGCGCGGGTACCCGTCGAGCAGGAAGCCCGCGGCGGCATCGGGCTGCGCGAGGCGGTCGCGCACCACGGCGCTCGTGAGCTCGTCGGGCACGAGGTCGCCCGCATCGATGATCTGCTTGACCTGACGGCCGAGCTCGGTGCCCTCGGCGATGTTCGCGCGGAAGACGTCACCGGTGGACACGGTGGGGATCGCGAAGGCGTCGGCGATGCGCGCGCCCTGCGTTCCCTTGCCGGAGCCCTGCGGCCCGACGATGAGCAGGCGGGCGGATGCGGTCATCGCAGGAGTCCTTCGTAGTGGCGCTGCTGCAGCTGCGCGTCGATCTGCTTCACCGTCTCGAGGCCGACGCCGACCATGATGAGGATCGACGTGCCGCCGAACGGGAAGTTCTGGTTCGCACTGACGGTGGCCAGCGCGATGAGGGGGATGAGCGCGACGAGACCCAGGTAGATGGATCCCGGCAGGGTGATGCGCGTGAGCACGTAGTCGAGGTATTCGGCCGTGGGCCGGCCCGCTCGGATGCCCGGGATGAAGCCGCCGTACTTCTTCATGTTGTCGGCGACGTCGACCGGGTTGAACGTGATCGCGACGTAGAAGTAGGTGAACCCGACGATCAGCAGGAAGTAGATCAGCCAGTACAGCGGGTGGTCGCCCTGGGTCAGGTAGTTCTGGATCCAGACGACCCAGCCGGGGAGCGCGCCGTCCTCCCCCGGAGTCTGGTTGAACTGGGCGATCAGCGCCGGGATGTACAGCAGCGAGGAGGCGAAGATCACGGGCACGACGCCGGCCATGTTGACCTTGATCGGGATGTAGGTGTTGGTCCCGCCGTAGGTGCGTCGACCCACCATCCGCTTCGCGTACTGGACCGGGATGCGGCGTTGCGACTGTTCGACGAACACGACCAGCGCCACGATGACGACCCCCACCGCAAGCACGAGCAGGAAGATCTCGAACCCGCGCGACTGCCAGATCGCCCACATGGCCGCGGGGAAGGTGGCGGCGATCGAGGTGAAGATCAGCAGCGACATGCCGTTGCCGATGCCCTTCTCGGTCACGAGCTCCGCGAACCACATGATGAGGCCGGTACCGGCCGTCATCGTGATGATCATGAGCAGCTGCGCCCACCATGCGTCGTTGGTGAGCAGCTGCTCGCAGGCGGTCACGCCGGTGGTGCCGAAGAGCTGGCCGCTGCGGGCGACAGTGACGAGCGTCGTCGACTGCAGGAGCGCCAGCGCGATCGTGAGGTAGCGGGTGTACTGCGTCAGCCGCGCCTGGCCGGCCTGACCCTCCTTGTAGAGGGTCTCGAAG
>JAVBUN010000324.1:0-6634 GCA_031555335.1 Microbacterium sp.
TGGTCGGGTTCCTGTTTGTTTTTTGTTCTGTTTTTGTGGCGGGGCCCCCCTCAGCCCGGGGGGGGGCCCCGGCGCCGCTGATTGGGCGGCCCCCCACCATAGATGGGGATGGACTAGTCCTGAGCGGGACGCACGGCCAGGAGCGCGGTGCCCTCGCCGACGACGCCCTCGGCGAGCACGTCGACGCGCTGCCCCGCCGCCGCGTTCGTCACGACGACGGGCGTGATCAGGGAGTAGCCCTCGGCGCGGATCGCGTCCATGTCGAACTCGACGAGCGGCTGGCCGGCCGTGACCCTCTCGCCCTGCGCCACCCGCAGTACGAAGTGGCGGCCGGCGAGCTTCACCGTGTCGATGCCCACGTGGATCAGCAGCTCGACGCCGTCGTCCGTCCGGATGCCGAGCGCGTGCGCGCTCGCCGGAGCCGCCACCACGACGCCGTCCGCGGGGGACACGACCCGACCCTGCGCGGGCTCGATGGCGATGCCGGGGCCGATGAGCTCCCCGGCGAAGACCGGGTCTCCGGTGGCGGAGAGAGGCTGGACCTGACCGGCGACCGGAGCGGCGATCACATGCTCGGCGTCGGATGCCGAGGCGTCGGTGGCGCCGCGGTACCCGGGGGCGACCAGCGTGTCCGCATCCGTGGCGCCGGCCTCGGCGGGAGCCTTCTTCTCGTAGCCCCACACCTGGAGGAGCACGATCGAGACGGTGACGCCGACGGCGAGGGAGAGGAGCGCGCCGATGAGCGGCTGCATCAGGGGCAGCGCGAGCAGCGGCGCGCCCGAGATGCCGGTCACCGCGACGTGGAACAGGCCGAGGACCGCGCCGGCGGCGGCGGAGGAGACGATGAGGATCGCCAGGATCCGCCGGTACCTCAGCACGAGTCCGTAGACGGTGGGCTCGGTGACCCCGCCGATGGCGGCGGCGACCGCACTCGCGGCCGCCGTGTCGCGCACCGAGCGTGCGCCGGCCCCGAGTCGCGCGGCGCGGATGAACACACCGATCGCGACGCCGACGATCGCGTACTGGTAGCCGAAGGCCGCGGCGAAGATCACGCTGCTGCCGGTCGTCGCGAGGTCCGCGATCGCGATCGTGAGCAGCGCCCAGTGGATGCCCATCGCCACCACGAAGATCCAGACGGCGGGGATCAGGACGTAGAACAGCATCGGGGCGTTCGTCGCGAGCCACTGGGTGGCCGTGCCGACGCCGGTCGACGCCATCACCCCGATGGGGCCGAACACCAGGACGGTCACGGGCACGAGCACGACGAGCTCGATCGCGGGGTTGAATACCTGCTGCAGCATCTTCGGCATGATGCGCTTGAGCACCCGGTCGAGTCCGGCCAGCGCGAGCGCGAGCAGCAGCGAGGGGAACATCGTGCTGGCGTAGCTGTAGACGAACAGCGGAAGCCCGAACGCCTCGGCCACCGACCCGGACTCGCCGATGGCGGTGATGCCCGGATGCAGGAGCGCCGCGGCGATCGTTGCACCGATGAACGGGTTCGCACCGAGCTTCCGGGTCGCCGTGAACGCCACGAAGATCGGCAGGAAGTAGAAGATCGCGTTGCCGGTCGCGGTCAGGACTCCCGCGGTTCCGCTGTCCGGGGCGATGACACCGAACTGCGTGAGCAGCAGCGCGAGCACCTGCACGAGGGCTGCGCCCGTGATCGGACCCATGAGCGGCTGGAACGTCGCGCCGAGGAAGTCGAACACGACGTCCAGGGGCTTGCGACGCTCCCCGCGCGACGCGGCCGCGCTCGCGCCGCCGTCATCGCTCCCGAGGGAGCGCCACTCGGGGCCCTCGAGCAGTTCCTTCGCGATCTCCTCGACGTGCGTGCCGATGACGACCTGGACCTGTCCGCCCGACCGCACCGCCTGGATGACGCCGGGTGTTCCGTTCAGCCCGTCGAAGTCCACGCGGGACTCGTCCTTGACCACGAAACGCAGCCGGGTCGTGCACGACCCCACCCAGGACACGTTGTCGGGCCCGCCGATGAGCGTTCCGACATTCTGGGCGAGCGTCTGGTTGGCGCTGGTACCTGCCATTTCCCTCTCCTCCATCGTTGGAATAGTCGACGTCTCGCCTGCGCCCGCACATGAAAAAAGACCTCCGCGAACACGAACTCGTGTCGCAAAGGTCTCGCCTGCGAAGCAGTAACAATCCTCGTTGAATGGGCAATGCCCGCGCTCATGGTGCCAGACCTCCGGGCAGGTGTCAAAGCGCGAGGAGCCCCGGGCTCTGGTGCGCCCGGGGCTCCTCGATCAGCCGCGCGTTCGGCGCCCGCCGCCGGCGCTCACACTCCGAGCCGCAGGCCCGCCGAGGCGAGCGCGCGTGTCGCGACCGACAGCACCAGCTGGCTGTGGTCCAGCCGCGCGTCGCGCGCGCTCAGATCGAGGTCGCGGATCATCCGTTCGAACTCGCGGAACTCCTCCACCATCCGATGCGGATGCGCCGACAGGTCGACGGCGACCGGGTCGCTGCCGCGGCGCCTCAGCTCCACCGACGCCATGACGTTGGGCGGACCGTTCACCACGATCGATCCGTCGGTGCCCTGGATCTTCGTGCGGATCGGACCGTCCGAATCCTTCGCGCACACGCACACGGCGGTGCAGGTGTCGTATTCCAGCACCACGACGCCCGAGGTGTCCACCCCGCGCTCCAGATTCGGCGTGTACGTCACCGAACGGGGATCGCCGAGGAGGCCGACGACGAAATGCAGAGTGTAGATGCCGATGTCCATCAAGGCGCCGCCGCCCATGGCGGGATCGAACGCCGGGAGGACGGTGCCCGCGCGGAAGGCGTCGTACCGGGACGAGTACTGCGAGTAGTCGCACTGGATGAGTCGGAGCTCGCCCACCTTGCCGAGATTCTCTCGGATCCACCGATAGTTCGACAGGTACGCGGTGGTGATCGCCTCGACGAGGATCAGGCCCCGCTCGGCGGCGAGGGCGCGCAGCTCGGCGAGCTCGCCCTCCGCCAGCACGAAGGGCTTTTCGCAGATGACGTGCTTGCCCGCGAGGAGGGCCGCGCGGGCGACCTCCATGTGCAGCGAGTTGGGCACCGCGACCCACACCGTATCGATGCCGGAATCGGCCAGGCACGCGTCGAGATCCACGAAGACGGCGCCGATCCCGAACGCGTCGCGGAGCCGCTCGAGATGCTCCCGGCTCGCGGGCCGGCCCCAGATCGCCGCGAGCTCCAGTCCGGGAACGGCGGACGCGTGCGGGAGGAAGTCGGCGACGATCTGACCCGAACCGAGGACGGCGAGCTTCACGCGCCGGCCTCGGACCCCGCGCCCGCGGGCTGCCAGGAGCGGATCCCCTCCTCGAGGATCCCGATGACCTCGATCGTCTGCGCATCCGTGACGACCTTCGGCGCGCCCTCGACGATCGACGCGTGGACGCCGTCGTAGAAGCGCGCGTAGTCGCCCACCTCCGAGACGACCTTCTCCTCGTGATAGCCGCCGTCGGTGTCGATGTAGGTGAGCGTCCCGTAATGCTCGGGCAGGTCGATGCCGAAGCCGGGGCTGCCGGGCATGTAGAAGAGCTTCAAGTGCTCCTCCTGCCGGTCCTTCGTGTCCTTCACGAACACGCCCTTCGTGCCGTAGACGGCGAAGCTCGGTCGTCCCTTGAGCCGGAAGAAGCTCGACTTCACCGACACCTTCAGCACGCCGTAGTACATGTCGATGTCGAAATAGTCGTTCATCCGGCCGGGGCCGAGCAGCTGCCGCACGTCGTAGTGGATGCGCTCGGGGCTCCCGAACACGCTCAGCACCTGGTCGACGGTGTGCACCGCGTGACCGTAGAGGTACGAGGTCGCCAGGCCCGTCGCGGCGTCGCCCGGGTACGCGTTCGTCGGCGTCTCCGGACGGTAGTAGTCGTAGTGCATCTCGACCTCGAGGAGCTCGCCGAGCACGCCGCTGTGGATCACCTTCTGCACCGTCAGCAGGTCCGAGTCGAAGCGCCGGTTCTGATAGCCCTGGATGAACAGGCCGCGTTCGGCGGCGAGGTCGAACAGCTCCCGCGTCTCGGCTGCCGTCGCGGCGAACGGCTTCTCCACGAGCACGTTCTTGCCCCGCTCCAGCGCGGTCCGCGCGTAGGACGCGTGGGAGTCGAAGGGTGTCGTCACCACGACGAGGTCGATCTCGTCGTCGGCCCAGATCGCCTCGATGTCGGATACGTAGTCGACGCCCGGCACCACCGGCCAGACCGGGGCGCTGCGCGAGTAGATCGTTGTGACGTGGAAGGTGTCGGGGCGCGCGAGGACGAAGGGGAGGTGGTAACGGTTGGTGCTCTTGCCGTTGCCGATGAATGCGGTGGTCAACACGGTGGTACTCCTGGGATGCGGGATGGGGGAAGGGGCGGCCGCCCCGCGGACGCCCGCGGGGCGGCCGATTGCTTACTCGACGACGGCGGACTCGGCGGCGACCGCGACGTAGAGCGGGTCGCCGTGGCGGACGACGCCGGTCGCCTCGGACCCGATGACGGGGTAGAGGTCGGGGTTCATGACGATCACGGGCGAGATGAGGTCGTAGCCGGCCTCCTCGATCGCGGCCTGGTCGAACTCGACGAGCACGTCTCCGGCGGCGACGGACTGCCCGTTCGTCAGCTCCGAGGTGAAGTGCCGGCCGCCGAGCTTGACGGTGTCGATCCCGAGGTGGATCAGCAGCTCGGCGCCGTTCGCGTGGCGGAGCCCGATCGCGTGCTTGGTGGGGAAGACGGCCGCCACGACGCCGTCGAAGGGGGCGTGGACCACTCCGGACGTGGGACGGATGGCGACGCCCAGTCCCAGCGAGCCGTCGGCGAAGGCCGGGTCCGGAACCTCCGACAGGGGGACCACGACGCCGTCGATCGGACTGTTCACCACGACGTCATCGCCGGGAGTCGCCGCCGCGCTCGCGGACTTCGGCTCCGTGAACCCGACGGTGACGACGAGCACGAACGGGATGATGATGGATGCGGCGACGCCGAGGATCATCATGAGCGTGCTGCCCGAGCCGAACAGCGCGGGCAGGGAGAGCCCCGACGCCACCACGAACGCGCTCGAGGACACCCCGCCCGCCGAGATCAGGGCGCCGCCGATCGCGCCGCCGATGAGGCCGAACGCGAACGGTCGCTTGAGCGGGAGGTTCACACCGTAGATGGCGGGCTCGGTGATGCCGGCGAGGAATGCGGACACGGTCGCGGGAGCGGCGAGCGACCGGCGCTCGCTGTTGCGCGAGCGCACCCACACGCCGAGCGCTGCGGCGGCCTGGCCGAACCCGGACGCGAACACCGGCGCCAGGATGAGGATCATCCCGGTGCGCTGGTACTCGAGGGCGAACAGCGGCACGAAGCCCCACTGCAGGCCGAGCAGGGTGAGCACCTGCCACAGCCCCCCGATGATGGCGCCGCCGAGCCACGGAGCGACCGCGAAGACCCAGCCGATCCCGTCGGCGAGCATCGTGCTGACCCAGTTCGAGATCGGGCCGATGACGACGAAGGTGAGCGGGACGAGCACGAGCACGACGACCATCGGGGTGACGAACCGACGGATTGCGGACGGCAGCTTCGCGTAGAGGAACCGCTCGGCGTGGCTCTGCAGCCACACGATGATGATCACCGGGATGACGCTCGAGGCGTAGCTGACCATGACGAACGGGATGCCGAAGAAGGTTAGGTCGGGCGCGCCGTTCAGGTCGGCGATCGCCGGGTACACGAGCGCCCCGGCCACCGCCAGCGAGGTGAACTCGGTCGCTTTGAAGTACCGGGCCGCGGTGATCGCGAGCGCGAGCGGCAGGAAGAAGATGAACGCGTCGGACAGGGCGTTCAGCACGACGTAGCCCGTGCTGGCGGGGTCGATCCAGGTGAGGGTGACGGCGAGCCCCAGGAACGCCTTCAGCAGGCCGGTGCCCGCGAGCGGCCAGAGCAGTGGGGTGAAGATCGCGGAGATCATGGAGATGAACCGGTTGAGCAGGCTCCCCCTCTCCGCCGCAGGGCCCTCGTCGTCGGCGCCCGATGCGATCGTCGAGATCTTGCCGATCTCCGCATAGACCTCGGGGACGCTGTTGCCGATGACGACCTGGTATTGACCGCCCGACCGCGCCGTCGCGATGACCCCCGGGGTGTGCTGGATGCGATCCGTGTCCGCCTTCGACTCGTCCTTGAGCACGAACCTCAGTCGCGTGGCGCAGTGGACCAGCGAGCGCACGTTCTGTTCGCCGCCCACGCCCGCAAGGACCGCCTCGGCCGTCTTCGAATAGTCCATGGACTATCCCCAATCTGCCGCGCCGTCGCGGCCTCTCGTGTAAGGGTGAAGCCGAGGGCAGTCGTTTCCGGGCAACAAAAAAACCTGAACCCATGCATCGCGTCGGCGATGAGAGTTCAGGTCTTGCCTGTATGCACAGTGACAATCCAGAGCTTCGGTCACAAGCTAGTTGACGTGCCGACGCCGCGCAAGTCAGGCGGTATCGGGCACGTCCCGCTGCGCGAGGCGCTCGACGTGGACGGTGACATACAGCACCTCCTCGTCGGTCAGCTCGTCTCCGGTCGCCGCCGAGATGTAGGCCTGTACCGCCTCTGCGGCCGCGAACGAGCGCGGGAACGCGTGCCGCGCGTACTGGTAGAAGGCGGTGTCGGTCCCGCGCAGCATGGACCCG
>JAVBUN010000025.1:0-23042 GCA_031555335.1 Microbacterium sp.
GGCTCCCAGCACCTCGAGCAGATCGAAGAAGTACGGGAACCCGGGCGACTCCACCGCCACCCGGTCCCCGAAGCGCACCACCTGCTCGAGCACCCGCGCGATGCCGTCGAGCGCCCCGTCGACCACCGTGACGGTCTCGACCCCGGTCGTCGGCCAGGTCTGCCGCAGGAAGACCTCCAGCTCCGGCAGCACGGGCTGGTCGTGGTAGCGGCCGGTGTCCGCACGCGGCGTCACGCGGCCGAAGGCGGCGGCGAGCGAGGGGAGCAGCACCGGATCGGGGGTGCCCATCGAGAGGTCGAGCCCGGCACCGGCGAGCGAGCCGACGAGGTCGTGCACGCGGGGGCTCAGCCACTCCGCGCGACCGTCGCGGACGAACGAGCCCGCACGACCGCGCGAGTGGATGACCCCCGCAGCCGCCAGCGCCTTCCAGGCCGCGCTCACGGTGCCGGCCGAGACCCCGAGGGTCGCCGCGAGCACCCGCACCGTCGGCAGCCGCTCCCCGGGCGCGAGCGTGCCGTCGGCGACGAGCCGCGAGATCTCGGCGGCGATCCCCCGCGGCGAGCGCTCGGTCAGCAGGTCGGAACGCAGCACCCGCACCCCTTTCGTGCCGGCGACGGCACCGGGCAGGATTTACGGCCCCGTCATATTCGGAAATTGCAGAGAAATGTTCAAGCGGAACAGTAACGGAAACGACGCGAGCACTTCCGCCCGCGTCCCCCGCGCGACAGGATGATCCCCACCGGGAGGCGACGATGACGACGGTACGTGCAGCGATCACGCAGACGACGTGGACGGGCGACAAGGCGTCCATGCTCGACAAGCACGAGGGCTTCGCCCGTGAGGCCGCGGCGCAGGGGGCGCAGGTCGTGTGCTTCCAGGAACTCTTCTACGGGCCGTACTTCGGCATCACGCAGGACAAGAAGTACTACCGCTATGCGGAGCCGGCGGACGGGCCCATCGTGCAGCGCTTCGCCGCCATCGCGAAGGAGCTCGGCACGGTCATGGTGCTGCCGATCTACGAGGAGGCCCAGACCGGGGTGTACTACAACACCTCCGTGCTCGTGGATGCGGACGGCACCGTGCTCGGCACCTACCGCAAGAACCACATCCCCCACGTGGAGAAGTTCTGGGAGAAGTTCTACTTCCGCCCGGGCAACCTCGGCTATCCCGTCTTCGACACCGCGATCGGCAAGGTCGGGATGTACATCTGCTACGACCGGCACTTCCCCGAGGGATGGCGGGAGCTGGGGCTGAACGGCGCCCACATGGTGTTCAACCCGAACGCGACCAAGCCCGGGCTCTCCAACCGGCTGTGGCAGGTGGAGGGGCCCGCGGCGGCGGTCGCGAACGGCTATTTCGTGCTGCAGCCGAACCGCGTCGGCCGCGAGGACAACGAGTACGGCGACGAGGCGGTCGACTTCTACGGCTCGAGCCAGGTCATCGACCCGCGCGGCAACTTCGTCGGCGCGATCGGATCCGGCGAGCACGAGGAGATCCTGGTGCGGGATCTGAACCTCGACATGGTGCAGGAGATGCGCGACGACTGGCAGTTCTACCGGGATCGCCGCCCCGACTCCTACGGCGACATCGTCGCTCCCTGATCTCGCTGCGCCCCTCGGCGCGGTGAGATCGCGCCGAGGACCGAACCCGAAGGAGAAGCCATGGCCACGACCCTCATCACCGGCGGCACCGTCGTCAACGCGACGGGCACGGGAGCGGCCGACGTCCTGATCGACGGCGAGACGATCGTCGCGGTGCTCGCGCCGGGATCGACGCTCCTCGGCCACGACCTGGCCGCATCCGTCGACACGGTCGTGGATGCGGCGGGCAAGTACGTCATCCCGGGCGGCATCGACGCGCACACCCACATGCAGATGCCGTTCGGCGGCACCGAGGCATCCGACACGTTCGAGACCGGCACCCGGGCGGCGGCGATCGGCGGGACGACCTCGATCGTCGACTTCGTGGTGCAGTACCCGGAGCAGAACATCCTCGACCAGTACCACGCGTGGCACGAGAAGGCCGCCGGCAACTGCGCGATCGACTACGGGTTCCACCAGATCCTCTCGGACGTGCAGGAATCGAGCCTGGTCGCGATGGACGAACTCATCGCGGAGGGCGTGACGAGTTTCAAGCTCTTCATGGCCTACAAGGGCGTCTTCCTCTCAGACGACGGCCAGATCCTCCGCGCGTTCCAGAAGGGCGCCGAAAACGGGGCGGTGATGATGATGCACGCCGAGAACGGCGCCATGATCGACGTGCTCGTGCAGCAGGCGCTCGAGGCGGGGCACACGTCGCCCTACTTCCACGGCACGAGCCGCCCGTGGCAGGCCGAGGAGGAGGCCACCCATCGCGCGATCATGATCGCGAATCTCACCGGCGCCCCGCTGTACGTCGTGCACGTGAGCGCGAAGCAGGCCGTCGAGCAGATCGCGGCCGCCCGCGACCGCGGCATGAACGTGTTCGGCGAGACGTGCCCGCAGTACCTCTACCTCTCTCTCGAGGACCAGCTCGGCGCGTCCAGCGCCGGATGGGGGGACTTCGAGGGAGCCAAATGGGTGTGCTCGACGCCCCTGCGGTCGAAGCACGAGGGCCACCAGCACCACATGTGGCAGAGCCTGCGCACGAACGACATCCAGATGGTCTCCACCGACCACTGCCCGTTCTGCATGAAGGGGCAGAAGGACATGGGGATCGGCGACTTCTCGAAGATCCCGAACGGCATCGGATCGGTCGAGCACCGCATGGACCTCATGTACCAGGGCGTCGTCAGCGGCCAGATCACGCTGCCGCGGTGGGTGGAGCTCACGAGCACCACCCCGGCGCGCATGTTCGGCATGTACGGCAAGAAGGGCGTCATCCAGCCCGGCGCCGACGGCGACGTGGTCGTCTACGACCCGAACGGGCACACCTCGATCGGAATCGGCCCCGGCAAGGTGCACCACATGAACATGGACTACTCCGCGTGGGAGGGCTTCGAGATCGACGGACACGTCGACACCGTGATCTCCCGCGGCAAGGTCGTCGCCGACGCCGGCGCCTACGTCGGCCGGAAGGGCGACGGCCGCTACATCGCGCGCGGCCTCAGCCAGTACCTCGTCTGAGCGCGACGCACCGCACCACCGACGCTCCCCCGCATCCGTGTCCGCGCGACACGACACCCCACCGCAGCGAGAAAGGGCACGACATGGATTTCGGCGTCGTCCTGCAGACCAACCCGCCCGCGTCCCGCACCGTGCAGCTCTCGCAGCTCGCCGAGGCGCACGGGTTCAGTCACGTCTGGACCTTCGACTCCCACCTGCTGTGGCAGGAGCCGTACGTCATCCACTCGGCGATCCTGAACGCGACCAAGCGCATCACGGTCGGCCCGTTCGTGACGAACCCTGCGACGCGCGACTGGACGGTCACCGCATCCGTGTTCGCCACCCTCAACGAGATGTACGGCAACCGGACGATCTGCGGCATCGGCCGCGGCGACTCCGCCGTGCGGGTGCTCAACGGCAAGCCCACGACCTTCCGGGAGCTCCGCGAGGCGATCCACGTCATCCGCGAGCTCGGGAACTCCCGCGCGGTGGAGCACAACGGCGCGACCCTGCAGTTCCCGTGGAGCCGCGGCTCCGAGCTCGACGTGTGGGTGGCCGCCTACGGCCCGCTCGCCCTGAAGCTCACCGGGGAGGTCGGCGACGGCTTCATCCTGCAACTGGCCGACCTCGACATCGCGGCATGGATGATCAGAGTCGTCAAGGATGCGGCAGCCGCCGCCGGGCGCGACCCCGAGTCGATCGCCTTCTGCGTGGCCGCACCCATGTACATCACCGACGGCACGGATGCGGGGTACGCCCACGCGCTCGAGCAGTGCCGGTGGTTCGGCGGCATGGTCGGGAACCACGTCGCCGACATCGTCTCGAAGTACGGGACCGACAGCGAGGTGCCGGCGGCTCTCACCGACTACATCGCGGGCCGCACCGGCTACGACTACAACACGCACGGCAAGGCCGAGAACGATCACGTCGACTTCGTGCCCGACGAGATCGTGGACCGGTTCTGCCTCATCGGCACCGCCGACGAGCACATCGCGAAACTCGAGCGGCTGCGCGAGCTCGGCGTGACGCAGTTCGCGGGCTATCTGCAGCACGACAACAAGGAGGAGACGATGCGGGTCTACGGCGAGACCGTCATCCCCGCGCTCTCCGCCCACATCACGGCGAAGCGATGAGGACACCCCTCTCCCCCACCGCGCTCGAACCGCCCCGCGGCACCCGGCGCACGCGCGGGTCCCGGCGCGGGCCGGCGCTGCTCTGGGGTGTGGCGGGGGTGGCGGCGGTCATCGTGCTGTGGGAGCTGTACAAGTTCCTCGGACCCGCGGAGGGCGTGACGGTCGGCGCCGACGACAGCACGGGCTCCGGCGTCATGATCCTCCCGCGCACCCACGACCGGGCGATGCCGCACGTCTGGGACATGATCGCCCGTCTGTTCGCCTCGACGAGCGGCGGCGACACCCCGCCGCTCTGGGTGTCGGTCGCCTCTGCTGCCCTCGTCACCCTCGGCATCACCGCCGTCGGCTGGGTCATCGGCGTCCTGGTCGGCGGGCTCCTCGGTCTCGTCATGCAGCGGTGGCGGATCGTCGAGTGGGGGCTCCTGCCCTGGATCGTCGTCAGCCAGACCGTGCCGCTGATCGCGTTCGCCCCGGTCGTGAACGCGCTCGGCAACCAGATCGACCGCGAGGGCATCCCGTGGCCGCAGTGGCTCTCGGTCGCGGTGATCGCGTCGTACCTCGCGTTCTTCCCGGTCGCGGTGGGGATGCTCCGCGGCCTCGCCGCACCCGATCGCATCCACCTCGATCTCATGCGCACCTACGCCGCCGGCTACGGCACGACGCTGCGGCTGCTGCGGCTGCCCGCCGCCGTTCCGCACCTGCTGCCCGCACTGCGCCTGGCCGCCGCAGCCGCCGTCATCGGCGCGGTCGTCGCCGAGGTCTCGATCGGCATGCGCGGCGGGATCGGCCGGATGCTGATCCAGCTCGCCGGGCAGGCATCATCCGACCCCGCCGCCCCATGGGGACCGACCTTCGGCACGATCGCCCTCGGCCTCGTCGCCGCCGGCACGATCGCGCTGCTGGGCGTCGGGCTGAAGAACTATCGCCGAGGCGAGGAGACCGCATGACGAACGACACCGCACCGGCCGTCCGCGCGAGCGGCGTCGACAAGGTCTTCCCGACGCGCGCGGGAGAGGTGACCGCCCTGACAGGCGTCGACCTGGAGGTCGCGGCGGGCGAGTTCGTCTCGCTCATCGGGCCGTCCGGATGCGGCAAGTCGACGCTGCTCCGCCTGATCGCCGACCTCGACGCCCCCACCGCGGGGGCGCTCGAGATCTTCGGCAAGCCCGCCGCGGCCGCACGCTTGGACCAGGACTACGGCATGGCGTTCCAGCAGGCCGGGCTGCTTCCCTGGCGGACGGTCGCCGCGAACATCGCGCTGCCGCTGGAGATCCAGGGCGTCGGCAAGGGGGAGCGGAACGCGCGGGTCGCCGAGCTCACCGCCCTCGTCGGGCTGACCGAGTTCGCCGACCGCTACCCGGACCAGCTCTCGGGAGGGATGCAGCAGCGGGTGGCCATCGCGCGCGCCCTCGCGACGCGACCGCGGCTGCTGCTGATGGACGAGCCGTTCGGCGCCCTCGACGAGATGACCCGCGAGCATCTGCAGTCCGAGCTCGCCCGGATCGCGGCGGAGACCGCGGCGGCCGTGGTGTTCGTCACGCACTCGATCCCCGAGGCGGTGTTCCTCTCCGACCGCGTCGTCGTCATGAGCCCCCGCCCGGGCCGCATCACCGAGATCATCCCCACTCGCTCGGGCGGCGAGCGCGACGAGGCGCTGCGGGAGTCCCCCGAGTACTTCGCGCGCGTCACCGCGGTACGCGAAGCCCTCCACGGGTCGCCGGTCGAACGGGCGAACGAGCGATGAGCGCCTCGGTCGGCGCACCCCGCCCGCTGCCGGGATGGCTCCGGGTCGTCGCCCCGGCGACCGTCGCCCTCATCGGGCTGATCGTCTGGGTGCTCGTGGTCGACGTGTTCGAGGCCGCCCCGCGGATGCTGCCCGGCCCGCTCGCGATCGCCGAGGAGTTCGTGCTGCGCTGGCCGATCATCGCCCCCGACATGGCGATCACCGCGACGAACGCCCTGGTGGGCCTGCTCGCCGGCACGGTGCTCGCCGTCGCCCTGGCGGGGCTCGCCGCATCCGTTCGCGCGATCGACGGGATGCTGACGCCGCTCGTCGCGGCGCTCGCGGTCATCCCGATCGTGGCGCTCACCCCGATCCTCAACACGATGTTCGGGGCGTCCAGCCAGTTCGGCCGCCAGGCGGTCGCCGCGATCGCCGCGTTCGTGCCGGTCTTCGTGAACGTCCTGCGCGGGCTCCGACAGACGCGCCCGGTGCACCGTGACCTGCTGCGCGCGTCCTCGGCATCCGGGTTCCAGACGTTCCGGATGCTGACCCTGCCCACCGCGATCCCGTACCTCGCGACCGGCATCCGCATCGCCGCCTCGCTCGCGGTGATCTCGGCGCTCGTGGCCGAGTACTTCGGCGGCCCCGCCGACGGCATCGGCACCGCCATCGCGACCTACGCCAAGTCCGGACGCGCCACCCTCGCCTGGGCCTACGTGGTCGGCGGCATCCTGATCGGCCTCCTCTTCTTCCTCGTGACGTCGCTCCTCGAGCGCCTGGCCACGAGGCGGACGCCGGTCTGACCGGCGCACCCACTGCACCACCCGCACCACCGAACCCGAAAGGAACAGCATGAGACACAGCATCCGGCGCGGCCTCGTCGCCGCGTCCACCGTCGCCATCGCCTCGCTGGCGCTGGCGGCCTGCTCCGGCTCCAGCGGCGGCGACGCGACCACCTCGGAGGACGGGGACGTCGAGCCGCTCACCTCGATCTCGCTGCAGCTGCAGTGGCTGCCGCAGGCGCAGTTCGCCGGCTACTACGTGGCGCTCGACCAGGGGTACTTCGAGGAGGAGGGCTTCGACGACGTCGAGATCATCCCCTCCGGCGGTGACATCGTGCCGCAGGACGCGCTCGTCGCGGGCGACGTCGACTTCGCCGTCGCGTGGGTGCCGAAGGTGCTCGGAACCCTCGAGGCCACGGGAGCCGAACTCACCGACATCGCGCAGGTCTACCAGAAGTCGGGCACGCTGCAGGTGTCGTGGGCAGACAGCGGCATCGAGTCGGTCGCCGACTTCGAGGGCAAGCGCATCGGCTCGTGGGGCTTCGGCAACGAGTGGGAGATCTTCGCGGCCATGGCCGAGGACGACCTCGACGCGTCGTCGGTGTCGATCACGACGCAGGACTTCAGCATGAACGCGCTGCTCGACGGCGACGTCGACGCCGCCCAGGCGATGACGTACAACGAGTGGGCGCAGGTGCTGGAGGTGGTGAACCCCGAGACGGGCGAGCTCTACCAGCCCGAGGACTTCAACGTGATCTCCTACGAGGACACGTCGGGCGCCATGCTGCAGGACGCCCTGTGGGCCGACACGCAGCGCCTCGAGGACGACCCCGCCTACGCCGACGCCGCGGTGCGGTTCCTGAAGGCCGTCACCAAGGGCTGGATCTTCGCGCGGGACAACCCCGAGGAAGCAGCGTCGATCACGTACGACGCCGCGATCAACGCGGAGGCCGCCTTCCCGGTGGGCCCCACGCACCAGCTGTGGCAGATGAACGAGGTCAACAAGCTCATCTGGGGCGGCGACCCGTTCGGCGTCGTGAACGAGGCGGCGTGGGACCAGACGGTCGCCGGCGCCCTCGCCGCGGTCAACCAGGACGGCCTGAACCTCATCACGGCGGAGCCGGCCGAGAGCGCCTACAGCAACGAGTACATCGAGAAGGCGCTCGAGGAGCTCGAGGCCGAGGGTGTCACGGTCGACGGCACGTACACGCCGATCGAGGTCACCCTCACCGAGGGCGGACAGTAGGATCCGAGGTGACGGCCGGGCCCCGCGCCCGGCCGTCACACCCGGCAGCGCGGCCCGGTGGCGGCGCCGCCCTTCATGAAGCGAGCGAGCGAGTGAGAGACGAATGAGCACCGCAACCGACACCGGCCTCGACCAGCTGACGCACGACCTGGATCGCGCGCACGTGTTCCACTCCTGGTCCGCGCAGGGGGCCCTCGACCCGCTCGTCATCGCCGGCGGGCGCGGCACCCGCGTCTGGGACCACGCCGGCCGCACCTACCTCGACTTCTCGAGCCAGCTCGTGAACGTCAATATCGGGCACCAGCATCCGGCGGTCGTCGCGGCGATCCGCGAACAGGCGGAGCTGCTCACCACGATCGCCCCGTCGACCGCGAACCTCACCCGCGGCGAGGCCGCCAAGCGCATCGTCGATCGCGCGCCGGCCGGATTCTCGAAGGTCTTCTTCACCAACGGCGGCGCGGACGCGAACGAGAACGCGATCCGGATGGCGCGTCAGCACACCGGCCGCGACAAGGTGCTCTCGCGCTACCGCTCGTACCACGGCAACACCGGCGCCGCGATCGTCGCGACCGGCGACTGGCGCCGCATCCCGAACGAGTACGCCCGCGGGCACGTGCACTTCTTCGGGCCCTACCTCTACCGCTCCGAGTTCTGGGCGACGACGCCCGAGGAGGAGTGCGCCCGCGCCCTCCACCACCTCGAGCGCGTCGTGCAGGCCGAGGGCCCCACCGGCATCGCCGCGATCCTGCTCGAGTCGGTGCCGGGAACGGCCGGCATCATGATCCCCCCGCCCGGCTACCTCGCCGGGGTCCGCGAGATCTGCGACCGCTACGGCATCGTGCTGATCCTCGACGAGGTGATGGCCGGGTTCGGCCGCACCGGTCGCTGGTTCGCGTTCGAGGGCCACGACGTCGTGCCCGACCTCATCACCTTCGCGAAGGGCGTCAACTCGGGATACGTGCCCGTCGGCGGCGTCGTCATCTCGGACGAGATCGCCGCGACGTTCGACGAACGGGTGTTCCCCGGCGGGCTCACCTACTCCGGGCACCCGCTCGCCGCGGCATCCATCGTCGCGACCCTCGACGCGATGGCATCGGAGGGCATCGTCGAGAACGCCCGCCGGGTGGGCGCCGACGTGATCGGTCCCGCCCTGGGCGAGCTCGCCGAACGGCACGAGGCCATCGGCGAGGTGCGCGGCGAGGGCGTGTTCTGGGCGCTCGAGCTCGTCGCCGACCGGACGACCCGGGAGCCCCTCCCCGCCGCCGCGATGGGCGCCCTGAAGAAGGACCTGCTCGCGCGCGGGCTCCTGCCGTTCGTGCAGGACAACCGCATCCACGTCGTGCCGCCCTGCGTCGTCACCGACGATGACGTCGCCGAGGCCGTCGCGATCTACGACGCGGCACTCGCTGCGCTCTAGCCCGTTGCCCCGCGGATGCGTCCCGCATCCGCTCATCGAAGGAGATGACCGTGACTGAGATCCTCGACCACTGGGTCGCCGGCGCGCTGTGGCAGGGCGCGTCCGCCCGCACCGCACCGGTCTACAACCCCGCGCGCGGAACCGTGCAGAAGCAGGTGCGTCTGGCGAGCACGGCCGACGTCGACGCCGCGGTCGCCGCGGCCGTCGACGCGTGGCCGGCCTGGCGGGACGCCTCGATCGCGAAGCGCACCGCGGTGCTGTTCGCGTTCCGCGAGCTGCTCAACGCCCGCAAGGACGAGCTCGCGGCGATCCTCACCGCCGAACACGGCAAGGTGCTCTCGGACGCCCTGGGCGAGATCGCCCGCGGCCTCGAGGTCGTCGACTTCGCCTGCGGCGTGGGCCACCTCACCAAGGGGAGCTACTCCGAGAACGTGTCGACCGGCGTCGACGTCTACACGCTGCGCCAGCCCGTCGGGGTCGTGGGGGTCATCAGCCCGTTCAACTTCCCGGCGATGGTGCCGATGTGGTTCTTCCCGATCGCGCTCGCCACCGGCAACGCGGTCGTGCTGAAGCCGAGCGAGAAGGACCCGACGGCGGCGATCTGGATGGCGGGGCTGCTGCGCGAGGCGGGCCTGCCGGACGGCGTGTTCACGGTCGTCAACGGCGACAAGGAGGCGGTCGACGCGCTGCTGGCGCACCCCGACGTGCGCTCGATCTCGTTCGTGGGGTCGACGCCGGTCGCGAAGTACATCTACGAGACGGCCGCATCCGCCGGCAAGCGCGTGCAGGCGCTCGGCGGGGCGAAGAACCACATGCTGGTGCTTCCCGACGCCGACCTCGACCTCGCCGCCGACGCCGCGGTCAACGCCGGCTTCGGATCGGCGGGCGAACGCTGCATGGCCGTGTCGGTGGTGCTCGCGACCGAGCAGATCGCCGACGCGCTCGTGGCGAAGGTGACCGAGCGGATGGCGACGCTCCGCACCGGCGACGGCACCCGCGGCTGCGACATGGGCCCGCTCATCACCCGCGAGCACCGCGACAAGGTCGCCGGCTACCTGGATGCGGCCGCAGCCGACGGCGCGACGGTCGTCGTCGACGGCCGCGGGATCGAGGTCGACGGCGAGCCCGACGGCTTCTGGCTCGGGCCGACCCTGATCGACCGGGTGCCGCTGGACTCGACCGTGTACACCGACGAGATCTTCGGCCCGGTGCTGTCGATCGTGCGGGTCGCCGGCTACGAGGAGGGGCTCGAGGTCATCAACCGCAGCCGGTACGGCAACGGCACCGCGATCTTCACGAACGACGGCGGTGCCGCACGGCGCTTCCAGCGCGAGGTGCAGGTCGGGATGGTGGGCGTCAACGTGCCGATCCCGGTGCCGGTCGCCTACCACTCGTTCGGCGGCTGGAAGGCCTCGCTCTTCGGCGACGCGAAGGCCTACGGCCCCTACGGCTTCGACTTCTTCACGCAGGAGAAGGCGGTGACGAGCCGCTGGCTCGACCCCTCCCACGGCGGCCTGAACCTGGGGTTCCCCCAGAACGCCTGACGCCGGTGCGCGGCTCCGCGGGCGGTCGGATGAGGTTCAGCGCTCGGCGTTCGGATCAGCGGTCCGCGTTGAGGTTCAGCGCTCCGCGGTGAGGTGGGATGCGGACGCATGCCCCCGGCGGCCTGCGGCCGCCTCCCGCCAGACCCGATGCCAGCGTCCGCATCCCACCTCATCGCTGCGCTCGAGAATCTGCCCCCCGACCCCACCAGGGCCCGCATCCGAACTCATCGCTGCGCTCGAGAATCCGTCCCCGACCCCACCAGGGCCCGCATCCACTCCATCCCCGCGCCCGAGAATCCGCCCCCGACCCCACCAGGGCCCGCATCCCACCCATCTCGCGCTCGGAATCCGCGTCGAGCCTGCCCGCGACCTCACCAGCGTCCGCATCCGAACTCATCGCTGCGCTCGAGACTCCGCGTCGAGCCTGCCCACGCCGCCACCGGCGTCCGCATCCGCCGCTTCCCCGCGCTCGAGAATCCGCGTAGCGCCTGCCTGCGGCGGCAGATTGCGGGCGGATACCCTGGTGCCGTAGGCAATCCGCGCCGACGACCGTCGGCCGACCTGGCAGATCGGAGGTTCCCATGTCCATCAGCGCCGCGCACCCCACCCGTGAGCACAAGGCGATCGTCGGCGAACCCGAGGTCGTCGAGGACGGCCGGGACCTCGCCCACGACGTGGAGCTCGACCCCGCCTGGTCCGCGCTGAAGGCCGCGGTCATCGCCCTGCAGCCGCTGCAGGCGCAGGACGGCTCGGTGCCGGACGAGGCCGACACCCCCGCAGCCCGCAGGCACGTGGACGCGATCGTCGCCGCGGTGCGCGAGCTCGCCCCGCGATTCCCCCACGATGCCGGCTACCTCGAGGCGCTCGTCGGGGACTTCGCGCGATGGGCGGCGGAGGGGTTCGGCGTGCCGGACTTCTTCGACGCGCTCGTGGCCTTCCAGCCGCAGCAGCATCGGGTGGACGGCCTCCGGCACCTCGTCGTGTTCCCGATGTACACGCAGAACGGATCGCGGGACCGGCACGTCGAGGCGCTGCTCGTCGAGACGATCTGGCCCGAGTTCATCGCGGCGCTCGAGACCGAGTACACGAACCGGCTGTTCGTCTCGCTGCGGCTGATCGACTTCACCCCGGGCTACGACACGAATTCGGCGGTGCTCTTCCCCGAGACCGTCGCGATGCGCGAGATCCCGACCTTCACGTGGGGCGCGATCTTCCAGGATCGCGAGGCGGCGCGGTACCGGCGGGTGGTGGCGGCCGCATCCGAGATCACGAAGCTCGACCTCCCCGACGAGGCCGCCCGGATGCTGACGGATCAGCCCCTGACCGAGCAGACGTTCGTGATGTGGGACCTCATCCACGACCGCACGCACATGCGCGGTGATCTACCCTTCGACCCGTTCATGATCAAGCAGCGGATGCCGTACTTCCTCTACTCGCTGGAGGAATTGCGCTGCGACCTGACGGCGTTCCGCGAATGCGTCCGCATCCGATCGCGCCTGCAGGCACGGGAGGACGCGGGCGAGACGCTGACGGAGATCGAGCAGGACACACTGCGGCATGCGCGGCTCGTGCAGTACGCGGTGCTGTTCGACCGGATCTTCCGATTCGCGATCACCGGATCCCGCGTGCGCAACTACGACGGCCTCGGCGGGCAGCTGCTGTTCGCCTGGCTGCATCAGCGGGGCGTGCTGCACTGGACCGACACGCGGCTGACGGTCGACTGGGCCGAGATCCCGGATGCGGTCATCGCGCTGGCCGACGCGATCGACCGGCTGTACTGGGAGTCGATCGACCGGCCGAAGACCGCCCACTGGCTCGCCGCGTACGCGCTGGTGCGGGGCGTGCTGACGCCGCATCCGGCGTCCGTCTGGGCGCGCGGGCTCGACGACGCCGTGCTCGCCGGGCCGCCCTCCGGGTACACGGATGCGGTGCGCGAGGACGAGTTCCCGCTGTCGATGTTCTACGAGGCGCTGGAGAAGAAGATGCGCCCGGTCATCGCGTCGACCGCCGGCATCCGCGGCGCCGACTGAGCGTCGCGGGCTCAGGAGAAGACGCCGGTTCAGGACGATCCGCGGGTGATCGTCCTGAACCGGCGGTGTCGTCCTGAACTCGCGCGCGGCGCGCGGCGCGCGGGCGCTCGGCGCCGCACCCGCTCGCCGACATAGATTGGAACCGTGACGATTCTCCACGACCCCGCCGTGCGCGGCTTCGCCTCCGACAACTACTCCGGCGTGCACCCGGACGTCCTCGCCGCGATCGCCGACGCCAACGCCGGCCACCAGATCTCCTACGGCGAGGATGCGTACACCGCCCGCCTGCAGGAGGTCGTCGCCGGGCACTTCGGCGCGCAGGCGGTCGCCTTCCCGGTGTTCAACGGCACGGGCGCCAACGTCACCGCGCTGCAGTCGATGCTGCCCCGCTGGGGGGCGGTGATCGCGGCCGCCACCGCCCACATCAACGTCGACGAGGGCGGCGCACCCGAACGGGTCGGCGGCATGAAGCTGCTCACCGTGCCCGCCGAGAACGGCAAGCTCACCCCCGAGCTCGTCGACCGCGAGGCGTGGGGCTGGGGCGACGAGCACCGGGCACAGCCCCTCGTCGTCTCCCTCACCCAGTCCACCGAACTCGGCACCCTCTACACGCCGGAGGAGATCCGGGCACTCGCCGACCACGCGCACGGGCACGGGATGCGGCTGCACCTGGACGGCGCGCGCATCGCGAACGCGGCCGTCGCGCTCGACGTGCCGCTGGCCGCCTTCACCCGCGACGCCGGCGTGGACGTGCTGAGCCTCGGGGGCACGAAGAACGGCGCGCTCGGCGCCGAGGCGATCGTCGTCCTCGACCCCGAGGCATCCACGGGGCTCACCTATCTGCGCAAGCTCAACATGCAGCTCGCGTCGAAGATGCGGTTCGTCTCGGCGCAGCTGGTCGCGCTCTACGAGGGCGACCTGTGGCAGCGCAACGCCCGGCACGCCAACGCCATGGCGGCGCGGCTGCGTGCGGGGGTCGAGGCGGGCGTCGCGGACGGCTTCATCCGGGATGTCGCCCTGATCCGCCCCACCCAGGTCAACGGTGTGTTCGCGACGCTGCCGCCCGCCGTCGCTGACCGCCTGCGCGAGAGCTTCCGCTTCTACGACTGGGGCGTCGGGGAGGACGCCACGCGCGTCGAGGTGCGCTGGATGTGCTCGTTCGACACGACGGAGCAGGACGTCGACCTGTTCCTCGCCGCGATCGCGCGCGAGACGACCGCGGCCTGAGAGCGGGTCCCGCGCGATCGCCCGTGCAGGCTCAGCGCAGGGCGCCCACGGAGGCGAGCCCGAGCCGCACGAGGGTACCGCGGCCACCCTCCATCTCGGCGGCGAGGGCATCGGATGCGGCCTCTGCGGGCTCCATCCACGTCACCTCGAGCGCGTCCTGGCGCGGCTCGCAGGTGCCGGTCACGGGCACGATGAACGCCAGCGACACGGCGTGCTGCCGGTCGTCGTGGAAGGCGCTGACGCCCGGCATCGGGAAGTACTCCGCCACCGTGAAGGGCGTGGGGCTCGGCGGCAGCAGCGGGAAGGCCATCGGCCCCAGGTCGTTCTCGAGGTGCCGGAACAGTGCGTCGCGGATCGTCTCGCCGTAACGCACCCGCCCCGAGACGATCGTGCGGGTGATCTCGCCGAGCGGCGTCGCACGCAGCAGGATGCCGACCTGGGTGACCGCGCCGACGCCGTCGGTGCGCACCGGGATCGCCTCGACGTACAGCATCGGCAGCCGCCGGCGCATCTCGGCCAGCTCGATGTCCGAGAGCCACGCCGGGTTCGAGGCGCTGCCGGGAAGGGAGCCCCCGGCGTTCTCGCCGAGCCCCAGCGGGTCGCGCGCGGCACCGCCGTCGTCGGGCTCGTTCGGATCGGGATCGGGAGTGCGCACCGGCATGTGTCCTGTATACCTCAGCTTCCGTCATCGCATCGGCCGTCCCGAGCCGATCCGCCGCATCGGGCGGCAGCGCGGGTCAGTGGGCGTCGCGCACCGCGCCGGGGCTGTCCGCGCGGGCCTTCACCAGGATGAGGTGGTAGCCCCCCTCGCCCCGTCCGGCCCATCGGTGCCGGGTACCGGCGTCGTAGTGCACGGAATCGCCCGGTCCGAGCTCGCTCGTGCCGTGCGCGTCCAGATCGAGGACGATGCGTCCCGAGACGAGGTAGAGCATCTCGTCCACCCGGTGCACGAAGTAGTCCCCGAGCTCCGTGTTCTCGCTGCGGAACTCGATGACATCGAACGCGGAGCCCAGGGCCAGCATCCGCGCGTCGGCCTCGTTGACGACGCCGCGGACGCCGTCCGCCGCGCGTTTGAACCGCGGCCGGCCCGTCGCTTCGTCGCCCTCCGTCGCCGACAGGAGCTGGCTCTGACTGGTACCGAGGGCCGCGGCGATCTTCTCCAGCGACATCATGCTCGGACGCGCGAGGCCCCGTTCGAGCTGGCTGAGGAACGAATGCGACAGGTCGGCGAGGCCGGCGAGCTCGACGAGGGTGAGCCCGGAGCGGCGGCGCAGGGCCCGGATGTAGGCGCCGACGCTTCGTGCGCCGCCGTCGGCGGCGGTCTGCAGGGGATGGTGACTGATGGTCACGGGTGTCCTTCGAGGAATCGAGCGGCCGGGGGCGACAGGGGGGCGGCTCCCGCCACCCTAGCGTTCACCCTCCGGCGCGGGCCGTCGTGTCCACAGCCGCGTCGCGCACTCGGCGAGCGCTTCGGCGACGCGCTCCTCCTCTCCCTCGCCGGCCGCGGCCGACAGGTCGACGGCGGCGAACATGCCCGTCGCGAGCAACCGGTCGGCGACCGCGGTCGCCCGCGAGACCCCCGCCTCGTCGGCGTCCGGCGCCGCCACCATCGCACGGAGGTCCGGGGGCACCGCGCCCGGGAAGAACGCGGCGACCCGGTCGAGCCCCGCCGCCGACACCGCGAGGGGCACGGATGCCACCAGGCGCAGGTCCGGCATCCGCTCCCGCGCCCGTGCGGCGAACCGGAGGATCTCGTCCTCCGTGCCGTGGTTGACGAAGCAGACCCGGGCACCCGCCGCGTACTTGGACTCGAGTCGTTCGAGGCGCCACGGATACGGAGCGGCGGCGGGCGACTCGGCGACCGCGACGACCATCCCGCTCCGGGCGGCGAGGGCGGCGAGCCGCGTCGAGTCCAGGTCGAACACCGGCCGCGCGTCCGGGCGCCCGCCGAGCCCGGGGTGATCGCCGGTCAGGCACAGCACGGCCGGCACGCCGGTCGCGGCGAGGCCCGCCAGCTCGCCCTCGAGCGCGACGCGATTGCGATCACGACAGTTCAGCCCCGTCAGGGGGCGAAGCCCCGCCGCCATGGCGAGCTGCGCGCGCAGCACCGGGGGGAACTGGACGCGCGACCACGGGGCATCCCCGAGCAGCACCGCATCCACGCGGCCCCGCGCCAACGCCGCGCCGACTCGCCGCTGGACCTCGAGCGACAGCGTGTCGGCGGGCATCTCCGCGAACACCGCGGGCCGCTCGTCGAGGAGCGCGAGGAATTCCCGTGCGGGCGTGGTGGGCTCCGCCGGGGGCGTGACGGCCGACAACCGCACCGGAGGCGCATCGAGGAAGACGCACCGGTGATCGACCACCTCGCACGCACCGTCCGGGCGCACCCCCTGACAGGGGCCCGCCACCATGCGCTTCGGGCACTCGATCGTGGCGGCAGGCCCTCTCACCCGGCCGCCAGCCGCTTGTCGGCGGCCGGCGGCACCTCGCCGAACTCGACCGAGGTCGACAGGTCGAAGTACTCGCGCCAGCGCACGATGAGACCGTCCCGCAGATCGACGATGATCGCGTCGTCCGCGCTGCTGCGCGCACCGTCGCGGCGTCGCGTCGATGCGTAGGTCCACTCGATCGCGATGCGCTCGCCGTCCGCGGAGGCGAAGGCATCGGACACCTCGATCGTGACGTCCGTGTAGTCGCGCGCGAGGTCGGCCATGATCGCACGCATCTCGCGCGCCGGCCACTGTCCGCTCGGCGAGACGAGCACCGCATCCGGATGCCAGTGCTCCTGCACCGCGTCCCAGTCCCCCGCGGCGAACGCCGCCGCGTGCTTCTCGATGAGTTCCCGTGCGTTCATCCCTTGCGATCCCTCCGTCGTTCCACGTGATACCAGGGCAGCGCGATCCGCTCGATGAGCGTCACGAGCCCGTAGAGGGCGATCCCGATCGCGCTGAGCACCACCACGACACCGAGCATGTCGCCGGTGCGCAGCTGCGAGTTGAACGCGATGATGAGATACCCCAGACCGGAGTTGGAGCCCACCCATTCTCCGAAGACGGCGCCCAGCACGGCGAAGGCCGCGGCGATGCGCAGACCCGAGAAGGTGAGCGGCAGCGCGGCGGGCAGCTGCGCCATGCGGAAGCGCTGCCATCTCGTCGCCCGCATCGTGCGCAGCACGTTGAGCAGGGCCGGGTCCGCCGTCCGCAGCCCGTCGACCATGTTCACCGCGATCGGGAAGAAGCACACGAGGGCGATGAGCATGAGCCGCGGCCGGATGTCGAAGCCCGTCCACAGCACGAACAACGGCGCGATCGCCGGCAGCGGGATCATCTGCGAGACGATGAGCCACGGCGTCAGCGCCTTCTCGGCGAGCCGGGACGAGTGGACCACTGCGGCGGTCACGACGCCGAGGATCACCGCGGCGATGTAGCCGAGGAGGACCGCCTGCAGCGTCGTCCAGCTGTTGGCGAGGAGCAGCTCGGCGTTGGCGACGATGCCGGCGGCGACGTCGGCCGGCGAGGGGAGCGAGAGCGGGCTGATGCCGGACACCGAGACGTACGTCTGCCACAGCACGAGCACGATCACGGCGACGGCGATCGGCAGCACCACGGTGAGCATCGCGTCACGGCGGGTGGCGCGCCGGCGCTGCGCGCGCCGGCGGCCGAGGGACACGGCGGGCAGCGCGGCGTCCGTCGAGAGGGCGGCCATCGTCATTCCTTCCCCGCGGTCGCGGCGGACGAGTCCAGCGGCGCGATCAGGCGGTGTTTGTGTTCGGCGAAGCGGGGATCCAGTTCGACCGCGTGCGCGCGGGGCCGGGTGAGCGCGATCCGCTCCTCCAGCGCGATCCCGCCCGGACGCCCGGTCATGACGTAGACGCGGTCCGAGAGCAGCACCGCCTCCTCCACGTCGTGGGTGATGAACAGGATGGTGCGACGGTGCGCCTCCCAGACCCCGAGCAGCCACGACTGCATCGCCCGGCGGGTCAGCGCATCCAGCGCCCCGAACGGCTCGTCCAGCAGCAGCAGATCATGGCCGCCGAGGAAGGTGCGAAGCAGCGCCGCACGCTGCCGCATCCCGCCCGACAGCTCCGCCGGCCACCGGTCCTCGAAGCCCGCCAGACCGAACTCGTCGAAGTACGCCCGCGCCTCCTCCCGCGCCGAGCGGCGCGAGCGGCCGCGCAACCGCAGCCCGATGGCGGTGTTGTCGAGCACGCTCTGCCAGGGCATGAGCAGATCGCGCTGGGGCATGAGGCCGACCGATCCGAGGAGGGGTTCTCCCTCGTGGCCCGCGACCGTGACCGTGCCGGTGGTCGGTGCGAGCAGACCCGCGATGATGTTGAACAGGGTCGACTTGCCGCATCCGCTGGGGCCGACGATGCTCACGAACTCGCCCTCGCCGATGTGCAGATCCACCTCGGCGAGGGCGACGACATCGTCTCCGTCGCTCGCGCCCTCGAAGACCTTCGAGACGCCGCGGACGCTGAGCTTCGGAGACGACATCACTTCACGAACTCCGTGTCGACGAAGGTGTCGACCTCGGGCGCGCTCTCGATGAACCCGTTGGTCGACATGAACTCCACCAGACCCGCCAGCTGATCCGCGTCCAGCTGACCGAACTCACCGCTGGAGGGCAGGAAGGAGTCGCCGATGCCTTCGACCTGACTGAGCATGGCGTCCAGCTCGAGGCCCGCGGTGGCGTCCACGGTGGCCTGCGCCGCGGCCTCCGGGTCCTCGAGCAGGTCCTCGTAGCCCTTCACGGTGGCATCCACGAATGCGGCGATCATGTCGGGGTCGTCGCCGATGGTGTCGTTGTTCGCGTAGGCGACGATGCTCGGGAAGGCCAGTCCGCCGCCCTGTCCGACCGGCATGAACGTGACGTCCTCGCCGGCGGCCTCCGCGGCCGCCACGTCGGGCTTGAAGGAGACGACCGCGTCGACCTGACCGTCGACCAGGTACTGCATGAAGCCGGACCCCACGGTCACCATCTCGACCTCGGCGGGGTCGCCGCCCGCGCCTTCGATCTGCGCTTTGGCCATCGCGTTGTGCGACACGCTGCCGCTGGTGCCGACCTTCTTGCCCTCCAGGTCGGCGGGCGACTCGATCCCGGAGCTCGCGAGCACCGCCATGCCCTCGAGGTTGCCGCCGACGAGCGACATGAAGGTGGAGTACTCGCTGTCCTGCGAGACGAGGGACACGAGATCCAGGGGGCTCGCCAGCCCGATGTCCGCCTGGCCCGCCTGCACGAACTTCAGCGACGCCACGGGATCGTTCGGGACGATGATCTCCAGGTCGATGTTGTTGTCCGCGTAGTAGCCCTTCTCGATCGCCTCGTAGATCCCGGCGTGCGCGCCGTAGACGAAGTAGTCGAGCAGGAGCGTGACCTTCGTCATCTCCGGCAGCGCGAGGGCGTTCGTCGATGTGGATGCGGGCGTGCTGGCGGCGGGGCTGCATCCGGCGAGCGCGGCGATCGCGGCCAGCGCGGTCGTCGATACCGCGGCGAGACGGAGACGGGAGGATCGGATCATGTGAGGAGTCCTTCGGGTGTGAGCAGATCGGGTGGGAGGTGCTGGTGGGTGGATCGAAGGTGGTGCACACGGCTGATTTCAGTGAGAGCAACATTTTTCATGCTCATCAACATTTCTCACCGTAGAAGCGTCGTGTTTCCGCTCTATGTCTCCGCGATTAATTCGGCACGCGCCATCAGCCGGCGCGGACCTCGAGCCGCCACGTGCCCTGCTGCAGGCGGTAGTGCGCACGTCGACTGGGCCCCGCGACGGACCCCTCCCACAGCAGCAGCTCGGTGGGCTGCAAGACGAACCCCACCCACGTCTCTGGCGGCGCGAGCTCGTCGTGGGCACGGTCGAACCGCTCCCATTCCGCCTCTCTCGTCGCCCGCTCCTGCTGCGCGAGGGCGTCGGAGTTGAGCCACGCGAGAAGCTGGAGGTGCCGGGAGCGGCGGGCGTACGCGCGCCGCTCCTCGGCGCCGGACGATGCGACGACCGATCCCCGCACCACGAGCTGCCGCGCCCGCTCGGGCCATGCCAGCACGAGTGCGGCAGTCGGATGCGCGCGCAGCTGCGCCGCCTTGCGACTTCGTCCGTCCGTGTGGAAGGTGAGGACGCCGTCCCGCGCGGAGGAGAGGAGGACGGCGCGCGCATCGGGGAGCCCCGCGGAGTCCACGGTCGCGAGCGTCGCCACCGGCCGCGCCGGGTCGTCGTCATCGGGCAGCCACGCGCGCAGCAGGAGGAGCGGGTCCGCCGGCAGCGGGCCGTCCTGGATCGACCCGGCGGCGCTTCCGTCCACGGGGGTCGTCGTCCCGTCCACGGGCACGTCCGTCACGGCGCGACCCGGGGAGGGGCCCCCACGCCGGGGCGCACGTCGAACAGGAACTCCTGCGCGGTGCGGCTGCGCGCCACCAGCCGGCCGTGCGAGAAGACCAGTCGGTCAGCCGGTGCCGCGGCCACCGCATCCGCCAGAGTCTCCCCTCGGATGGCGAGCAGATCGGCGCGCCGGCCCACGACCGGCCCCGCCTCGGGAAGGGACATGACCCGGCGCGCACCGTCCGAGACCGCATGCCACGCCGCCGCGACGTCGAGGTGCCCGGCGGCGACGAGGAGCATGGCGGTCTCCATCGCATCGCTCCGGCCCAGGGGATTGAAGGGGTCTCGCACGTTGTCCGCCCCGGCGGCGACGATGCCGCCCGCGGCCCGGACCCGCCCGATCGGCGCGATGCCCCGCGGCGTCGCCACCGGGTCGTCCCAGCCCTGCAGCCAGAGATTGGTGAGCGGATTGGCGACGATCGCGACACCCGACTCCACCACGGCCTCGATCACGTCATCGCGTTCGTCGGCGGCGAGGGTGCCCAGCCGCACGCAGTGCCCCGCGGTCCGCGGAACGTCCCAGCCGCGCGTGCGCACCGCGAACTCCTTGAGGGTGCGCCCCTCACGCAGGTCCTCGTCGATGTGCAGATCCACCCCGACCCCGCGCCGCTCGGCGATGGCCAGCAGGCGGGCGAGATCTCCGATCTCGTCGTCCGAGAGGTGGGGCGCACCCCCGACGAGGTCGGCGCCGGCATCCAGGGCCGCCTCGATCCGCCACGAGGCGACGTCGGGTCCGGCCAGCGCGACGATCTCGATGTCCATCACGTCGAGGAACTCCTCGCGGATCGCGACGAGAGCGGAGACCGTGAGCGTCGGATCGCCGTCGACGGGGATGTCCGCGTGGGTGCGGATGGCGGTCGTGCCGTTGGCGAGCGCGGCGAGCACGGCGCGGCGGGCCCTGCCCTGGATCTCGCGACCGTCGATCGTGGCGATGTAGGAACGCCACGCGGCGACCGCGGTGCGCAGATCCCCCATCGGCGGGCGGATCGCGTCCCACGAGAACGCCTTGTCGAGGTGCGCATGGGGTTCGGCGGCCGCCGTGAGGAGCATGTGCCCGTCGAGGTCGACGATCTCGACCCCGTCGGCGGCCGGGGCGGAGCGGGCATCACCGGCGGGAGTGATGGCGGCGACCCGGTCGCCGCGGATGAGCACATCGACCACCGGACCATCGGCCAGTCGTCCGGCTCGCAGCAGCAGATCGGCCATCAGCGCACCCCGCCGACCGGAGTACGTGTTTGTGTTTCTATCAACATTCGTGACACTGCCATCGACATTCCTGCACTGTGACAGCAGGATGTTTCCTTCACGTGACGGTGCCGAATCGACTTCGGACCGATCGTGCGCCGGGCCTGCTGCGCCGCCGCGCGCAGGACGCCGCGACGAGCGTCCGAGGCCGGTGCCAGGATGAGGGGCATGAATCCGACCGGTGCGCTCGACGACGACGCCGTGCTGTGGTCCGACTCCCCCGCCGACCGGCCGCTGCTCGTCCTCCTGCACGGGTACGGCGCCGACGAGCACGATCTGTTCGGGCTCGCAGCCTCCCTCCCCGACGGATTCGCGTTCGCCGCCGTCCGCGCCCCGCTGGCGCCCCCGTGGCCGACGCCCGGCTACTCCTGGTATCCGATCGAGGGCCTCGAGGGCCGCTCGCCGGAACGAACGACGGATGCGGCAGCGCGACTGGTCGAATGGATCGACGCGCGGGCGCCCGACCGGTCCGTCGGCCTGCTCGGCTTCTCCCAGGGTGGGGCGGTGGCACTGCAGGCGCTGCGGCTGCAGCCCGAGCGCGTCGACTTCGTCGTGAACCTGAGCGGGTACGCGACCCCCGGCTCACTGCCGGAGGACGCGCGGCTCGCCACGATGCGCCCGCCCGTGTTCTGGGGGCGCGGCGGCCGCGACGAGGTCATCCCCGCCCCATTGGTCGCCCATACGACGGACTGGCTGCCCGCGCACACCGACCTCAGCGGCCGGCTCTATCCCGCGCTCGGCCACGCCGTGTCGGTCGACGAGCTCGCGGACGTGCGCCGGTTCCTCGAGATCCGCCTCGACGCGCTCTGAGCACACCGCTCGCCCGCCCGGGCGGGCACCCATAGCCGGCGCACAGGGCGTTCATCCGCGGTGGAAGGGATCGTCGGCGACGGTGGAGGCATCCACGCCGAACCGGAGGCCATCATGACCCGTATCCCCGCACCCCGACAGAGCCCCGACGGACCCCGCTACGAGGGCCGCCGCCTCGACCGGGCCGACGAGGAGGTCGTGGACCAGGGCGCCCCCTTCGACATCCGCACCCTGATGAGCCGGCGCGGGATCCTGGGGCTCATCGGCATCGGTGTCGGCACCGCCGCCCTCGCCGCGTGCGCGCCCCTCGCCTCGTCCGCCGCCCCGACCGGCAGCGGGTCGAGCACACCGTCGGCGTCGCCCTCGTCCACCGCCTCGGCCGATCTGCCGGCCGGCGAGATCCCCGACGAGACGGCAGGCCCGTAC
>JAVBUN010000078.1:0-3404 GCA_031555335.1 Microbacterium sp.
CGGCGAAATCGCCCTGGCGGGAGCCCTCGCGGTGGACGCCCTGCGGGTCGCGGCCTGGCGGCCGCGGTGGGCGAGCGAGGTCGACGAGCGGACGATCCCGCACGAGCTCGACTGGATGCGGACCGCCGTGCACATGAACAAGGGGTGCTATCGCGGTCAGGAGACCGTCGCCAAGGTGCACAACCTGGGGCACCCGCCGCGCCGGCTCATCGCCCTCGATCTCGACGGCAGCGACGACCTGCTGCCGCGCCGCGGCGACGTCGTGCGGGACGGCGAGCGGGAGGTCGGCACCATCACCTCCGCGGTGCGGCACCACGAGGACGGGCCGATCGCGCTCGCCGTCGTGAAGCGCTCCGCGAACACCGACGGCACGCTCACCGTGGTCACGGCCGAGGGCGAGCTCACCGCGACGGCGACGACGATCGTGCCGCCCGGTGCCGGCGCGACGGCCGACGTGCCGCGCCTGACCCGGCTGTCGCGGCGCGCTCCCGCCACGTGACCGCGAACGACGAGCCGGCACCGATCACCGCGCCGCTGACGACGCCGGCACGCGTCCGTCACCGGCTCGACGCCTCGCTCGACCGGGTCCGCGGGTCCGCATCCGCCATCGTGCAGATCGTGATCGCGGTGACCGCCTCGTACGTCTTCGCGCACTACGTCCTCGGGCACGCCTCGCCGCTCCTGGCCGCCACCGTCACGGTGTCGAGCCTCGGGCTCGTGCGCGACGCCCGACCGCGACGCGTGCTCGAGACCGTGATCGGGATGCTGGTGGGCATCATCATCGCCGAGGTGCTCTACTTCATCGCGGGCGGCGGATGGTGGCAGATGGCGATCGCGCTGACCCTCACCCTGGTCGTGGCCCGGCTCATCTCCCCGCAGCCCGCGTTCGCGATCTCGGCCGGCATCCAGTCGATCATCGTGATGGTCATCGCCGCCGGCTCGCCGTTCTCCCGGCTCGCCGACGGCATCACTGGCGGCATCGCGGCGCTGCTGGTCACCATCCTGATCCCGCGCAACGCGACGCGGGGTGAGATCCGCGACGGTCGTGCGCTGTTCGCGGCGTTCGACGCGGCCGCGCGCGCGGTCGTGCAGGCGCTGCGCCGTGGCGACCGCATCCGGGCGGAGCGTGCGCTCGAGAAGGCACGCGCGCTGCAGCCGGCCGTGGAGAACTGGCGCGCATCGGTCGAGACCGGGCTCTCGGTCGCGCGGATCTCGCCGTTCCTGCGCCGTCAGCGGTCCGAGCTGCAGCGGCACCGCCGCATCCTGCAGGCGATGGACCTCGCCACACGCAACCTCCGCGTGATCGCGCGACGGGTGGTCTATCTCACCGATGACCGCACCGCGCACCCGGCGCTCGCCGACGCGCTGGCCGAGCTCGTGCGCGCGGGCGCGCTGGTCGCCGACGGCCTCGACGACATCTCGCTCGAACCGGCCGCGCGCGAGGCCCTGCTCGCCATCGCGGGGCGGCTCGATCCGCGCACACTCCTCAGCGAGGCGACCTTCAGCGAACAGAACCTCGTGACCGCGTTCCGCCCGCTCGCCGTCGACTTCCTGACGGCGACGGGGATGCCTCCCGCGGAGGCGCGAGCGGCGATCCCGCGCGTCTGAGCCCCCGCCGGGCGGCGCCGGTCATCGCGGCTCGACGCACTCCCACGGCACAGTGACCTCGCCGAGTCGCCAGCGCGACCGCTGCTGCAGCGGCCAGTCGGCATCCGCCAGCGCCTGCATGGCGGCGCGCCAGCGCTGCACCGGACCGAACGGCGACAGCGGTGCCGCGCGCTCCCACTCCGCATCCAGTGCGCGCAGGAAGTCGTGGATCCGCTCGCCCGGCACGTTCCGGTGGATCAGCGCCTTCGGCAGTCGCTCCGCCGCGATCGAGGGAGCGACGAGATCGCGCAGTCGCACCGACACGGTGAGCGAGCGGGCCACGGCGTCGGTGCCGACCTCGACCCAGGTGGCGACCCGGCCCACTTCGTTGCACGTGCCCTCGACCAGGATGCCGCCGGGGCTGAGGCCGGCGGTCATCCGTGCCCACGCCGGGGCGACATCGGCCTCGTCGTACTGACGGAGGACGTTCAACGCACGCACGATCGTCGGCCGTCGCGGTGCGGGGACCTCGAAGCCGCCGCGGTCGAACGACACGCGCGCGTCCGCGCGGAACGCCGTGCGACCCGCGCGGACGGCCGCGAGCTGCTCCCGTGCGGTGCGCACCCGGTCGGGGTCGATCTCGAGCCCTCGCACCTCGACGTCGGGGCGGGCGCGGTGCAGACGCGCCTCGAGTTCGAGCGCCGTCACACCGCTCGCCCCGTAGCCGAGATCGACCACGAGGGGATCCGCGCCCGCGCGCCGCAGCACCGGGTGGCGTGCGATCCAGCGGTCGATCCGGCGCAGCCGATTAATACCGGTGGTGCCGCGCGTGATGCGTCCCACCGGTGCCGTTCCCATAGGCCCATGATGCCAGCGCCACCCCCGAGCCGGTCGATATCATGGGGCCATGACCACCCCACATACCCTGATTTTGCTGCGCCACGGACAGAGCCAGTGGAACGAGCTGAACCTCTTCACCGGCTGGGTCGACGTGCGGCTGACCGAGCAGGGCAAGGCCGAGGCGAAGCGCGGCGGCGAGATGCTCGCCGAGGCGGGACTGCTCCCGGACGTCGTGCACACGTCGCTGCTGAGCCGCGCCATCCAGACGGCGAACATCGCCCTGGATGCCGCGGACCGACTCTGGATCCCGGTCGTGCGGTCGTGGCGGCTCAATGAGCGTCACTACGGCGCGCTGCAGGGCAAGGACAAGGCCGAGACGCTGGCGGAGTTCGGTCAGGAGCAGTTCATGCTGTGGCGCCGGTCCTTCGACGTGCCGCCGCCCCCGCTCGACGACGCCTCGGAGTTCAGCCAGGTCGACGACCCCCGCTACGCCGGGATCGACGGCGACGTGCCGCGCACCGAGTCCCTGAAGCTCGTCATCGACCGTCTCCTGCCGTACTGGGACGAGGCGATCGTGCCCGACCTCACCGCCGGCAAGACCGTCATGGTCGCCGCCCACGGCAACTCGCTGCGCGGTCTCATGAAGCACCTCGAGGGCATCAGCGACGACGACATCGCCGAGCTGAACATCCCCACCGGCATCCCGCTCGTCTACCGCCTCGACGAGGACCTCCGCCCGCTCGGCCCGGGCGAGTACCTCGACCCCGAGGCCGCGGCCGCCGGGGCCGCCGCGGTGGCGAACCAGGGCAGCAAGTAGAACCGGGAACGACGGAGGGGCGGATTCAGCTTCATCAGCCCCTACGGAGTTACCGGTTCAACTTTATGCCCTGGTTCGACACCCCGGCGGCCCCAGCGGCCGCGGCCTCGAGGTAGAGGTAATCGCCCCGGCCGCACGGGCGGAGGTGCTCGTCGAGGCG
>JAVBUN010000266.1:0-21304 GCA_031555335.1 Microbacterium sp.
AAGCTCGGCGAACCCCGGGGACGGATGCGGATAGTTCCAGGCGGCGCGTTCGCGCACCTGCCCGCCGCCGCGGACATCCAGGTACCGCGCCGCTCCCTTGAACTCGCAGAAGGACGCCCCCTCGCCGACCGAGAGCGACCCCGCGGCGAACGCCGCGATCGGCAGATAGTAGACGGGCGGATGGCTCGTCTCGAGCACGCGCAGCACATCGTCCGTGTCGAGGATCACCTGACCGCCGAGCACGATCGCCACCCGGCGCTCGACGCGCTCCAGACGCGGCGGGCGCGGGTAGTCCCAGACGGATTCCTGTCCGGGGTGCACGGGATCGGGGGTCGGATGCCGCATGCGCTCAGGCTACGTCGGCGGCGGACCTCGCCGGCGGATCGGGGCCGACCCTAGGCGGGAACGGGACGGCGTGCTACGGTGAAGTGTCTCTCTCGTGGAGACAGGCTGCTTCGGAGTTCGATTCCTCGTTGTGGAGTGTCGACACGAATCACGCGGCACCGCCCTCGAAAGCGGGTGCCGCCCGCATATCTTCCGCGCCCGGCGCGTCTTCTCGAAAGCCTCTTTTCTTGCCCCTCAGTACCGACCCTCTTCCCGCACACCCCCTCGATTGGCGCCAGGCCGACGCCGATGTCTTCGTCGCGACGACGCACGGAGAATACGCCGGCTTCATCAGCCTCGTCGGCCCGGGCTTCTCCGCCCACGGCCCGCGCAGCGAGCACCTGGGAGTGCACCCCACCGCCGATATCGCACGCACCGCCGTCGAATCGCACCACCGTGCTGACGCGCTCGTCCCCTCGGACGCGCAGCACCTCGTCCGTCCGCACCGCACACGTCGGCGCGGCACCACCGGTCGCTTTCGCGGCCCGAAAAGTAGAAGGAAAGACACGATGGCCACTGGCACCGTGAAATGGTTCAACTCCGAGAAGGGTTACGGCTTCATCGCCCCCGACGACGGCTCCGCCGACCTGTTCGCGCACTACAGCGCGATCACCGGCAACGGCTTCAAGGAGCTCCGCGAGGAGCAGAAGGTCGAATTCGACGCCGAGCGTGGCCCCAAGGGCATGCAGGCAGCGAACATCCGTCCGCTCTGAATTTTCATCAGCCGGGGCGGGGTCGCACTCCGTCCCGGCTGACGACTCCCTGGGAGAACCGACGTATTCCCGTCGGCGGATGCGGCGCCCCGTACTGTGAGCAATAGCGATGGGCGTCCGCCTCTGGCTTCACGGCCGGATAGGTCGCCGATCGAACAGGTGTCGATATCTCCTCCACCACTCTCGAGCCACGGCTCGGCCCCGTCCGCCAGACCTACGCGGGAACCGCGGACTTCCCCCCGATCACCCGCGCGTACACGGACGTGTCCCAGGTGGTCCGGGAGAGCGGTCTTCTGAATCGGGCACGCACGTTCTACGCGTTCGTCGCCCTCGCGATCGCCCTCGGCTTCGGCGGATGCATCACCGGGTTCGTCCTCTTCGGGCACAGCTGGTTCCAGCTCCTGATCGCCGCGGCGCTCGGCATCCTCTTCACTCAGGTGGCCTTCCTCGGACATGAGGCCGCACACCGGCAGATTCTCGCCTCCGGCCCCGGGAACGACCGGCTCGCCCGCATCCTCGCCAACGGCGTGGTCGGGATGAGCTACGCCTGGTGGTCGTCGAAGCACACCCGTCACCACGCCAACCCGAACCGGGTCGGCAAGGACCCCGACATCGAGATCGACACGATCTCGTTCCTCGATGAGGATGCGGCGACCGCCCGCGGCGTGCGCCGGTTCATCACCCAGCGACAGGGCTGGTTCTTCTTCCCCCTGCTCGCGTTCGAGGGCCTGAACCTCCACGCCATCTCCTTCCGGCATCTGTTCGGTCGGGAGCCGGTCAAGGGTCGCTGGGTCGAACTCGGACTGCTCGTCGCGCGCTTCGCGATCGTCCTCACCCCGATCTTCCTCTTCCTGCCGCTCGGCATGGCCGTCGCCTTCCTGGGCGTCCAGCTCGCGGTCTTCGGCATCTACATGGGGGCCTCGTTCGCCCCCAACCACAAGGGCATGCCGGTCATCGCGAAGGACGCGAAGCTCGACTTCTTCAGCAAGCAGGTTCGCACCTCCCGCAACGTCCGCGGCGGATGGTGGGCCACCTGGCTCATGGGCGGCCTCAACTACCAGGTCGAGCACCACCTGTTCCCGAACATGCCGCGCCCGCATCTGTCCCGCGCTCGGGAGATCGTCAGGGAGCACTGCCGCACGCTCGGTGTGCCGTACACCGAGACGTCGCTGCTGCGCTCCTACGCGATCGTCATCGAATACCTGAACCGGGTGGGTCTCGCGGCGCGCGACCCGTTCGACTGCCCGATGGCCACCACGCTCCGCCGGGCCTGATCGCGAGTCGCCGGACCGGGCGGGTCAGTACACGCGCAGGGCTCCGGCGTCGATCCGCACGGTGAAGCTCCGGACGTCGCCGACCTCTTCGCCGTCGACCTCGAACGCGCGGGGTTCGGGAAGCTCGACGCGCACCCGCTCGGCCTGCCCGTGGCGTGCGGTGTCGGTGCTGGTCGCCTTCTTCTCCCGGTCGAACAGCCGCATGATGCCGTTGTCCCAGACGGCGGCGCGGAACGTGTCGAGCCACTGGGCCGCGTTCTCGGCGCTGACGACCAGCACGTCCAGGGTGCCGTCGTCGAGTTGCGCGTCGGGGAAGATCGTGACCCCGCCCTGGAGGGTCCCGCAGTTGCCGACGAGGATCGTGTGCGCGTCGACGTCCGCCGCATCCTTACCGTCGACCGCGACGCGCGCGGTGACCAGCTGCGACGCCGACACCGCCTGCCCCATCGCGGCGACGTAGGCGAGCCAGCCCGCCTTCGACTTGAGGTCGTCGTCGGTCGCAGCGAGCATCTCGGCGTCAAGCCCGAAGCCGACCATCACGACGAAGGCGTGCTCGTCGCCGTCGTCGAGCTGCACCCAGCCCATGTCGATCGTCCGGGGCTCGGAGGTGACGATGTGCTTGAGCGCCGATCGCGGATTGCCGAGCGGGACGCCGAGGTTGCGGGCGAGCAGGTTGCCGGTGCCCTGCGGGACGATCCCGAGCGCTGCTCCCGTTCCGGCGAGCGCCTCCGCGACCGCCCGCACGGTGCCGTCGCCGCCCGCGGCGACCACGATCTCGCACCCCGCCTCGAGCGCGGCGCGGGCGGGGCCCTGGCCGGGATCCTCCGGCGTCGTCTCGAACCAGGACGCCTCGCCGCCGTCGGATGCGGCGGTCCACGCCTTCTCGAGCTCCTCGCGGCCGATCTTGCTCGGGTTGAACACGATGCCGGTGCGGGGAAGAGTCATGACCACACTCTCTCATCCCGTGACACAGCCGGGCGCCGGAACCGCGACTTCGCGGCGCCGATCCGGCGCATGCCGATGCTGCACCGCCGGCCGGAGGAGGAGCATAATCAGTGGTATGACCACTGCTCCGTACAGCGCGATCTCGAGCACCTCACGAGTACAGATCCTCCACACGCTGCAGAAGGGCGGGCAACGGACGATCGCGGACCTGTGCGAGACGACCGGCCTGCACCCCAACACCGTGCGAGAACACCTGCAGCGGTTGATCGACGGCGGCTACATCGTGACCGAGACGGAGAACCGCACGACGCGTGGACGCCCGCGCGTGCTCTACAGCGCCGCATCCGGAACGCACCTGGCGAGCCCGATCGCCCAGCAGAAGGCGCGCGAAGCCGCACGCCGGGGCGATCTGATGCGACGGGTGATGCCGTGGACCGACGGCGTCAACCCCGATCTGCCGGCCGAGGCGGTCCATCAGATCGATGCGCTCGTCGACGATCTGCTCGACGCCGGCTTCGACCCGGACGTCGATGAGGCCGCCCTGACCGTCGACATCTCCCCCTGCCCCAACGCGGCGGCGGGCGTCGCCCAGCGCGAGACGCTCTGCACCGTGCACCTCACCCTGATGGACGCCGTGCTGACGCAGGCCGGCGGCCCCCTCCGCGTCGACGCCATGGCGGCATCCTGCGATCCGATGCAGTGCATCGTGCACCTGAGGATCGCCCCGCACAGCCCCGTCGCCGCGCGCTGAGGGCCCGTCGCCGCACGGAGGGCCCGGGCGTCGGCCGGGTCAGGTTCGGATGCGGTCCGCCCGCGCGTAGACGTTCATCGACGGCGGCCGGAGGAACCCGACCAGCGTGAGCCCCGCGGAGTCGGCGAGTTCCGCCGCGAGCGAGGACGGCGCCGAGACCGCGGCGAGGATCGGGACCCCCGCCATGACGGCCTTCTGCACGAGCTCGAAGCTCGTGCGCCCCGACACCTGCAGCACCGTGCCGCGCAGCGGCAGCCGGTCGTTGATCGCCGCCCAGCCGACGACCTTGTCGACGGCATTGTGTCGACCGACGTCCTCGCGGAGTACGAGCAGCTCCCCCGTCGCGGCATCGAACAGCGCCGCCGCGTGCAGGCCCCCGGTCTTCGCGAACACGGCCTGCTCGGCACGCAGGCGCTCGGGGAAGGTCGCGAGAAGCGCCGCATCCAGCGTCACGTCGTCGCCGGCCACGTCGTAGCGCGACACCGTCTCGATGGCCTCGATGGACGCCTTGCCGCAGACCCCGCACGAGCTCGTCGTGAAGAAGTTCCGCTCGGCTCCGGGTGCCGGCGGGTCGACGCCCGGGGCGAGCGTCACATCCAGCACGTTGTACGTGTTCGGCGCACCGCTCGTGCCCGGGCCGCCGCAGTGGATCGCCCCGAGGAACTCGTCGGCCCGCCCGATGACGGCCTCCGAGACGAGGAACCCGGTGGCGAGCTCCACGTCGTGGCCGGGCGTGCGCATCGTGACGGCCAGCGGGCGGCCGCCCACCCGGATCTCGAGCGGCTCCTCCACGGCGAGCGCATCGGCCCGCTTGTGCGACTGCTCCCCGAGCGTGATCTTCACGACGGGCCGCCGGGCGGTGAGCCTTCCCACCCCTCAGCCGCCGATCGCGTTCATCCCGCGAGCGGGCTGCAGGAATGCGGGGTCGTCGATGGCGTGTCCGGCGAGCTTTCCGTGCACGCAGGAGCGCAGCATCCGGTCGATGTCCTCATCGGCTCCGTCAGCGCGAAGGATCGGCACGAGGTCGTACTCGGTGGTGGAGAAGAGGCAATTGCGCAGCTGCCCGTCCGCGGTGAGGCGCAACCGGTCGCAGTCACCGCAGAACGGCGCGGTGACCGACGCGATCACGCCGACCGTGTGGGGGCCGCCGTCGAGCGTCCATCGCTCCGCGGGCGCGCCGCCGCGCCCGGGAACGGGGGCGAGCGTCCACCGCGTGGCGAGAGCGTCGAGGATCTCCTCCCGCGTCACCATCTGCGACCGATCCCACGTATGACCGGCGTCGAGCGGCATCTGCTCGATGAACCGCATCTGCGCATCGTGCGCCATCGCGAACGCCACGAGGTCGACGAGCTCGTCGTCGTTGACGCCCCGCATGGCGACCGCGTTGAGCTTGATCGGGCTGAGCCCGGATGCGGCGGCCGCCGCAATGCCCTCGAGCACGTCGTCGAGGCGGTCGCGGCGGGTGAGCGCGGCGAACCGCTCTCGGTCGAGCGTGTCGATCGAGATGTTGAGGCGACGCAGCCCCGCCGCGACGAGGTCGGGGAGGACCTCGGGGAGCCGGATGCCGTTGGTGGTCATCGCGATCTCGACGGGGCCGGCGGCGGTCTCGATCGCCGCGAGGCGGCGGACCACCTCTACGATGTCGCGGCGAAGCAGCGGCTCGCCGCCGGTGAGACGGAACGTCGTGATGCCGGCGGCCGCAGCGACCCGCGCCACGCGTTCGATCTCGTCGAGATCGAGGATGCTCTGGCGCGCGAGCCACTCGTTGCCCTGCTCGGGCATGCAGTAGGTGCACCGCAGCGAGCAGCGGTCGGTGAGTGAGATGCGCAGGTCGCGATGCACGCGGCCGAAGGTGTCGGCCAGCGGCGCACCGGCGGCGACATCGGCCATCGCACCGCGGGCGTCCTCCGCCTCCCGCGGACGCCGACGACCGATCGCGACCGGCACCGCGGTCACGACACCGCTCGATCCACCGCGGGCCTCGTCATCCTTCGAGCGTACGCGGCGTCGGGTGACGGTCGGGCCGATTATTCACGGCTTCCCCCTTTCAGTGGTCTTACCTCTCTGGCATAATGGTCGCGAGTCGTATCGGGCCCGTCGATCGCGGATCGGCGCACCGGCGCCCGCACGGCCGAGAAGGAGACGTCCATGGAGTTTCTCGACCCGCTGGTGCTGGCGCGCTGGCAGTTCGGCCTCACCACGCTGTACCACTACCTGTTCGTGCCGCTCACGCTCGGCATGGGTCTCGTGGTCGCGATCTTCCAGTCGGTGTGGATGCGGACAGGCAACACGAAGTGGCTGCAGCTCACCCGCCTGTTCGGCAAGATCTTCCTGATCAACTTCGCCATGGGCGTCGTGACGGGCATCGTGCAGGAGTTCCAGTTCGGCATGAACTGGTCCGCCTACTCGCGCTTCGTGGGCGATGTCTTCGGCGCACCGCTCGCGTTCGAGGGCCTGCTCGCCTTCTTCTTCGAGGCGACGTTCATCGGTCTCTGGATCTTCGGGTGGGACCGCCTGCCCCGAAAGGTGCACCTCGCGACGATCTGGATGGCATGGCTCGGGGCCGTCATGTCGGCGTACTTCATCCTCGCCGCCAACTCCTTCATGCAGAACCCGGTGGGCTACCGGATGGCGGAGGACGGCGGCCGGGCCGAACTCACCGACATCGGCGCCGTGCTGACCAACCGGGTCGCCCTGGCGACGTTCCCCCACACGATGTTCGCGGCGCTCATGTTCGCCGCCGCCGTGGTCGTGGCCGTGACCGCGTGGCACATGGCGCGCGGTCGAGACGTCGACGTGATGCGCCCGGCACTGCGTTTCGGCATGTGGATGGTGCTCTTCTCGTTCGCAGGCGTCGCGATCTCGGGCGATCAGCTCGGCCTCCAGATGGTCGCGACCCAGCCGATGAAAATGGCCGCCGCCGAGGCGTTGTACGACACGGCCTGCGGCGCCGACGCATCCTTCTCGATCTTCTCGCTCGGCACACCCGACGGCACGAGCGAGATCTGGTCGCTGCGCGTGCCCTACCTGCTCTCGTTCCTCTCGACCCACACGCTCGACGGCTGCGTCGAGGGCATCAACAACCTGAACGCGGACTACACCGAGAACTGGCCGGCCTTCGCCGATCAGCTCGGCGGCGAGCTCCCCTTCGCCCCCGTCATCTGGGTCACGTACTGGGCCTTCCGTTGGATGATGGGTTTCGGCGCCCTCGCCGCCCTCATCTCCGTCGTCGGACTGTGGCTCACGCGCAAGAAGGCGAAGCGCGCCGTGCCGCAGTGGGCGTGGCGGGTGGCCATCTGGTCGGCCCCGCTCCCCCTGCTCGGCAGCCTCGTCGGCTGGGTGTTCACGGAGATGGGCCGGCAGCCGTGGATCGTCTTCGGGCTGATGCTGACCGAGGACGGCGTCTCCCCGAGCGTCCCCGGCTGGAACGTGCTGATCTCGCTCATCGCATTCACCCTGATCTACGCCGTGCTCGCGGTGGTCGAGTTCGGACTCATCGTGAAGGCGGCCAAGAAGGGGCTCGACCCGCTGCCGGCACCGTCCGACGCGGACGATGCCGATGCCCCGCACGAGCACACCCCGACGACGGTCTACTAGGAGCACGTCATGGATCTCGCATACCTGTGGTTCTTCATCGTCGGCGTGCTCTTCGTCGGCTACTTCGTCCTGGACGGCTTCGACTTCGGCGTGGGCATTTCCCTGCCCTTCCTCGGCAAGGACGACATCGGTCGTCGGCAGATCATCAACACGATCGGGCCTGTCTGGGACCTCAACGAGACCTGGGTCATCGTGGCCGGCGCCTGCCTGTTCGCCGCGTTCCCCGAGTGGTACGCGACGATGTTCAGCGGCTTCTACCTGGCGCTCCTGCTCATCCTGCTCGCCCTCATCGCCCGCGGCGTCTCGTTCGAGTACCGCCACCAGCGCGACAGCCTGAAGTGGAAGCGCGGATTCGACACGATGATCGTCGTGGGGTCCGCGGTGCCGGCATTCCTCTGGGGCGTCGCCGTGGCCAACATCGTCCAGGGCGTCCCGCTGGATGCCGACCACGAGTTCATGGGGTCGCTGCTCACCCTGCTGAACCCGTACGGACTGCTCGGCGGCCTCACCACACTGCTCCTCTTCTTCACCCACGGGGTGTACTTCGTGGCGCTGAAGACCGATGGCCAGGTGCGACGCGACGCCCGCCGGCTCGCGCTGACGTCGGGCATCGCCACGATCGTGGTGGCGGCGGGCTTCCTGCTCTGGACGGTGGTGAACGCCTCCACCGCGGGCGCCCCGGCGCTGATGCTCGTGATCGCCTGCGCCGCGATCGCGGCGGTCACGCTCATCGCATCGGTGCTCGCGAACCTGCGCGACCGCGAGGGGTGGGCGTTCGGGTTCGGAGCGGCGACCGTCGCGTTCGCCGTGCTGACGCTGTGGCTCGCACTGTTCCCGAATGTCATGCCGTCGACCGCCGATCCGGCCGGAACCCTGACGATCGAGAACGCGTCCAGCACCGACTACACGTTGACGATCATGACGTGGGCGGCGGTGATCTTCCTTCCGCTCGTGCTGCTGTACCAGGGCTGGACCTACTGGATCTTCCGCAAGCGCGTCACGCGGTCGCGGATCGAGAAGGCCGCGGCGGTCGCGCACTGAGACGGAGCACCCGAGTCGTCGGATGCGAACGGCGCGAGCCGCCGCATCCGGCACAGGCGGCAGCATCCGCCCCACCGGCCCGACGACTCGGGGCCTTCCGTCCGCGACGCACGAAGAATCGATGAGGCAGGATCGTAGAGTGACGACGGATGCCGCCCCCACGCCCCCGCGTGAGCGCAACCGGCCGGTGGACCCCCGCCTGCTGCGCTACAGCAGCGCGTCGCGAGGATTCCTCCTCATCACCGCGATGATCGTGCTCGCCCAGACCGGCGTCATCCTCGGCTTCGCCTGGTCGCTGACCCGCGCGCTGGTGGGCGCGATCGAGGGCGAGCCGATCGCGGCGCTCGTGCCCGCGCTGGCGGTCGCCGCGGTCCTCGCGCTGGCCCGCGGCATCCTGATCTTCGCCTCGGAGCGCACCGCGGCCATCGGCGCGGCCCGCGCCTCGCTGCAGCTGCGCGACCGGCTCGTGCGCGCGGTCGAGCGCCTCGGGCCGGCCTGGCTCGCCGAGCGCAACAGTTCCGCGCTCGCCGTCACGGCGGGCCACGGGCTGGAGGCGCTCGATGCGTACTTCGGCCGCTATCTGCCCCAGCTCGTCGCCACCGCCATCACGATGCCGATCCTCATCCTGGCGATGCTGCTCGCCGATCCGCTCTCGGGCGTCACGGTCATCGTCACGATTCCCCTCATCCCGCTCTTCATGGTGCTCATCGGCCTGGCGACGCGGTCGGTGCAGAACCGTCAGTACGCGACGCTCCACCGCCTCGCGGCGCGGTTCGCCGACACCGTGTCGGGGCTCGGCACGCTCAAGATCTTCGGTCGCCAGCACCGCGCCGCGGCGGGCATGGAGACGGTCACCCGGCAGTACAAGAGCGAGACCATGTCGGTGCTGAGGGTCTCGTTCCTCTCCGGCTTCGCGCTGGAGTTCCTCGCGTCGATCTCGGTGGCGATCATCGCCGTCACGATCGGGTTCCGCCTGCTCGGCGGCGAGATGTCGCTGCTCGTCGGGCTCTTCGTGCTGCTGCTGGCCCCCGAGGCGTACCTGCCGCTGCGCCAGGTGGGCGTGCAGTGCCACGCGGCCGCAGAGGGTGTGGCGGCGACCGGCGACATCTTCGCGGTCCTGGACGCCGCCGCGGACGCGGACGCGGCGGCCCTCGGCCCGGTCGAGGCATCCCCGGGACGCCCAGAGGACCCCGGCGCCGGCCCGCTGGTCGCCGCGCACGGACTCACCGTGCGGCGCGGCGACCGGGTCATCGGCCCGATCGACATCGAGGTGTCCGCGGGTGAGGTCGTGCTGCTCGAGGGTCCGAGCGGAGCGGGCAAGTCCAGCATCCTGGCCGCTCTCCTCGGGTTCGTCCCCTTCACCGGCCGGCTGCGGGTCGCGGGTGCGCCGGCCGTGACCGATGCGGCGGCGCGCGGCATCCTCGCGTGGGCCGGGCAGCGTCCGGGCCTCCTGTCGGGCACCGTCGCCGAGAACGTCTCCCTGGGCGACCACGCCCCCGATGCCGCACTCGTCGAGCGATGCCTCGAGGACGCTCGCGTCGACGTCCCCGGGGCCCTCGCGCTCGGCGCCTCCGGATCGGGCGTCTCGGGCGGGCAGGCGCAGCGCATCGCGATCGCCCGGGCCCTTTATCGCCTGCGGCGCGGCAGGGCGCGGGTGCTGATGCTCGACGAACCCTCGAGCGCCCTCGACGCCGCCACCGAGACGGCACTGTGGCACATGCTCCGCCGCGTGGCCGACGACGAACGGGCGGGCGTGCTCCTCGTCTCGCACCGTCCCTCCGCGCGCGCCATCGCGGATCGCACCGTCATCCTGCCCCTCGCCGCCCTCGCCCCCGCGGGAACGGAGGCCCGCGCATGAGGACGTCGGAGGTCCTTCGCTCGGCCCAGCCGCCGCTGCGTCAGTTCGGGTGGGCTCTCGCGGCGGGTCTCGGCACCGCCGTCAGCGCGATCGCCCTGCTCGCGGCGAGCGCCTGGCTGATCACCCGTGCCGCCGAGCAGCCCGCCGTGATGTACATCACCGCGGTCGTCGTCGCCGTCCGCGCCTTCGCCCTCGGCCGCGGCGTCTTCCGCTACCTCGAGCGCCTCACCGGCCACGACGCGACACTCGGCCGTCTCGCGACCGTGCGGGCGGCACTGGTGCGGCGGATCGTGCCCCTCGCGCCGGACGGGCTCGGCGGCGCGCGTCGCGGTGCGCTGCTCTCGCGCCTGGTCGACGACGTCGACGAGCTGCAGAACCTGCCGCTGCGCGTGGTCATGCCGCTCGGGGTCGCGGGTCTTGCGAGCGTCGCGAGCGTGGTCTTCGTCGCGTTCCTCCACCCCCTCGCCGCGCTCGTGCTCGCCGCATGCCTCGCCGCCGCCTTCGCGCTCGCGGTGTGGGTCGGATGGTGGGCGGGTGCGCGCGCCGAACGCCGCATCGCCCCGCTCCGGTCCCGGCTCGCGGACGCCCTGGTCGACGAGCTGTCGTCGCTCGACGTGCTGACCGCATTCGAGGCGACGGATGCCGCGCACCGCCGGGTCCGCGCCGCCGACGACGCGCTCCGCGCCGCCACCGTGCGCCGCGCCTCGGCGCAGGGACTCACCTCCGGTGCGGTCTCGCTGCTCGCCGGCATCGCGTCCGTCGCGACCCTCCTCGTGACGGCGACCGCCGTGGGCCAGGGCGGGTTCGACGGGCCGGCTCTGGCCATCGTCGTGCTGCTGCCGATGGCGGTGTTCGAGGTGTTCGGTCCGGTGCCGCTCGCGCTCGCCTCGTGGCGGCAGGTGCGCACCGCCGCCTCCCGGATCGCCCGCACCGTCCCCGACCGCATCCCGGCCGGCGTCCCGCGCGACGAGCCCGCCGCGACCGGTCTGCCGCCCGCGCTCGCCACGGGCATCACGCTCCGCGGAGTCTCGGCGCACTGGCCCGAACGGCGCGCCGGCGCGGCCGAGGACAGCGACGGCGCGGATGAGGACGGCGCCGACGGGGGCATCGTCGACGGCGATGCGGCGGCTGCTGTCGACGATGCCGGGCGCCTCACCGACATCGATCTGCACATCGCGCCGGGCGAACGCCTGCTCGTGACCGGCCCGAGCGGTGCGGGCAAGACGACCCTCGCCCACCTGCTCGTGCGTTTCCTCGACTACGCCGGCTCCTACCGGATCGGGGACGTCGAGGCGCGCGACATCAACGGCGACGACCTGCGGCGCACGGTGGGGCTCTGCGAGCAGTCGCCGTACCTGTTCGACGAATCACTGCGCCAGAACCTCATCTTCGCTCAGGACACCGCCGGTGACACCGAGCTCTGGGCGGTGCTGCGGCGCGTGGGACTCGATGACTGGGCGCGGGAACGCGGCGGGCTCGACGCCGCACTCGGCGAGCGGGGTGCGCTCGTCTCGGGCGGGCAGGCGCAGCGCATCGCCCTCGCGCGGGCGCTGCTCGCGGACTTCCCCGTGCTCGTCCTCGACGAGCCGACGGCAGGCGTCGACCCGGCCGCATCCGATGCCCTGCTCGCCGACCTGCTGTCCGCCGTCGGCGCCGACCGGGCCGTCGTGCTCATCTCCCACGTCGCGGTTCCGGCCGACCTCGTCGACCGCGAGGTGCGCCTCGAGGCCGGCCGAGTCGCCTGACCCCTGCCCGGGATCACGCGGCTCAGAGCAGCATCCCGAACGCCTGCACCCCCGCGCGGGAGTCCAGACGGGTGAGGCCGAGCCGGTCGTAGAAGGCGAGAGCACCACGATTGTCGGCGGGGGCGACGAGGTGGAGGCCGGGTACGCCCCGCTCGCGGAGGGCGTCGACGACCGCGCCGACGAGCCGCCGCCCCCAGCCGTCCCGCTGCAGGGCGGGGAGCAGATCGATGTGCAGGTGCGCCGGGTAATCGGCGGCGTAGGGCTCGCGACCGGCGCGACGCGCGTCGGCGTAGGCGAGCACGTCGACATCGCGCGGCCCCGCACCCGGACGCGTGAATCTCGCGCCGTGCACGGGCCACCAGTCGTCGTGGAACCAGTCCTCGAAGGCCGCGGTGTCGGGCGCCGCGACGGCGTACCCGAGTACGCGGCCATCGGACTCCACGACGAATGCCAGCTCGGGATGCCGCGCGACATAGGGCAGCACGAAGATCTCCGACCAGATCCGGTCGTCGGCGAGGATCCCGGTCGCGTCGGCGCCCGCATCCGCGGTGCGCACGCAGATGTCGGCGAGGTCCCCCTCGTCGCCCGCACGGAATCCCCGGATGCGCGTCATAGCGCAGAGCCTACGACCGCGAACGCACCGGGGGCAGAGGCGAAAGTCAGGCGGGCAGGATGCGGACGTCGTCGGGCGCGACCGCGAGCGTCAGCGGCGCTCCGGGGTGCAGGTCCGACTCCGCCACGCTCTCGACCGAGAGGTCGACGACGACGCCCGCCGCGGCCGTGTGCACACGCACGCCGCCCACGGTCTGCTCGAGCCGGGCGACGTACGTCCGCCACACCGTCGCCCCCGCGGGGGTCGGGGCGCCGACCGGCACGATCCGCACGTCGCCCGGCCGGAAGACCGCCGCGACCGGTGAGCCGTCCACGGCGCGAGCATCCGTCTCGTCTCCGAGCACCAGCCCTGCGCCCGGCACCGCGCACCGGCCGGATGCGGCGACACCGACGACCCGGTTGAGTCCCGCGAGCGACGCGACGAAGTCGCTCGCCGGCGCGCGGAGGACCTCGCGCACGGCGCCGGCCTGGGTGACCCGGCCCCCCTCGACGACGACGAGCCGATCGGCGAGCGCGACGGCGTCGACGGCGTCATGGGTGACGATGACGCTCGTGCGCCCCGCGAGCTGCGCGGCGAGCAACGTGCGGATGCCGTCGGCCGTGACCGGGTCCAGCGACGTGAAGGGCTCGTCGAGGAGCACGAGCCGCGGGGACGCGGCGAGCGCCCGCGCGATCGCGACCCGCTGCTGCTGCCCGCCGGAGAGCTCGGCCGGACGGCGGGGTCCCGCGTCCGCGAGCCCGACGCGTTCGAGCCACTCGTCGGCGATGCGGCGCGCCTGCGGGGCGGCCGTACCGGCGGCGCGGGGACCGAACGCGACGTTCTCGCGCGCCGAGAGGTGGGGGAACAGGCGGGGGTCCTGGCCGAGGAGGACCGTGCCGCGACGCGACGCCGCGACCTGCTGCGTCGCGCTCGAGAGCACGCGGCCATCGACCGAGACATGGCCGGAGTCGAGCGGCACGAGTCCCGCGATGGCGCCGAGCAGCGTCGACTTGCCCGCCCCGCTCGGCCCCATGACCGCTGTGGCGCGTCCCGGCGCGACCTCGACGCGGACCTCGAGCGAGAAGCCGCCGCGCTCGACGCCCACCTGCGCGTCGAGCGCGGGCGTCGCCCCGCCGCTCATCGCACGGCCTCGGGTCGCCATGCGCGCACCAGCACCAACACCAGCACGGCGGTCACGAGCAGCAGCAGGGCGAGCGCGACCGCCGTCTGCTGCGAGACGCCGGCCCCGTTGAACGCGGTGTAGATCGCGAGGGGCATGGTCTGCGTGACGCCGGGCGCGTTGCCCGCGAACAACGCGGTCGCGCCGAACTCGCCGATGGCACGGGCGAAGCAGAGGACGGTGCCGGTGACGAGCCCGGGGGCGGCCAGCGGCAGCGTCACCCGGCGCAGGATCTGCCAGCGTCCCGCGCCGAGCGCGGCAGCGGCCTGCTCGAACCCCGTGCCGGTCGCCCGCAGGGATCCTTCGAGCGCCAGCACGAGGAAGGGCAGCGCGACGAACGCCTGAGCGATCACGACGGCCGCGGTCGAGAACGGCAGCCGGATACCGATGCCGGAGAGCGGATCGCCGAGCCACCCGTTGCGGCCGAAGAGGAACAGCAGCGCGACACCGCCGACCATCGGCGGCAGGACGAGCGGGATGGTGACGACGGCGCGCATGACGGCCGCCGCGCGGCTGCCCGCACGGGCGATGAGGAGCGCGAGCGGCACACCGATGACGACGCAGAGAGCCGTCGCGATCAGTCCCGTGCCGAGCGAGAGGCCGAGCGCGGCGACCGCCGCCGGCGTCGTGATGTCGGTCCACAGGGTGGTCCAGTCGACGCGGGCGACGAGCGCCGCGAGCGGCAGGACGAGGAACGCGAGTCCGACGGCGGCGGGCGCGGCGAGGGTGCGGGGCACGAAGCCCTGCGTTCTCCTGCCGCCGGTCACGGCGCGCCGAACCCGAGTCCCTGGAGGATCCGCTGCCCCGGAGCGCCGAGGACGAAGGCGACGAATGCGGCGGCGGCGTCCGCATCCGGTGCATCGTCGAGCGCGACGATCGGGTACCGGTTGACGACGTCCGCGGCTCCCTCCGGGGTGATGGCGGTGACGGTGTCGTCGACGTCGGTCGCGTAGACGAGTCCGGCGTCGGCCTCACCCGCGGCGACCTTGGTGAGCACCGCGGTGACGTTCTGCTCGGAGCTCGCCGGGGTGACGGTGATCCCCGCATTGGCGAGCAGCGTCTGCGAGGCGGCCCCGCAGGGGACCTCGGGCGCGCACAGCACGACGGTCGCGTCCGGGTCGGCGAGGTCTGCCAGGGTCTCGATTCCCGCCGGGTTGTCGGCGGGCACCGCGATCACGAGCGTGTTCGACGCGAACAGCTCCGGGTCGGTGGCGAGACCCGCGTCGACGACCTTGGCCATGTTCTTCTCGTCGGCGGAGGCGAAGACATCGGCGGGCGCGCCGCCGATGATCTGCGTCGCGAGCGTCGACGACCCGTCGTACGAGATGGGCTGCACATCGACGCCGGGATACTCCTCTTCGAACGCCGCGGCGATCTCGTCGAAGGCCGCGCCGAGCGAGGCTGCCGCGTACACGGTGAGCGTCCCGGTGAGGTCGGGGGCCGCCGTCGCGGTCGGGTTCGACGCCGGAGTTGCGGGAGCCGCGCAGGCGACGGCGAGGGCGCCGGTGAGGGCGAGCAGGGCGGGGAGGGCGAGACGACGACGCAACGGATCAGTCCTTGGGGGTTTCGACGATGACAGTGGTGGCCTTGACGACGGCGACGGCGAGCGATCCCGGTTCCAGGCCGAGCTCGCGCGCGGACTCCGCGGACATCAGGGAGACGACGCGGTGCGGGCCGGCCTGGATGTCGACCTGCGCCATCACCCCGTCGATCTGCACGCGGGTCACGAGCCCCGTGAACCGGTTGCGCGCGCTCGAGAGCACGTCCGTGGGATCGGCGGCGGATGCGCCGAGCGCGACGGCGCGCTCGGCGAGAGCCGCACCGGGGATCTCCGCGGGACTGGTGTCGGTGACGGGCAGCAAGCCCTGGTCGATCCAGCGTCGGACGGTGTCGTCGCTGACTCCGAGCAGCCGTCCGGCCGCCGAGATCTTGTAGCTCTGCATAGATCCACCCTATATGCCGCATTCGCGGACTATTCATCGAATATCCGCCGCATCTGCGGAGCTCCGCTTCGGACGCCGCGCATCCGCGCTCGTCGCACGTGTCGGGCCTACGCTGGACGCATGCCCTTCCCCCCGCTCGTCGACCCCGTCGCCGTGCTCGGCCCCGCCGAGCGGGCCCGCACCGCGCGGCACGCCGTGCTCGCCGGATTCGGCGAGATCGGACAGCGCCGGTTGGCCGCGTCCCGCGTCGCGGTCGTCGGCGCCGGCGGCCTCGGCTCCCCCGCCGTGCTGGCCCTCGCCGCCGCCGGCGTCGGCGAGTTCGTGGTGATCGACGACGACGACGTCGAGCAGTCGAACCTGCACCGTCAGATCCTGCACCGGCACGCCGATCTCGGTCGTCCCAAGGTCGACAGCGCCGTGCGCGCCGCCGCGGACCTCGCACCCGAGACCGCGGTGCACGCCGTCCGCGCCCGACTCACGGCGGAGAACGCCGAGGAGCTCCTCGCGGGCGCGCACGTCGTCATCGACGGCACCGACACGTTCGCGACCCGAGCCGCCGTCGCCGCGGCCACCGAAGCCCTCGGCATCCCGCTCGTGTGGGGAACGCTCCAGGAGTTCGACGCGCAGGTCACCGTCTTCTGGTCCGCCCCTCCCGCCGGCCACGACCCGGTCGTGCTCGCGGACCTGTACCCGCCCGACAGCGTCGGCGAGGTGCCGACGTGCGCGCAGGTGGGCGTGCTGGGCGCACTGTGCCTGCAGATCGGCGGACTGCTCGCGATCGAGGCGATCAAGCTCCTCACCGGCATCGGCGATCCGCTGCTCGGCCGGGTGCTGCTCATCGATGCGCTGCGCGCCCGTCAGCGCGAGATCCCGCTGCGGCCGGCGACCGCGACGACGGCCCCGGATGCCGCATCCGCCGGGCCTCCGGAACCCGTTCCCGTGCAGGTCACCCCCGCGGGGCTCGACGAGAGCCGCGCCGCCGGGGCCGTCGTGCTCGATGTCCGAGAGCCCCACGAGACCGCCCGCGGCACGATCCCCGGGGCGGTGCTGCTGCCGCTGGCCGAGCTGCTGGCGGATCCGGCGTCCGCGGGCCCCGGTCCGTTCGTGGTCGTCTGCCAGGTCGGGATGCGGGCGCAGCGCGCGGCCGTCGCTCTGCTGCGGGCGGGCCGCTCGGCCACCGTTCTCGCGGGCGGCATGGACGTGTGGGAACGCGCCCCCCAGGGGACGGGCGCGTGACGCCGCCGCGCACGGTCGAGCAGCAGCTCGCGCACGTGCTGTCCCACGTCACGCCCGCGCCGGCCGAGGAACTCGCCCTCGCGCAGGCGCACGGCCGCACCCTGCACGACCCGATCCGGGCGGTCGTCGACATCCCGGTGTTCGACAACTCCGCCATGGACGGCTTCGCCGTGCGCTACGAGGATGTCGCCGGAGCCTCCGCCGATCGCCCCGTGACACTGCGGGTGATCGCCGATCTGCCGGCCGGCACCGACCTCGACCCGGTGCTCGGCGCGGGCGAGGCGGCCCGCATCATGACCGGGTCGCCCGTCCCCACGAGCGCGGACGCCATCGTGCCGTTCGAGGACACCGCGGGCGGGCTCGCCGACTCGCTCACCGCCGTCACCGTGCTGCGCGCTCCGGGTGCGGCCGGCGCGCACGTCCGCCGACGCGCGGCCGACGCGGCCGTCGGCGCCGAGATCGTGCCGGCGGGCACCACCCTCGGGCCGCTGCAGCTGGCGGCCGCCGCCGCGGCCGGAGTCGCCCGTGCGCGCGTCGCCCGTGCACCCCGGGTCGCGGTCGTCTCGACCGGCAGCGAGCTCGTCGCTCCCGGTGAGCCGCTGCGGCGCGGCCAGATCCCCGAGTCGAACGGCCTCCTGCTCGCCGCGCTCGCGGCCGAGGCGGGGGCGGACGTCGTGCTGCGCACGAGCGTCGACGACACCGACGCGTCGTTCCTCGCCGCGCTCGATGCCGCCGCCGCCGCGGGCGCCGAGATCGTGATCACGTCGGGAGGTGTGAGCGCCGGCGCATTCGAGGTCGTCAAGAACGTGCTGCAGGGGAGCGACGTGGCCTTCACCGCGGTCGCGATGCAGCCGGGAAAACCGCAGGGCTTCGGTCGGCTCGCCGGTGGGGCGCTGCTGTTCGGCCTGCCCGGCAACCCGGTGAGCTCGGCGGTGTCGTTCGAGGTCTTCGTGCGGCCGGCGCTGCTCCGGATGCAGGGGCGCACCGACCTGCACCGGCCGGTGCTGCGGCTGCCCGCCGCATCCGGATGGCGCACCCCGCCCGCCCGGCGCCAGTACCTGCCCGCGGCGATCGATCGCTCCGACCCGGCGCGCTGGACCGTGCGTCCCGCGACGGCGGGCGGCTCGGGATCGCACCTCGCGGGCGGCCTCGCCCGGGCCGAGGCGTATGCCGTCGTGCCCGCCGAGGTCGACGCGGTGGCGCCCGGGGACCTGCTCGATGTCATGCTGATCTCATGAGCTTCACGCACCTGGACGCCGCCGGTCATGCCCGCATGGTCGATGTCACCACCAAGCAGCCGACGGTCCGCGCCGCCACCGCGCGGGGCTTCGTGCGCTGCGCGGCAGATGTCGTCACCGCGCTCCGCGACGGCAGCGTACCGAAGGGCGACGTGCTCGCCGTCGCCCGGATCGCCGGCATCCAGGCGGCCAAGCGCACGCCCGACCTGCTGCCGCTCGCGCATGTGATCGGCGTCCACGGCGCGGTCGTCGACCTCGTCATCGAGGACGAGGGCATCGAGATCGAGGCGACCGTCCGCACGGCCGATCGCACGGGCGTCGAGATGGAAGCGATGACCGCGGTCACCGTCGCCGCCCTGACCGTCGTCGACATGGTGAAGGCCCTCGACAAGGGCACCTCGATCGAGCACGTGCGGATCGTGCGCAAAGAGGGCGGCAAGTCCGGCACCTGGACGCGCCCCGACGAGCGGTGAACGCCTTCCTCGGGGCGGTCGTGCTCGCCGGCGGACGCGCGTCGCGCCTGGGCGGCACGACGAAGCCGCAGCTGACGCTCGCGGGCGCGACCCTTCTCGACCGCACGATCGACGCGGCGGATGCCGTGGGGGCCGCATCCGTCGTCGTCGTGGGACCGCCGCCCGAGGACGCCCGGCAGGACGTGCGCTGGGTGCGCGAGGAGCCGGCCTTCGCCGGTCCCGCCGCGGCGATCGTCGCGGGGCTCGCCGCGACCGACCCCGCCGACGATCCGGAGTGGACGCTCCTGCTCGCGAGCGATCTCGTCTTCCCCGATGCGGTGGCGCCGCGCCTGGTCGGGGACGTGCCCCTGCTGCCGAGCGACACCGAGGGCCTGTGTCTGGGCGACGGGTCGTCCCGCCCGCAGTGGCTGGCCGGCGTGTACCGCACGGCCGCGCTGCGGCGGGCCGCGGCGACCGCCGCCGACTGGCGCGACGCACCGGTGCGGGCGCTCCTCGACGACCTCGCGATCGCCGTCGTGCGGGCTCCCGACGGGGTCGTCCGCGACATCGACACGTGGCAGGATCTGGATGACGCTCGGCGTCTGCGCGGCGATCTCGACCCGGACACCGCGAAGAAGGAGACCCCCATGACCGAACACCTGCCGCCCGAGGCCCTCGACGACTGGGCCGAGGCCGTCCGCGTGCAGCTCGGTCTCGGGCCCGAGGACCTGCCGATCGCGGTGATCCTCGATCTCGCCGGGGAGGTCGCCCGCGGTGTCGCGCGACCCGCCGCCCCGCTCAGCGCGTTCGCCGCGGGCCTTGCCGCGGGACGCACGGGAGGGTCGCCCGAACAGGTGCGGGACGCCGTCGCGCAGCTCGCGCGACTCGCGAACGGCTGGCAGCGCTGATGGCGCGCGTGCGGTACTTCGCCGCGGCCGAGGAGATGGCGGGCACCGCCGAGGAGACCCGCGCGGAGCAGACGCTCGGGGACCTGCGGCGCGCGCTCGCCGTCGAGCGGCCCGGGCTCGGCGGCATCCTGCCCCGTTGCGCCGTGCTGGTCGGCGGCGCCCGCGTGGACGACGACGCCCCGCTTGCCGACGACACCCTGGTCGACGTCCTCCCGCCGTTCGCCGGCGGCTGAGCCCGCCGCGGATCACTCGCGGGCGACTGAGCCCGCCGCGGATCTCTCACGGGAGACTGAGCCCGCCGCGATCCCTCGCGGGCGGCTGACCCCGCCGCGATCTCGAGGAGATCCCGGATTTTGAGGACCTTCTCCCCGGATTCCTCCCTCAGGATGCGGGATCTCCTCAGGATGCGGGATCTCCTCAGGATGCGGGATCTCCTCAGGATCGACGGATCTCCTCAGGACACGGGATCCCCTCAGGATCGACGGATCTCCTCAGGATCGGCAGATGAGCCCGCCGCGGCGCCGGATCAGCCGCCGAGGCCCTTCCAGGCCGTCGTGCCGTCGGACTCGACCTGGCGCTTCCACACCGGCAGCTCGCGCTTTATCGCCTCGATCACCTCACGGCACACGACGAAGGCCTCGTCGCGGTGTCCCGAGGCGACGGCGATCACGACCGCCGCATCTCCCACCGCGAGCCGGCCGATCCGGTGGCTGACGGCCACGATCGCGCCGGTGTCACCGATCGCACGCTCCGCGATCCCGCGCAGCGCCTGCTCCGCATCCGGATGCGCGGAGTACTCCAGCGCCACGACCGCGGTCGCGGCATCCGGATCGTTGTCGCGGACGCGTCCGAGGAAGGTGGTGACCGCGCCGGATGCCGCATCGTCCACGGCACGCAGGTGTGCGCCGAGGTCGAGGGGCTCGGTGCTGATCCGGGCGTGGGCGACGGGCATCAGTGATCTCCTCCGGCGAGCTGATCGAGAACGTGTCCGGCGACCGAGAGCACCACCGGGACACCGGATGCCACGGCAGCGGGCTTTCCCGGAAGGTTCACGACGAGCGTCCGACCCGCCACGCCCGCCAGGCCGCGGGTGAGCATGCCGGCGGGTTTCTCGGCTGCACCGCGGCGGCGGAGTTCCTCGGCGATGCCGGGCAGCATCCGCTCCATCACCCGCGCCGTGCCCTCGGGGGTCTGATCGCGCGGCGACACCCCGGTGCCGCCGGTCGTGACGACGAGCTCCGCTCCCGCCTCGATCGCGGATCGGAGGGCCCGCTCCACGCTGTCCGCACCGTCCGGCACGACGATCGCGTCGGCGCAGTCCCACCCGGCGTCGCGGAGAAGACCCACCCCGACCGGTCCCGACGCGTCCTCGCGCTCACCGGATGCGGATCGGTCCGAGACCGTGATCACCGTGGCGCGACGCATCCCTTCACCCTAGCTCCGACGC
>JAVBUN010000106.1:0-3949 GCA_031555335.1 Microbacterium sp.
TCGCTCATGATGATGAACGAGGGCGCGTACGCGATGTTCGTCAGCCAGACGTCATCGACCATCGCGACCGACATCGCCTCCTCGTACGCCGCGGCCTGGACCGCCTCGTCGGGGGAGGTGAGGGCGCTGTTCAGCGCCGCCTCGATCTGCGGGTCCGTCGTGCCGAACGGGTTGTACTGCGTGGCCGCGCCCGAGACGAAGTCCGACATGGTCGCGCCGGTCTGCACGGCACCGTAGTAGTAGGTGACGATGCCGAACTTGCCCGCCAGGACGTCCGTGGCCATCTGGCCGGGGTCGCTGTAGAACTCGATGGTCGCCTGGACCCCGATGTCCGCCCAGTTCTGCACGACGGCCTGGGTGGCCGCATCCGCGGGGGCGAGGTTCCATGCCCCGATCGTGAACGAGAGCCCGTCCGCATAGCCGGCTTCGGCGAGCAGCTCCTTCGCCTTCTCCGGGTCGTAGGCGTACGTCTCGGAGACCTCGTCGGAGTAGCCGGCGAGATCCGGCGGGGTCAGCGCGTTGCCGGCGATGCCGGCGTCGCCCCAGGCGGCCTGCACGATGGACTCGCGGTCGATCGCGTAGGCGAGGGCCTGCCGCACGCGCACGTCGGCCAGCTCGGGGATGACCGAGCCCTCACGGTCGACGAAGCCGACGCCGTAGATCGAGGCGGGCGTGGATGCCACGGTCAGCCCCGCCGCCTCGGCGGACGTCGCCGTGGCGAGGTCGCCGCGCATGATGTCCGCATCCCCGGCCTCGAGAGCCTGGAACGACGCGGAGTTCGATCCGGAGACCTGGATGACGACCTCGTCGTAGTGGACGTCGTCGGGGTTCCAGTAGTTCTCGTTCGCCGTGTACACGTACCGGTTGTCGGGCACGGTCTGTTCGGTGTCGAGCACGTAGGGGCCCGCGCCGAACGACTGGTTCTTCAGCGCCTCGGGGTTCTCGAGGCCCGCCGGGGCGATGACGGATCCCGTGATCGACCGCTGGGTGAGACGGAACGGGAGCGTCGAGTTCGACTCGCCGAGGTGCATCACGACCGTGTTCTCGCCGGTCGCCTCAGCGACCGTGTCGGCGCCGCCGAGCCAGGCGGCCCCGTTCACGCCCTCCTCGACGAAGTAGTTGATGGAGTCGGCGACCGCCTCCGCGGTCATCTCGGTGCCGTCCGAGAACATGACGTCCTCGCGCAGCGTGAGCTCGAACTCCTTGCTCTGGTCGTCCAGGAACTGCCACGACACGGCCAGGTCGGGTTCGAGCGTCCCCTCCGGTGTCAGCCGGATCAGCGGGTCGTAGGGGAGCTGGCTGTACCAGCCGCCGACCGTGTCGGCGTTCGCGAGGGCGGGGTTGATGCTCGTGGGGGCGGCCGCCGCGACGAGCGTCAGGGTGTCGCTGCCCGACGCGTCATCTGCGCCGCCCGAGGCGCAGCCGGCCAGGGCGAGGGCGGCGACGGCGGACAGCGCGGTGAGCGCGATCGTGCGCCGCCGTCGTGACGTCGCCGCCGAGGAAACACTCAGATCCATAGGGAACTCCAGGTGTGAAGGGTGGATGGGATACGGGTGTGGTGCGGGTGGAACATCTGGGGGCCGCGCGTGACGCGGCGGGTGTCACCGGGCGACGGGGGTGAGGTCGGTGGTGACCGCGAGCGCATCCCATGCCTTGCGGCGTTCGCGCTGCACGACGGGATCGGGATAGGGCTCGGCGGCGAGCAGCCGCTGCGTGTACGCGGCGGTGGGTGCGGTGTAGACCTGCTCGGCCGTGCCCTGCTCGACGACGCGGCCGCGGCTCATGACGGCGATGTCGTCGCTGAGGAGCCGCACGACCGCGAGGTCGTGCGCGATGAACAGATACGCCGTGCCGGTCTCGCGCTGGAGCTGCCGGAACAGGTTGACGATCTGTGCCTGGACCGAGAGGTCCAGCGCCGAGACGGGTTCGTCGCAGACGACGAGCCGCGGCTCCGGCATGAGGGCGCGCGCGATCGCGATGCGCTGGCGCTGTCCGCCCGAGAACGCGCCGGGATAGCGCTCGAGCGCTGCCGTTCCCAGGCCCACCCGTTCCAGCAGCTCGGCGGCGCGGTCGCGCGCGCGGCGACGGGAGAGCCGTCGGTTGGCCACGAGGGGCTCGACGAGGATGTCGCCCACCTGCTTGGCCTCGTTCAGCGAACTGCGCGGGTCCTGGAACACGACCTGCAGGTCGCTGCTCAGGCGCTGTCGCGCGCGCCGCCCCACGTGGGTGATGTCCTCTCCGGCGAACCGGATCGTGCCGCGGGTGGCGCGGGCGAGGCCCAGGATGCTGCGGCCCACGGTCGACTTCCCGGATCCCGATTCGCCGACGACGCCGAGGGTCCGGCCTTCCTCGATGCGCATCGAGATCTCGCGGACCGCGGTGAACGCGCGGCGTCCGTGCCCGTAGGTGACCTCGAGGTCTTCGATCTCCAGCAGGGGCGCGCTCTGGCTCATACCCGTGTCCCTTCGGTCTCGAGCGCCGACGCGCTCGTGGTGTCGCGCAGCATGGACGGTGTGGTGAAGGTGCCCGTGACGACGGGGAGGTCGTGGCCGGGCTGGGCGCCGTGCGGGTTGGAGGCGAGCAGCGCCCGGGTGTAGTCGTGCTGCGGGTGGGCGAAGATGGTGGCCGCGTCCGCCTGCTCGACGAGCTCGCCGCGGTACATCACGACCACGCGGTCGCACACGTCGGCGACGACGCCCCAGTCGTGCGTGATGATCAGCATCGACATGCCGGTGCTCTCGCGCAGTCGCAGGAGGAGGCCGAGGATCCCCGCCTGGACCGTGACGTCGAGCGCCGTCGTCGGCTCGTCGGCGACGAGCAGTTCGGGGCGACCGGCCAGGGCCATGGCGATGGCGACGCGCTGGGCCATGCCGCCCGAGAGCTCGTGCGGGTACTTGCGGGCAGCGCCTTCCGGGTCGGGGAGCTCCACCTGGCGGAGCAGCTCGATCACACGCTCCTCGACGGCGGGACCGCGCAGTCCGTCGTTGCGGCGGATGACCTCGGCCAGCTGTGCGCGGATGCGGAAGTTCGGGTCGAGCGCGACCATCGGCTCCTGGGCGACGTACGCCAGGCGCTTGCCGCGGAACGCCGTGAGCTGGCGCCTGGACAGGCCCACGAGGTCCGTGCCGTCGAAGTTGACGGATCCGCGGGTCACGGCCACGCCGTCGCCGATGACGCCGAGCACGCCGAAGGCCACCGTGGTCTTGCCGGAGCCGGACTCGCCGACCACCCCCAGGATCTCGCCGCGCCCGATGGCGAACGAGACATCCGACACGATCGGGACGATCCCGTTGTCGGAGTGATAGCCGACGTCGAGGTTCTCCACCGACAGCAGGACGCCGTCGGGGAGGGGCCGGCGGGCGTCGGCGCGATCGGTACGGGGGTCGCGGGTCAGCTTCGGCAGCGTCCAGTTGCTCGCCATCCGGTCGCGCAGGCTGTCGCCCAGGATGCCGGCCGCGAACGACGTGAGGGCGATCACGCCGCCGGCGGCGTAGAGCACGAAGGGGCTCAGCGAGATCTGTCGCGCGGCCTCGGAGACCATCCCGCCCCAGCTCGGCTCGGGCGGCTGCGCGCCGAAGCCGAGGAAGCTCAGCGTACTCTCGACGACGAGGGCCGTCGCGGCGAACACCGTGGCCTGCACGACGATGATGCCGCGCACCCGGGGGAGGATGTGCTGGAAGACGATGTACGCGGGCGAGAGTCCGGAGACCTTCGCCGCATCCACGAACAGCTCGTTGCGCACCGACAGCGTGGCGCCGCGGACGAGGAAGAACATGGTCGGCGATGCCATGAGGCCGAAGACGATCATCGCGATGAAGGTGCTGCCGCGGTAGATCGAGAGGACCACGAAGAGCACGATCAGCGACGGCATGGCCTGGATGATCATGTTCACGGCCGAGACGCCGCGGTCGGCGACGCTTCCGAAGAAGCCTCCGATGAGCCCGCCGAT
>JAVBUN010000166.1:0-2893 GCA_031555335.1 Microbacterium sp.
GGCGCACCAGGGTGGCCCCGACGGGCACGCGCAGCCGGCCGTCCTGCAGGTAGGCGGTGCGGATCAGGATCGGCGCATCGAGGTCGTGGGTCGGCTCGTCCGCCGCGAGCGTCTCGCGCGGCGTGAAGAGCGCCGCCACGCCCGAGTAGTACCCGCGCGGAGTGGTCTCGTGGCGCGTGATGACCGTGCACGCGTTCTGCATCGGTGAGCCGGTCACCGTCGGGGCGAACATCGTCTCGCGCAGGATGTCGCGGGGGTCGAGCTTGCTGCGGCCCCGCAGCACGTACTCGGTGTGGGTGAGGCGCGACATCTCCTTGAGGTGCGGGCCGGTGATACGGCCGCCGTCGGAGCAGACTGCGCTCATCATCTTCAGCTCTTCGTCGACCACCATGAACAGCTCCTCGGTCTCCTTCGTCGATTCGAGGAAGGCGCTGAGGGTCTCGACGGTCGCGCCGCCGGCGGGGTGACGGAACGTGCCGGAGATCGGGTTCATCGTGACGATGCCGCCCCGCGCGCTGACATGCGCCTCCGGGCTCGCGCCCACCGCGACGTGACCGTCGGTGACGACGGCGAACGTCCAGTACGCTCCGCGCTCGTACTCCAGCAGAGCGCGGAACCAGGTCAGCGCCACGATCCGCTCGTCGGCGGCGACGGATGCGGTGAAGTCGCGGCGGATGACGAAGTTCGCCCCCTCGCCTCGACCGATCTCGTCGGCGATCACGGTGCGCACGATCTCGGCGTACTCGTCGTCGCTCAGATCGAAGCCCGGGTCGCCGAGCGGCAGCGGAGCGGTCGGCAGAGCCGACAGCGCATCGGCGCGGGAGACGCGTTCGTGTCCCGTGACGAGGAGGCAGCGCAGCGGTGCGCCGTCGTCGTGGCAGACGAACCCGCGCTCGCGCACCTGCCGATAGGGAACGAGGGCGAGGACCTCCCGCGGGCGTCCGTCCGCATCGTGCAGGGGGATGTCGGCGAGCAGATCGACATCCACGACGTCGCCGGTGAGGACCTCGACCCATGTCTCGTCGCGCGCGATGAGCGCGAACGGACGGGAGTCCGTGGCCAGCGAGGAGAACAGGTCCGCGGCGGTGCCGGTCATGATCGATCTTTCGTCAGGGGAGCGGCCGCCTCACGCAGAAGACCGCCCCGTGGGCGGTCTGTGTCGCACGCGCACACCGCCTAGGCGATGCGCCACCAGGAGAGAGTCGCGTGCATCCGCCGAAATTACCACACGGCTCGGACCGCCCCCGCTATGATCGGCGCCATGACCGAGTCCGGGGACTTGCGTGACCGCGCCATCAGCAGCCTGAAGGCCAAGCAGTCCTTCTGGTACGGCCTGGCATCCTGGGTCGTGCTCTCGCTCCTGTTCACGGGCATCTGGGTGGCGAGCGGCATGGGGTATTTCTGGCCGGCGTGGCCGATCGGGGCGATCGCGATCGGCGTCGTCTTCGCCGGCATCCGCGCGTTCGGCTCCGGCCGCGGCGGACCCAGCGAGGACCGCATCCAGGACGAGATGAAGCGGCTCTCCTGAGCGTCGCGCTCGGGCCGCATCCCGCCGTGGCGGCGTAGGCTGGACCCGTGCCAGCCGTGAACATCGGGATGCCGCGCATCCCCGAAACCCTCGCCCCGCGACGCAAGAGCCGGCAGATCAGGGTGGGCAAGGTGCTGGTGGGCGGGGACGCCCCGATCAGCGTGCAGTCGATGACGACCACCAAGACGACCGACATCAACGCGACCCTGCAGCAGATCGCCGAACTCACCGCGAGCGGATGCGAGATCGTGCGCGTCGCCGTCCCGAGTCAGGACGACGCCGATGTGCTGCACATCATCGCGAAGAAGAGTCAGATCCCGGTCATCGCGGACATCCACTTCCAGCCCAAGTACGTCTTCCAGGCGATCGATGCCGGGTGCGCCGCTGTGCGGGTGAACCCCGGCAACATCCGTCAGTTCGATGACAAGGTGGGCGACATCGCGGCCGCTGCGAAGGCCGCGGGCGTCTCGCTCCGCATCGGCGTGAACGCGGGATCTCTGGATCGTCGGCTGCTCGAGAAGTACGGCAAGGCGACGCCGGAAGCGCTCGCCGAGAGTGCGGTCTGGGAGGCGTCGCTCTTCGAGGAGCACGACTTCCACGACTTCAAGATCTCCGTCAAGCACAACGACCCGGTCGTGATGGTGAAGGCGTACCGGCTGCTCGCCGAACGGGGCGACTGGCCGCTGCATCTGGGCGTGACCGAGGCGGGGCCCGCGTTCCAGGGCACCATCAAGTCGGCGACGGCCTTCGGCATCCTGCTCTCCGAGGGGATCGGCGACACCATCCGCGTCTCGCTCTCCGCACCGCCCGCCGAAGAGGTCAAGGTGGGGCATCAGATCCTGCAGTCCCTGAATCTCCGCGAACGCACGCTCGAGATCGTCTCGTGCCCGTCGTGCGGGCGCGCGCAGGTCGACGTGTACTCGCTCGCCGACAACGTCACCGAGGGGCTCAAAGACATGACGGTCCCCCTGCGCGTGGCCGTGATGGGCTGCGTCGTGAACGGTCCCGGGGAGGCGCGCGACGCCGACCTGGGCGTCGCCAGCGGCAACGGCAAGGGCCAGATCTTCGTCAAGGGCGAGGTCGTGAAGACGGTGCCCGAGTCGGAGATCGTCGCCACCCTCATCGCCGAGGCGAATCGCCTCGCCGCCGAGATGGGCCCGGATGCTCCGCTGGGCACCGCGCAGGTGCTCACCGCGTAGCGGCATCCCTCGTCCACTGCCTGTTCGGGCGGTGGCGGCCCGCAGGGGCCGTTCTTGCGCGGAACGGTCGCCGCGCCGGAGCGCGACGCGGGTGCGCTAGCGTTGCCCACGATGTCCGCAGCTCCGATCTCGCGCCCGATCGTCGCGGGCGTCGTGACCGCCCTGG
>JAVBUN010000235.1:0-12502 GCA_031555335.1 Microbacterium sp.
ACCGTCACCGCGAAGGGCGGCGCCTACGGCGCGGGCCTCGGCGGCGGCTCGACGAGCACCGGCGGCACCGTCTCGATCACCGGCGGCACCGTCACCACCACCGGCGGCAGCTACGGCCCCGGCATCGGCGCGGCCTGGCACGGCACGTTCGGCACGGTGCAGATCACGGGCGGCACCGTCACCGCGAACGGCGGCGACCGCAGCGCCGGCATCGGCGGCGGCTGGGAGACCGACGGCGTCGCCACCCTCATCGCCGCCCCCGCGAACGTCACCGTCTCCAGCATGGGCGGGGGCTCCGCGTTCGGCGCCGGGCAGAGCCGCACCGGGTTCGGATCGCTCAACCTCTCCGGCACCCTCACGATCGCGTCGGGCTCGCCCATGACGGTCCCCGAAAGCAGCTCGCTCACCATGTCGGGCGCCGGCCGGATCGTCAACAACGGCACGATCGACCTCTCCGGCACCATCCCCGGCGCGGTCGACAACCACGGCACGATCATCGTCCGCTCCAGCGGCGTCATCGAACCGGCGTACGTCACCGACCACGACTACGTCGTCACCTTCGTGCGCGACAACGGCGAACCCGACGTCACCCTGCGCGTCTACGCGGAGAACGTCGGCAACAGCCTCCAGGCGGCCCCCGAGATCGCCCCGCGCCCGGGCTACACCCTCCTCGGCTGGCGGATGAACGGCGAGCCGTGGACCGACTCGACGACTCTCACCGCGGACTCCACCGTCACCGCCGCCTGGCAGCAGATCCTCTCGCCGTTCACGACCCGCGCGCTCGGCAGCCTCGACGCCGTCCCGGCCGTCGGCACCCCCGTCGGCGTGACCATCACGCGTCAGGCCGCCCCCGCTCCCACGTCGTACACGTACCAGTGGTTCGCGGGCGAGTCGCCCCTCACCGGCGCGACCGGCGCCACCTACACGCCCACCGCCGCCGACCTCGGCAGGACGCTGAGCGTCCGCATCACGCCCGTGCTCGCCGACTACGACGGCGCCACCGGCAGCGGGACGGCCACCGCGACCGCATCCGTCACCACCGGCACGTTCACGGATGCGGCGTCCGCCACCATCCCCGGCACCCCGGTCGTGGGCGTCCCCGTCACCGGCGTCGTCTCGCCGTCGACCCCGGCGGCGACCTCGTACGCCGTGCAGTGGCGCAGCGACGGCGAGCCGATCGACGGCGCCACCGACCTCACCTACACGCCGACCGCCAACACGTTCGGAACGACGCTGAGCCTCACCGTCACCCCCGTGCTCGCCGGCTACAACGGCACCACGGGCGCAGGCCTCGGCACCGCGACGACGCCCGTCGCCGCGGGTGACTTCACCCGCGCTCCCAGCGTTGCCGTCTCGGGCACGCCGGTCGTCGGCGTGTCGGTCTCGGCAGAGATCACGGCCGGCGCCCTCCCCGCCCCGACCTCGTACACGTACCAGTGGTCGGCGGGCGGCACCGCCATCGACGGCGCGACCGGCGCGAGCTACACGCCGACCGCGGCCGAGTACGACGAGCGCCTCACCGTGACCGCGACGCCCGTGCTCACCGGCTACGTCGGCGCGAGCGGGGCAGGCACGTCCGTGCCGACCGACGCCGTGCTGCCGGGCGACTTCATCGCAGCCGTCGTTCCGACGATCACCGGCACCCCCGCCGTGGGCGCCCCGCTCACCGCCACGATCGACACCCCCGCCGCACCGGCCCCGACCTCGTACACGTACCAGTGGGCGGCGGGCGGCGACCCGATCGAGGGCGCCACCGGCGCGACCTACACGCCGACCGTCGACACGTTCGGTGCGCAGCTCACCGTCACCGCCACCCCGGTGCTCACCGGCTACGTCGGCGCGACCGGTGCGGGCACGTCCGACCCGACCGCGGCTGTCGCCGAGGGCGCGTTCACGAGCGCGGTCGAGGTCGCGATCACCGGCACGGTCACCGTCGGCCAGACGCTGACCGCCGAGATCACGGCGACCTCGGCACCCGCGACCGACGCCATCGCGTTCCAGTGGTTCGCGGACGGCGTCGCGATCGAGGGCGCCACCACGGGCGAGCTGCTGCTCACCTCGGCACTCGTCGGCACCGCGATCACCGTCACCGCGACGCCGACCCTCACCGGATACGTCTCCGCATCCGGTGTGGGCACCTCGGCCGCCACCGCGGCGGTCGCTCCGGCGCCGTTCACCGGCGAGCTATCGGTGACCGTCGACGGGCTCGCGCAGGTCGCGAACACCCTCACGGCCGTCGTCACCGACGAGCTCACCCCCGCCGACGCCGCGCTGAGCTACCAGTGGTTCCGCGACGGCCTGCTGCTGCCGGCCGAGACGCGCGACACGCTCGCGCTCACCGGGCCGCTCGCAGGCTCCCGCGTGAGCGTCACGGTCACCGCGACCGCGACCGGCTTCGTTCCCGCGACCGCGAGCTCCGAGCCGGTGCTCGTCGCGGCACCGCCGGCGATCACGCTGTCGATCCGGTCGGCCACCGCGGGCGACTCCGTCATCGTGTCGGGCTCGGGGTTCTTCGGCGAGGGCGACCTCACCGTCGAACTCCACTCCGACCCGGTCGTGCTCGGCACCCTCACCCCGAAGGCGGACGGCACGTTCCTCGGATCGTTCACTATCCCGGCGAGCACCCCGGCCGGCGACCACCAGATCGTCGTGCTCGACGCCGCCGGCACGGTCATCGCGACCGGCGCCATCACGGTGACCGCACCCGCGGCGGCCCCGGGTACGGCCGCCGCCACCGGCGCCGCCCTCGCGGCCACGGGGAGCGCGTTCGACGCGACACTGCTCGTGCTCGTCGCGCTCGGCCTGCTCGCTACGGGAGTGATCGTGCGGCGCACCGCGACGCGGCGCACCCTCTGAGCCGGCTCGGTACGGCCCATTCGGGAGGGAAACTACTCAATTCGCTCGGATGCGGGCAGTCGCCGTGATTGGCTTCACGCGGCTGCCCGCTCCACCGCGAAAGGCCCGGGCGGCCACGACCCCCTCCTCACGCCGCAGAGGAGGGGGTCTTTCGCGTGGATCACCCGAGGGGCGATACGAACCGCACCACGTCGTCGCGCTCGAGCAGCGAGGCGACGCGGAGGGTCGTGCGGTCGTGCAGGTACCGACCGATCAGCTGCGCGCCCATCGGCTGCCCCGTCTCGGCCCCCGGCCCCATCGGCACCACCGTGCACGGCAGCATGGCCAGGTTCGGGATGCGGCTCCACGCGCTGATCGTCGCCGCGGCCGGGTGCGGCACACCGTCGATGTCGAGCAGGCGCTCCTCGACCGGACGGTCATCCCACAACGGCGCCGCACCGTGCACGGCCGGTGCGAGCACGACGTCGACGTGCGCGAACACCGCCCGTTCCCACTCCGCGCGAATCCGCCGCTGCGTCTCGAGATCCCGCCAGTGGTCGTGCACGAGCTGCCCGATCGTGCCGGGCATTGCGGCGACCGACGCGACCGCCTCGGGATCGGCGCTGTGCGCGATCTCCGCGTTCATGAGCCGGTCAAAGAGGGCGAGGCCGTCCGCGTCCGCGCCCGGCACGGTGTCGAGCGGCACCGTGTCGAGCGGCACGATGCGGGCGCCGAGCGACTCCATGGATGCGGCGAGCGCCGCGAGCGCCCGACGCATCTCCGCCGTCACCGGTGCGACCGCGCACTGCGACCACACGCCCACGCGCAGGCCCTGCAGCGACTCCCACGGGGCGGGCGGCAGCTCCAGCCGCCACGCGGCGTCGTCGGGCGCGCTCGCCCCGGCGATGAGCGGCAGCACCCGCTCCAGGTCGCGCGCCGATCGTGCCAACGGCCCCGACACCGAGTTCGGCGGCTCGATCAGGCTGCCCTCCCGCCAGGGCAGGTGCCCGCGCTTCGAGACCACGCCGTTGCTGGGCCGGTGCCCGAAGATGCCGTTCCACGCGGCCGGGATGCGGATCGAGCCGGCCAGGTCGCTGCCGAGTTCGATCGTGCTGCGCCCGGTCGCCACCGCGACCGCCGCCCCACCCGACGACCCGCCCGGCGCCCGGTCGGGGGCCCACGGGTTGAGGGTGCGCCCGAAGTCCTCGTTGGCGGTCTGATACCCCGCGAGCAGCACCGGCACGTTCGACTTGCCGAACGGCACCGCATCCGCGGCGCGCAGCCGCGCGACCGCGGGCGCGTCCGTCGCCGCCCGGTGCGCATCGCTCCGACGGCCGTGCGTCGTCCGCATCCCGCCAACGTCGAACGAGTCCTTCAACGTCATCGGCACACCCGCGAGCGCTCCCACTTCGGCCCCCGCGGCGACCCGCCGGTCGATGTCGGCAGCGGCGACGGCCGCGCCGGCGAAGTCGGTGTCGACGACGGCGTTCCACCGGTCGGCGCCGTCCACGATCCGGCGCCGGTGGTGCTCGAGCAGCTCCGCCGCGCTCACGTCCCCGCGGGCGACGGCGCCCGCCGCCCACACCGCGTCGGCTACGCGTTCCGCATCCATCAGTCCTCCTGTACAGCCCCGAATCGATCCGACACCACGATCTCGGCGATGCTGACCACCGAGTACGCCAGCATCGTCACCGCCGCGATCGTCACCGCCGACGCCCACATCTGCGTGTACCCGAAGCTTCCGGCAGCGCGCGAGATGGAGCCGCCCAGGCCCTCCCCGGTCGCCAGCCACTCGGCGATCATCGCACCGGTGACCGCCGCGGGGACAGACATCCGCGCGGCGGCGAACGTCGCCGGCAACGACGACGGCATGAGGAGCTTGCGCAGCAGCATCCCCCGCGTGCCCTGGTATGCGCGCACCAGCGTGACGAACTGCGGATTCGCCGACCGCAGCCCGTAGACGATGTTCACGAGCGCCGGGAAGAAGACCACGAGCACGACGACCACCGTCACCGCACCCAGCCCCGTGCCGAAGATGAACGTGATGAGCGGCGTCAGCACCACGAGCGGCATCGTGCGCAGCACGAGGGTCAGCGGGATCACCGACCGCTCCACCGACGGCGCCAGGGTGAACGCGATCGCGACGGCGTACGCCGCTGCCATCCCCACCCCGTAGCCGACCGCCGCATCCCGCACGGTGATCGCGAGGTCCGCGAACACGGCGTCGCGGTGGGTCGCATCGCCGTCGGCGGGGAACAGGTACTCCCACACCGTCCACGGCCGCGCGCCGAACAGCGGATTCACCTGGAACACCTCGAGCACGGCGATCCACAGCAGCACCGCCACGGACCCCGCGATCAGGAGCATGAGCAGCTGACGCAGGATGCGGCGCGCGAGGCTGCCGCGCTGCCAGAGCGAGGCGCCAGCGGCACGGGTGCGCCGCGACGCGGGAGCACCCGTGCCCGCACGACGGATCTCGTCAACGGAGCGACTGGTCACGAGCCGACATCCTCTCTGCCCAGGGAGTGAGTGTGCGCCCGATCAGCGCGACCAGCCCGTAGGCCAGGAGCGTGACGGCCCCCGCCAGGAAGGCGAGGTTCCAGGTGCGGGCGGACTCCAGCTCGCGCTGCGCCGCATTCAGCGCGACACCGATCCCGACGTCGATGCCGCCCAGGTACTCGCCGAGGATCGCGCCGAGCATCGCGCCCGGCACCGCCACCGCCAGCGCAGTGAGCGTCGCCGGCAGCGCCGCCCACAACCGCACCTTGCGGATCTGGGCGACCGGACCGCCCCCGTACGCGCGCACCAGGGCCAGCTGCGTCTTCTTGGCCTGTTCGAGCCCCATCACCATGCCGATGAGACTCGTGAAGAACACCAGGAGCGCCGCCAGGAACACCGCGGCGAACGTGCTGCCGAAGATCACCATCACGAGCGGACCGATCGCGGTGATCGGCAAGCACTGACTGATCACCGCGATCTGCACCACCGCGCTGTCCGCCCGGGGGAACAGCAGCACGACCAGCGCGATCACGAGCGCGAGCAGATTGCCCCACAGGTAGCCCTGCCCCGCCCGCGCCAGCGTCGCAGCCGCGTTGCGGGCGTAGAACTCCCACCCGTCCGAGACCGCCTGCGCGATCATCGCCGGCGGCGTCGAGAGCGACGTGTCACGCCAGACCGTGGCGCCGAGCACCCACAGCACCGCCACGATCGCGAGCGGGGTGAGGATCGCGCCCACCGGCAGCGACCGGCGCCGGCGCACGCGGGCGGCCGGCGCGCTCACGCGGCACCCCGGGCCGCGCGGCCGTCCCCGTCACCGAAGAGCAGATCGGTGAGGTGGTCGTGCAGCGCGTGGAACTCCGGCGAGCGCAGCATGTCGACCGTTCGCGGGCGCGGCAGGTCGATCGGCACGATCTCCGCGATGCGACCGGGGCGTGCGGACATGACCGCGACGACGTCGGAGAGGAAGATGGCCTCCGAGATCCCGTGCGTCACCATGACCGTGGTCACCGGCCGCTCCATCCAGATGCGCTGCAGCTCCCCGTTCAGTCGCTGACGGGTCATGTCATCGAGCGCGCCGAACGGTTCGTCGAGCAGCAGGAAGTCGGGCTCGGTCACCAGTGCGCGCGCGATCGAGGTGCGCTGGCGCATCCCTCCGGACAGCTGCGACGGACGGGACTTCTCGAAACCGCCGAGGCCGACGAGGTCGATGAGCTCCTGCACGGCCGCGGCGTTCTGACGCTTGCCGGTCAGTTCCAGGGGCAGTCGGATGTTCGCCTCGACGCTGCGCCAGGGCAGCAGCGCCGAATCCTGGAAGGCGACGCCGAGCGCACCCGGAGGGGAGGCGGGCGTCACGGCCGCGCCGTGCACCTCGACCTCCCCGCCGGTGGCGCTCTCCATACCGCCGACGATGCGCAGCAGCGTCGACTTGCCGCATCCGGACGGGCCGAGCAGGGACAGGAACGATCCACGCGGCGTGTGCAGCGAGACATCGCTCAACGCGACCGTCTGCGACCGTCCCGTCGCGTACACCTTCTCGAGATGACGTACCGACAGTCCGTCGGTCATCGATTCCGTCTTCGTCATGATCCTGCCCCTGCTCGATCCGTTCGTGCGTCCTGCGGCGTCCGACTACTTCAGGTCGGGATTGGCCGCGTAGATCTCGTCGAGGATCGACATGTCGAACATGTCGTCCGCGCTGATCTCGATGCCTGCCGAGTTGATGACGGAGACGTTCTCGTCGATCAGCTCCGGCGTCATCGTGAGGAGGCCGTTCTTCTCGGTGTCGGGCGTGACGATCAGCGGGATCTGCGCCTGCATGTGCAGCAGATAGATGTCGTCGTCGTAGTTCTGGTCGGCCGCGTACACGGAGTTCGTGATGAGGTTCGCGTCCTCCGGGTTGTCGATCGCCCAGCGCCAGCCACGGATGGTGGCCTCCATGAACGCGGCGAGCTTCGCGCGGTCGTTCGCGATGGTCTCGTCCGAGGCGATGAAGACCTCACCGACCAGGGGCAGGCCGTAATCGGCGAGCAGGAACTCGGATGCGGCATAGCCGGCGGCGTTGATGACGTTCGCGCCGCCGGTCGTGTAGGTCACGAGCCCGTCGGCCTGACCCGAGGTCAGGATGCTGGAGTCGAAGTTGAACGGCACCGTGTTGACGCTCGCGGGGTCGATGTCGTTCGCGCTCAGGAACGAGTCCCATACCAGCGTGTCGCCGTCGGAGACCGCGATCGTCTTGCCCACGAGGTCGGCGGGCGTCGGGATGGGGTTGTCGTCGAGCGAGATCAGCGCGAACGGGTTCTTCTGGTAGGTCGCACCGATGACCTTGAGCCCGGCGCCCTGCTCGATGGCGCTCGCGAGCTTCATGATGTCCGCCGCGTCGCCGGCGATCGCCTGGCCGCCGAGGACCGCCGCCTCGGCCGACGTGGCGGAGGACCCGCCCGCCGTCATGGTGACGTCGCCGAAGCCGGCATCGGCGTAGTAGCCCTGCTCCTGCGCCATGAACTCGCCGGCGAACTGGTTGTTCTTGATCCACGACAGCTGGAACTCGACGTCGCCGTACCCGCCCGCGGTCTCCTCGCTCGTCGTGGCGCCGCCGCTGCACGCGGTGAGCGCGAGCACGCCGGCGACGGTCGCCGCCAGGGCGGCGGACGCGATTCTTCTTCTCATGTGAGTGCTGTCCTCTCTCGGCGCGCCCCTCCGAAGGCGGAGGTGCATCATCCCGTCCGCTACGAAACCAGCGGGTGCGGGTGGGCGACCACGTCGGGCCGGACGAAATCCGGGCGTCCGACGGGGGCCACGCTGTAGCTGAGCACGGACAGATTTCGGCGGGCGCACGTAGATCCGCTGCGGGGTTTCACGTCTCGCCGAATCCACCAACGCGCGCCGTCGCGGGCGACCAGACGTTGGCGGAACCTCCGAAGCAGACGCCATCGCGCTGTGCTTGGCTCGGTTCGCGCGGCACCGACGCGTCGCCGCACCACCGCGTCCGCCGCATCCGTCGCGAGGCCCGCATACCGGCACCGCCGCGCAGGATCCGGCACCCGGCACCGCCCGACGAGGACGCGCGCGGGATCGGCATCCGCCGCGAAGACAACGAGAAGGGACACCCATGTGGCCGACCGCTGAGCTGCACATCCATATCGAGGGCACGATCGAATCGCCGCTTCTCGTCGACCTCGCCCGACGCAACGGCCTGACACTGCCGACGTACGACGCGGACGAGCTGACCGCACGCTACGTCTTCGACGACCTGCAGTCGTTCCTCGACATCCACTACGCGAACCTCGCGGTGCTGCGCACCGAACAGGACTTCTACGACCTCGGCAGCGCCTACCTGACCCGCGCGCACGCCGGTGGCGTCCGCCGTGCGGAGATGTTCTTCGACCCGCAGACGCACGTCAACAACGGTGTGCCGTTCGCCGCGGTGATCGGCGGTCTCTCCGCCGCCGTCGAGGACGCCCGGCGCGACCTCGGCATCTCCGCCGACCTGCTCCTGTCGTTCCTCCGGGACCTCGGCCCCGCCGCCGCCGACGAGATCCTCACGACCGCGATGCCCTTCCGTGACAAGTTCATCGGCGTCGCGCTCGACTCCACCGAGGTGGGCTTCCCGCCGTCCCTGTTCACCGACGTCTACCGACGTGCCGCCGCCGAGGGCCTGCACCGCGTCGCCCACGCGGGTGAGGAGGGCGGCCCCGACTACGTGTGGGAGGCGCTGGATCTGCTCGGCGTCGAACGGATCGACCACGGCAACCGCGCGCTCGAGGACCCCGAGCTCGTGGCGCGCCTGCGCGAGGAGCGCATTCCGCTCACCGTGTGCCCGCTCTCGAACGTCGCGCTGCGCACCGCTCCGGCCGACCTCGCGATGCACCCGCTGCCGATCATGCTCGACGAGGGGCTCAACGTGAGCGTGCACAGCGACGACCCCGCGTACTTCGGGGGATATGTCGACGACAACCTGCGCGCGGTGGAGCGGGCGCTCGGGCTGGGCCCCGCCCAGATGGCCACCCTCGCGGCGAACTCCTTCGAGTCCTCGTTCATCGGGCGCGCCGAGAAGGACGCGTTCCTCACCGAGGTGCGAGCGGCGGCGAGCACCGCGTCGGCCTGAACGCGGAACGGACGCTCGTCAGGCGGCCGCCTGCGGCTGCAACCGGTCCGGATCGGCGCAGGCGATCGCGAGATACAGGTCGACGCGGTCGGCCATCGACGACAGGTCGCGCCGCGTGAGCTCTCCCACGCGGCCGATCCGGTACCGCAGGGTGTTCGGGTGGATGTGCAACGCGTCCGCCGCCGCCTGCCAGCTCCCGCTGTGATCGAGGAAGGCGGCGAGCGTGCTCAGCATGTCCGAGGAATGCCGCTCGTCGTAACGGACGACCGGGCCCAGCAGCGCATCGGCGAAGGCCTGCCGCGCCGTCTCGCCGAGTCCCGCGAGAAGCGCCTGATGGGTGTGGGCACGCGCGTCGTAACCGATACGCACCGTCGTCGAGCCGGTGGCGCCCCGCATCCGCTCGTGCGCGAGACCGATCGCGCTGCCGATGTCGGTCGCCCCCTGCACGGGGTCGCTCAGCCCGACCCGCAGCGCCCCCTGCCCGAGCAGCTCGCGTGCGTGTCCGCCGCAGTCCCGGATGCGGTCGAGCAGCTCCTCGTCGACGGCCGGCGTCGCGGGCAGGATCACGACCGCGACACCGTCGCGGACCCCGACGACGGCGCCGAGGTCGGCGAGCGCATCCTCGAAAAGGCCGCGCACGGTCTCGTCGGGAAGACCGGCACCGGCCGACGCCGTCGCGACGACCGACAGGAGATCCGGGTCGACGCCCTCCATCCGCAGGCGCGTGGCGAGCTCCGCCTCCGGGGCGGCGCCCTCCACGAGATCGTCGACCAGTCCGTCGCGTCGCAGTCGCGTCGCCGCCATCGGCAGGTCCGTGCGGGCGGCGACGATGCGCAGCGCCGCCACCACCGACTGCACGGCGATCCGCATCCCCCGCGGCCACGCGCGTGCATCCGCGCGGCACGCGAAGACCCCGCCCTCGCCGCCGTCGAGGGACTCCAGCGCATACAGCGACGTGACCTCGCCCCACTCGTTCTCGATCACGTCCTCGCGCGGACGCGACCCTCGCATCCGCAGCCACGCGCGGGCGCGTTCGCGTTCGCCCGGCAGGTCCTCGTCCGAGGACCACGCCCGCAGGCCGCGGGCATCCACGAACCAGCATGCGACGCCGAACTCGTGCGCGAAGGCGCGCAGCAGGTGCTCGGCGCCGCGCTGCTCCGCCTCGAGCGCGAGCAGGCGCCGCGAGAACTCCAGCCCCCGCTCCAGCAGCGGAAGCCCGCCGTTGTCGTCGTCGACGGCGGCGGCGATCTCGGAGAAATCGATGTCGTCCTCGGTCACCAGCAGCGGCAGGCCGTGCGCACGGCACTCCGAGATGACCGCGTCGGGAACCACTTCGATCTCCACGAGCCCGATGACGAGCGCCGCCGTCTTGGCCGCGACGAGGTCCGCCACGAACGTGTGGACGTTCCGGTCATCCCGTGCCCACAGCCCGCTCGTCAGAACCAGCGTGCCCTCGGAGAGGTAGCGACCGGGAGACGGAAGATCGGTGATGTAGGGGCGGGTGATCTCGGCCTGCAGAGCCTCGCGCGAGGCCGCCACGACGGTGAGTCCGAGATCCGGATTGCGGATGAGGTCGAATGTCGTCGTCATGGGTGGCCTTTCTGCACGTGCCAGGGAAGTATCCCGCCCGCACATGTCGGCGAGATTTCCCCCGCGCGCGCACCCCTTTCACAGTCTTCGGCGGCGCTTCCCCACCTAGGCTGATTCCCGCCCCGTCGCCACCCCGAAGGATCACCCGATGCACGCCCGCACCGCCGCGTCGACGCCCCGCCGGGCCGCGGCGAAGCCGCATCGGCGACCCCCGGCATCCGCGCGCCGCAGGTCACGCGGCCGCCGGCGTACCGCGCGACGGCGGCGGATGCGGGCCGTCGGTATCACGGCGGCGGTCGTGGCCGTCCTCCTCGTGGTCGGGGCCGTGGCCGCCGCGATCGTCGTCGGGGTCAACACCGTCGCGGCGTTCTCCACCTCCACCGACGATCTCGATCTCGGCTTCGACGACGGCGCGGCGCGGCCCGCTCCCCCGCAGCGCGTCGGCTACAGCAGCGACCAGCTCGCCAACGCCTGCACGATCCTCGCCGCCGGCCGCGACCTCGGCTTCGGCGACCGCGACCGCACGATCGCGGTGATGACGGCGATGGGCGAGTCGTCGCTGCGGAACATCGACTACGGCGACTGGGAGACGAGCGGCGTCACGAACCCCGACGGCTCGCGCACCACCTCGATCGGACTGTTCCAGCAGCAGGACAACTGGGGCTCCCGCGAGCAGCGCCTCGACCCCTACACCGCGGCGACCCTGTTCTACCGGGCGATGGCGGCGAAGGTGCCGGGCCGCGACGCGCTCGAGCCGACCCTGGTCGCGCACCGCGTGCAGATCAACGCGGATGCGGGCCACTACGCCCGGTACTGGGACCGCGCCGTGCAGATGGTCGCGGCGCTGTCGGGCGCCGAGGTCGTCGACGGCATGCCGGCGTGCGGCTGACATGCGGGCGTCGGCGGTGAGGGTCGCCTCGGCTTCGTCGCGGTGCGGATCGCCTCGCGCGGATCGTCCCGCGTGCGGATCGTCCCGCGTGCGGATCGCCTCGCGCTGATGGCGATGGGCATCGCACGCCGATACGGTGAGCGCATGAGTGCCGCCGCATCCCCCGACATGCACGCGGACGAGCCGCACACCGGCGGCATCGCGCAACGCCTCAACTGGCTGCGGGCAGGGGTGCTCGGCGCGAACGACGGCATCGTCTCGACCGCCGCGGTCGCGGTCGGTGTGGCGAGCGCGACGAGCGACGTGCTGCCGATCATGCTCGCCGGCGTCGCCGCCCTCGTCGGCGGCGCGATCTCGATGGCGCTCGGCGAGTACGTGTCGGTATCGAGCCAGCGCGACAGCGAACGCGCCCTCATCCGCAAAGAACGCGACGAGCTCGCGACCGACCCGGATGCCGAACTCGACGAACTCGCCGGGCTCTACGAGGCGCAGGGGCTGCGGCCCGAGACGGCACGGCAGGTCGCGGTCGAGCTGACCGAGCGCGATGCGCTCCGGGCGCACCTCTCGATGGAGCTCAACATCGA
>JAVBUN010000186.1:0-21975 GCA_031555335.1 Microbacterium sp.
ATCGCCTTGCGCCCGCAGCGGCAGATCGTCTTCAGCTCTTCGAGGCTGTGCGCGAGCTCCATGAGACGCCGCGACCCGGGGAACGCCTGCGTCTGGAAGTCCGTGCGGATGCCGTAGGCGAGCACCGGTACCCCGTCCATCACGACGATGCGGAGGAGGTCGTCGACCTGCTCCCGGGTGAGGAACTGCGCCTCATCGACGAGCAGGCACGCCACGTCGGCCGGGCCTTCCGCCTCGGGCAGCAGCGACTCGGATGCGGCGGCCCGCAGCCGGGCGCGGTGTTCGGCGAAGAGCGCGCGGACGTCCGCATCCGGACCAATCAGGAAGTCGACCTCTCGCGACATCCCGAGCCGGCTGGAGACGTGGTCCGCTTCCTTCGTGTCGATGGCGGGCTTCGCCAGCAGCACGCGCTGCCCGCGCTCCTCGTAGTTGTAGGCCGCCTGCAGGAGAGCCGTCGACTTGCCGGAGTTCATCGCTCCGTAACGGAAATACAGCTTGGCCACCCGTGGATTCTACGGGTCGTGTCGATATCGCCTGTGCCCGTTCGACGCGATAGTAGAGGGGCGACCGACCAGCGGCCGACCCGACCGGACAGGAAGAGACCATCATGGCGAAATACATGCTGATCATGCGCAACAGCGGATCCGTCGAAAGCTACGAGGACATGGACTTCGAGGCCGTCATCAATGCGATGGGCGCCTACAACGAGTCGATGATGAAAGCCGGCGTGCTGATCGGCGGCGACGGGCTGACGGATGCGGCGCAGGGCGCGGTGGTCGAGTTCACCGCCGACGCGCCCATCGTCTCGGACGGCCCCTACGGCGAGACGCACGAGCTGTTCAACGGGTTCTGGACCGTCGAGGTCGCCACGCGCGAGGAGGCCGTCGAGTGGGCGACGCGCGCGCCGCTCGGCCCCGGCAACAAGATCGAGGTACGCCGGATGACGGACGAGTCGGACTTCGCCGACTACGCCGACAACGAGTACATCCAGAAGGAGAAGGAGTGGCGCGGCGCCGAGGGCGCGTCCGCGTGACCCGCGCATGAGCGCCGCAGTCCCCCGCACGGTCGACGCCGTCTGGCGGATCGAGAGCGCGCGCATCGTCGCGACGCTCGCGAAGGCGACGGGCGACGTCGGCCTGGCGGAGGACCTCGCGCAGGAGGCGCTCGTCGAGGCGCTCGAGCGGTGGCCCGAGACCGGGGTCCCGCGCAACCCCGGCGCGTGGCTCACCGCGGTGGCGAAACGCCGGGCGATCGACGCGTGGCGTCGACGTTCCGCACTCGACGAGCGATACCGCGCGATGGCGCACGATCTCGACGCGGCGACGGACGAGACCTGGCAGCCCATCGACGACGACGTGATGCGCCTCGTGTTCACCGCGTGCCATCCCGTGCTCTCGCGCGAGGCGCAGATCGCATTGACGCTGCGGGTCGTCAGCGGCCTGTCGACGCACGAGATCGCACGGTTGCTGCTCGTGCCCGTCCCGACCGTGCAGGCACGCATCACCCGCGCCAAGAAGACCCTGGGCGCCGCTCGCGTGCCGTTCGAGACCCCGGACCCCGCCGAATGGACGCCGCGCCTCACCGCCGTTCTCGGCGTCGTGTACCTCATGTTCACCGAGGGGTACGCGGCCACCGCGGGTGATCGCTGGCTGCGCGCCGACCTCGCCCACGAGGCCCTCCGGCTCGGCCGGGTGCTCGCCGCCCTCGCACCCCGCGAGCCCGAGGTCCACGCGCTCGTGGCGCTCATGGAGTTCCAGTCCTCCCGGTTCGCCGCCCGTATCGCCCCCGATGGGTCGCCGGTGCTCCTGGCCGACCAGGACCGCACCCGGTGGGACCGCGCGCAGATCGCCCGCGGGTCGGCGGCACTGCGGCGAGCGGATGCGGCCGGCCGCGGTCGCGGCAGCTATGCACTGCAAGCGGCGATCGCCGAGTGCCACGCGGTGGCCCCGAGCGTCGAGGACACCGACTGGGAGCGCATCGTGATCCTCTACGAGGTGCTCGGGCGCCTGGCGCCGAATCCCGTCGTCGACCTGAACCGCGCCGTCGCCGTGTCGATGGCGACCGGCCCCGCCACGGCCCTCCGGATCGTCGACGCGGTCGCCGGGGATCCGGCGCTGCGCGGATCGCACCTCCTGCCGAGTGTGCGCGGCGAGCTGCTCGCCCGGCTCGGCCGCACCGACGAGGCCCGCGCGGAGTTTCTCACCGCCGCACACCTCACCGCGAACGCGCAGCAGGCCGCCGTGCTGCGCGCGAAGGCGTCAGCGCTCTGACGCACCCCGCTTCACTCGCCGCGAAAGCGGGGTGCGTCGCCGTCACACCCCGCTTTCGCGGCGAGTGAAGACGGGCACGGCGAGTGAGGGCGGGCGCGACGGCGTCAGGCGGTGATACCGAGGACCTCGGCGGTGCGGTGTGTCGAGGCTGCCGCGGCAGCCGCATCCGGATTCAGCGTCGTGCCGTAGCTCGGGATCAGCTCGGCCAATGCGGGCTCCCACGCGTCGATACGGTCGGGGAAGCACGACTTCAGCAGCCCCAGCATGATCGACACCGCGGTCGACGCGCCCGGAGAGGCGCCGAGCAGACCCGCCATCGTGCCGTCGGCGCTCGCCACGACCTCGGTGCCGAACTGCAGCTTGCCGCCCTTCATCACCTGCGCACGCTGGCCCGCCTGCAGCAGCTCCCAGTCCCCGGCCTTCGCCGTCGGCATGAAGACACGCAGGCTGTCGACCTTCTTCGCGTGGGTCTTCAGCAGCTCGCCCACCAGGTACTTCACCAGGTCGAGGTTGGTCGCGCCGACCTTCAGCATGCTGCCGATGTTCGAGAACCGCACCTGGGAGATGATGTCCGTCCACCGGCCGGTCTTCAGGAACTTCGGACTGAACGTCGCGAAGGGGCCGAACAGCAGCGAGGCCTCGCCGTCGACGACGCGGGTGTCGAGGTGCGGCACCGACATGGGCGGCGCTCCGACCGAGGCCTGGGAGTACACCTTCGCCTTGTGCTGCGCGACGATCGCCGGGTTGCTGGTCTTCAGCCACTGTCCGCCGATCGGGAACACGCCGTATCCCTTGATCTCGGGGATGCCGGACTTCTGCAGGAGCTTGATCGCCCACCCGCCGGCGCCCACGAAGACGAAGCGCGCGTTGACGCTGCCCGGCGTGCCGCCGATGGTGTTGCGGAACGTCACCTTCCAGGTGCCGTCCTTCTGCCGCGTGAGGTTCTTCACCTCGCGGTTCGTGACGACGTCCGCGCCGTTGTCCTTCATCGCGCTGAGGAGCTGACGCGTGAGCGCGCCGAAATCGACATCGGTGCCGCTGGGCACCCGGGTCGCGGCGAACGGCTCGCCCTTGCGCCGCTGCTGCATGAGAAGCGGCGCCCAGCTGTTGATGACGCGGGAGTCCTCGCTGTACTCGATGCCCGCGAACAGCGGCTGCGTCTTCAGCGCCTCGTACCGGGTCTTGAGGTAGGCGACATCCTTCTCACCACGCACGAACGTCATGTGCGGGGTGGCGTTGACGAACGTCGACGGGCCGTCCAGGACGCCGCGTTCGACCAGCGACGACCAGAACTGGCGGCTCTGCTGGAACTGCTCGTTGATCGCGATCGCCTTCGCGGGATCGACCGACCCGTCGGCGGCGGGCGGCATGTAGTTCAGTTCGCACAGCGCCGCGTGCCCCGTGCCGGCGTTGTTCCACGCGTTCGAGCTCTCCTCGGCGACCTCGCCGAGGCGCTCGTAGACCGCGATCTTCCAGTCGGGCTGGAGCTGCTGCAGAAAGGTCCCCAGGGTGGCACTCATGATGCCGCCACCGATCAGGAGGACGTCGACGGTTCCTGTCACCCGTCAAGTGTAGTTCGCGTCGCGACGCACCCCGCGCCGGGAAGGCCTCATCCGCGCGTCAAAGAACGGTGTTCTTACCGTCTCCCGCGTATCGCGCGATCAGACCTCGGCGCCGATGCGCGCCGCGACGAGCTCCGCGATCTGCACGGCGTTCAGCGCGGCACCCTTGCGCAGGTTGTCGTTGCTGATGAACAGGGCGAGTCCCCGACCCTCCGGCGCGGACTGGTCGGCGCGGATGCGGCCGACGAAGCTCGGGTCCTTGCCCGCTGCCTGCAGCGGCGTCGGCACCTCGTCGAGGACGACGCCGGGCGCCGCAGCGAGCAGTTCGCGGGCGCGCTCGGGCGAGAGCGGCCGGGCGAACTCGACGTTGATGCTCAACGAGTGTCCCGTGAACACCGGCACGCGGACGCAGGTACCCGCGACGCGGAGGTCGGGGAGCTCGAGGATCTTTCGGCTCTCGTTACGGAGCTTCTTCTCCTCGTCGGTCTCGTTGTCGCCGTCGTCGACGAGGTTGCCGGCGAACGGGATGACATCGAACGCGATCGGCGCGACGTACTTCTCGGGCTCGGGGAAGTCGATCGCCGAGCCGTCGTGCACGAGACGCAGCGTGTCGCCCTGGGCGATGACGCCCTCGACCTGGCCGAGGAGCTCCTGGGCCCCGGCGAGCCCCGACCCCGAGACGGCCTGGTAGGTGCTGACGATGAGCCGCTCGAGTCCGGCGTCGGTGTCGAGCACCTTCAGCACGGGCATCGCGGCCATCGTGGTGCAGTTCGGGTTCGCGATGATGCCCTTCACGGCCTCGTCGATCGCGTGCGGGTTGACCTCGCTGACGACCAGGGGCACCTCGGGGTCCATGCGCCAGGCGCTGGAGTTGTCGATCACGACGGCACCGGCCGCCGCGAACCGCGGCGCGTGCGCGCGGGAACCGGTGGCCCCCGCGGAGAACAGGGCGATCTCGACGCCGGCGGGGTCGGCGGTCGCCACGTCCTCCACCACGACCGTGTGGCCGGCGAACTCGATCGCCGTGCCGGCGGAGCGCGCGGTGGAGAACAGCCGCAGCTCGCGGATCGGGAAGTCGCGCTCGACGAGAATCTCGCGCATGACCGTGCCGACCTGGCCGGTGGCGCCGACGACGGCGACGGAGAGTCCGGAGTCAGAGATGCGGGTCATGCGAAATCCTCGGGGTTCGGGGTGCGCGCAGCATCCGGATGCGGACACGCGCGGGGTGGGGCGATTCTACCGCGTGCGCACGCGGCGTCGGTGCCGGCCGGCGCGGGCCGACACGGGTGCGCGCGTCGTGCGGTGGAGCGGGAGTCGGTCAGCGGCCGGTGCCGGCGTGCACGACGGCGTCGTCGTCGCCGTCGAGCCCGTAGGCGGTGTGCACGATGCGCGCAGCCTCGGCGATGTCGTCGGCCCGGAGCACCACCGAGATGCGGATCTCGGAGGTCGAGATCATCTCGATGTTGATGCCCGCGGTGCTGAGCGCCTCGAAGAGGGTCGCCGAGACGCCGGAGTGCGTGCGCATGCCCGCCCCGACGACCGACAGCTTGCCGATCTGGTCGTCGTGCACGAGACTCGCGAACCCGACCTCCGGCTGCTCGGCGGCGAGCGCCTTGAGGGCGGTGGCCGAGTCCGAGGTCGGCAGCGTGAAGGAGATGTCGGTGCGTCCCGTGGTGGCGGCCGACACGTTCTGCACGATCATGTCGACGTTCGCGCCGGACTTCGCGACGATCTTGAAGATCTCCGCGGCCTTGCCGGGCACGTCTGGGACGCCCGTCACGGTGATCTTGGCCTGGCTGAGGTCGGTGGCGACACCGGCGACGATCGGCTCTTCCATGGGGTCTCCCTCGGGGGTGTACGCGGCAAGCTTGTCCTGATCGAGCACGAACGTGCCCTCGCTCGAACTGAACGTCGAACGGGCGTGAATGGTGACGCCGTGGCGGCGCGCGTACTCGACGGCGCGGATGTAGAGCACCTTCGCACCGTTCGCGGCGAGCTCGAGCATCTCTTCGCTCGAGACGACGTTGAGCTTTCGCGCCTTCGGCACGACGCGCGGGTCGGCGGTGAAGATGCCATCGACGTCGCTGTAGATCTCGCAGACATCGGCGGCGAGCGCCGCGGCCAGTGCGACGGCGGTCGTGTCCGACCCGCCACGGCCGAGCGTCGTGATGTCGCGGGTGTCACGGTTGAACCCCTGGAAGCCGGCGACGATCACGATCGCGCCCTCGTCGAGGGCTTCGCGCAGCCGGACCGGGGTGACGTCGACGATACGGGCGGCGCCGTGGGTGGCATCCGTGATCATGCCGGCCTGACTGCCCGTGAAGGAGCGCGCCTCGAAGCCCATCGAATGGATGGCCATCGCCAGCAGCGCCATCGAGATCCGCTCCCCCGACGACAGCAACATGTCGAGCTCCCGCGGGGCGGGGATCGGCGCCACCTGACCGGCGAGGTCGAGCAGCTCATCGGTCGTGTCGCCCATGGCGCTCACGGCGACGACGACATCATGACCTGCGCGCCGCGTGTCGACGATGCGCTTCGCGACGCGCTTGATGCTCTCGGCGTCGGCGACCGACGATCCGCCGTACTTCTGCACGATCAACGCCACTGTGCACTCCCGGGATGCGCCTGTCGGCGCGATGAGGACGGACGCTCGGATGCTGCGCCCAACGCTCCATCTTAGGCAAGCGGCCATTCCCGCACGGTCATGTGTCCGCATCCGCCCGCTAGCATGCGAGGCATGGGCGAGCTCTTCGAACCGTGGTCCGAGTTCAACCTCGGCCTCGCCGGCGCCACGGCCGCCCTGGCGGGTCTCGCGATCGTCGCAGCGAGTGTCAACATCCGGGAGATCGTCGCCTCCCGCCCGCTCGTGGCGAGACTCGGTGCGGGGATCGCGAATCTGCTGCTCGCACTGGCGGTGACCGCCTTCGGCCTCATCCCCGCACTCGACCTGTTCTGGTACGGCATCCTCGTGCTCGTCGTCACGGCCGCGGGAGGGGCGTTCGCGGTCGGGGCCGGCGTCGCGCTGCTGCGTGATCCGAACGGTGCGGACGTGGGCCGGTTCCCGAAGGCGCTGGTGGGCTTCCTGCCCATCGCCGCGTACGCCGTGACCGGGGTGCTGGCACTCGCCGGCATCCCCGCGGCGCTCTATGTCGCCGCGGGGGCCGCGATCCTGGCGATCGTCTCCGCGGTCGTGGTGTCGTGGGTGGCGCTGGTCGAAGTGCTGCGCTGACCGCGGCGGATGCGGTCAGACGGTGCGGCGGCCCTCGAATGCGCGACCCAGGGTGACCTCATCCGCGTACTCGAGATCGCCGCCGACCGGGAGCCCCGATGCGAGCCGCGTCACCCGGATCTCGAGCGTCGTCAGCAGCCGACTGAGGTAGGTCGCGGTCGCCTCGCCCTCGAGGTTCGGGTTGGTGGCGAGGATGACCTCTTGCACCCTGCCGTCGGCGAGGCGCTGCATGAGCTGCGCGATCCGCAGGTCGTCGGGACCGATACCCGCGATCGGACTGATCGCGCCCCCGAGCACGTGATAGAGCCCCTTGAACTCACGGGTGCGCTCGATCGCGGCGACGTCCTTCGCATCCTCGACGACGCAGATCAGCGTGTCGTTGCGGCGCGGGTCGCGGCAGATCGCGCAGCGGGCCTGCTCGGAGACGTTGCCGCAGATCTCGCAGAACCGCACCTTGTCCCGCACCTCGCCGAGCAGCTGCGAGAGGTGGGAGACGTCGAAGTTCGGGGTCTGGAGGATGTGGAAGGTGATGCGCTGCGCGGACTTCGGCCCGATGCCCGGCAGCCGGCCGAACTCGTCGATCAGGTCCTGAACGATGCCGTCGTACATCAGGCGAACCTCGCCGGACGCTCGTAGGGCTCCTCACGCACGAACCGTGCGCCGAGCACCTGGCGCACCACCGCCTCGCCGTATCGCTGGATCCCGGCGGGCGCCGGGGAACGCACGGGCGGGGCGATGACCGGCGGCACCGGCTCGTCGACCGGGTACATCTCTTCGTCGGCGGGATCGTCGAGCGGATCGGGCTCGAACGACGGCGCGACCTCGGCGGCGGGCAGCACCTCGCCGTCGGTCGCGGGCGCGAGCGTCGCCACGCGCTGCGGGGCGGCTGCGGCATCCTCGGGTTCGTCGTCGACCGCGAACTGCGCGGCGGGGGTCGCCGAGGGACCCGGCGCGACCAGCGCAGCCGGGGCGCCGATCGCCGCGACGCCTGCCGCCGGGGCGGCGGGCCCCGGGTCGGCGGGCGCGTCGGACGGGATGCGCGCGACCGCCCACTCGGTCACCGGGGCGGCGGATGCGGACCGGGCGGGTGCCGCGTCGGCGGCACGGGACTCGACCCGCGCCGATTCCGAGCGCGGCCGTGCGGAGGCTTCGGGCGCGGCGGGGGGTGCATCCGGGGCAGGACCCGCACCGCCCGGGCCGCCGGGGCCGTCGGAGTCGTGCCGCGCGATGTACTTCACCCGGATGCCGAGGATGCCCTCGATCGCCTGCCGCAGATCTTCGCTGGGGCCCGCGCCGGCCGTGCGCTTCTTGAAGGCCGCGACATCGCCCTGGCTCTGGAAGGTGAGGGTGAGGATGTCGCCATCGAGCCCCGCGACCTTCGCGACCGAGGCGATGAGCCACGACGAACGGCTGATCGTCTCGAGGCGGGCGAGCACCTCGGGCCACGCGTCGCGCATGCGCTGCGCGGTGACCGGGCCGACCGGCGCGGCGGGCGGCGTGCGCTCCTCGCGCGATGCCGGAGCGGGCGCAGTGTCGTCCGCCGCAGGGGTCACAGAGGCGTCCGCCGCAACCGGTTCGGAGACCGCAGCCGGCGCGGTCGCCGGAGCCGCCGCGGAGGGCTCAGGCGGCGCGGGCGCCGGCACGCGCGGCGCGGACGCAACGGCCGGCACCGGGGTCGCCGCGGGTGCCGCGACCGTGAGGGGAACGTCCGCCGGCGCGGACTGCGCCAGCACGCGGGCGACCATCAGCTCGAGCTGCAGGCGAGGCGAGGTCGCCCCGGTCATCTCGTCGAGCGCCGAGACCACGATGTCCGCCATCCGCGACAGACGCACCGTACCGACAGCGGCCGCCTGCCGCGACATGCGTTCCAGCTCGTCGGCGGGGATGCCACGCAGCACCGAGGATGCCCCCTGACCGGTGGCGGCGATCACGATGAGATCGCGCAGCCGCTCCAGCAGGTCCTCGATGAAGCGGCGCGGGTCCTGGCCGGTCTGCACGACCCGGTCGACCGCGGCGAATGCGGCACCGGCGTCCTTCGCACCGAACGCCTCGACGACCTCGTCGAGCAGTTCGGCGTGCGTGTAGCCGAGGAGCGCCACGGCCCGCTCGTACCCCACGGCCGCGTTCTCGGAACCGGCGATGAGCTGATCGAGCAGCGAGAGGGTGTCGCGCGGGGACCCGCCCCCGGCCCGGACGACGAGCGGCAGCACGCCCGGCTCGACCGTCACGCCCTCGGTCTCGCACAGCGACTGCACGTACTCGAGCATCGCCGCGGGCGGCACGAGGCGGAACGGATAGTGGTGCGTGCGCGAACGGATGGTGCCGATGACCTTCTCGGGCTCGGTCGTCGCGAAGATGAACTTGACGTGCTCGGGGGGCTCTTCGACGAGCTTCAGCAGCGCGTTGAAGCCCTGCGGCGTCACCATGTGCGCCTCGTCCAGGATGAAGATCTTGTAGCGATCCCGCGCGGGCGCGAAGATCGCCCGCTCGCGCAGGTCACGGGCGTCGTCGACGCCGTTGTGACTCGCGGCGTCGATCTCGACGACGTCGAGAGAGCCGCCGCCGCCGCGACCGAGCTCGACGCAGCTGTCGCAGGTGCCGCACGGCGTATCGGTGGGGCCGGCGGCGCAGTTGAGGCACCGCGCGAGGATGCGCGCCGACGTCGTCTTGCCGCATCCGCGCGGACCGGAGAACAGGTAGGCGTGACCGATCCGATCGCCGCGCAGCGCCGTCATGAGCGGGTCGGTGACCTGGGCCTGCCCGATCATCTCGCCGAACGACTCGGGCCGGTAGCGGCGGTAGAGGGCGGTGGTCACCCCCACAGCCTAAGCCGTCGCTCCGACATCCGGCCTCGTCCCTCCCTCACCCCGCGCGCGACGTCGCGGATGTCGCCGCATCCGCCCCGGCGGGGCGCATCTGCGAGGTCCCGAGGCAGGGGCAGCGGGGACTCAGGCGTCGACGGCCGACTCGGGGTCGACGATCGGCGTCGGGGTCGTGACCACCGGAATCGTGGAGGTGAGCGTCGGCACGGATGCGGACAGCAGCGTGCCGTCCTCGCGGCGCACGTCCGCGAACATCCGGAGCGTCGGGCGGCCCGGCCGCACCGGTCCCTGCGTCGCCAGCGGCACGACGACCTCGTCACCGCCGTCGACCGTGTACGGCACGCCCCGCACCGAGAACGACACCGGCGAGCCCTCGGCCTCGGCGCGCACGATCATCTCGTCGCGGCGCAGCGTGACGAACAGGCGCGTGTCGTGCCAGGCGAGCGCGTACGCCAGCTCCGGCCAGTCGGCGGGCAGCCGCGGGTCGAAGGTGAGCTCGCCGAAGTGGTCGCGCATCCCGCCGAACCCGCTGACGAGCGAGGTCCACACCCCGCCCGCCGAGGCCACGTGCACGCCGTCCGCCGCATTGTGATGGAGGTCCGCGAGATCGACGTAGATCGAGTCGAGGAAGTACTCGAGGGCGAGGTCCTGGTAGCCGACCTCCGCCGCGAGGATCGATTGCACGACGCCCGAGAGCGTCGAGTCGCCCGTGGTCAGCGGGTCGTAGTACTCGAAGTCGGCGAGCTTCTCCTCGTCGGTGAAGTGGTTGCCCTGCAGGAACAGCGCCAGCACGACGTCCGCCTGCTTCAGCACCTGGTAGCGGTAGATGACGAGCGGGTGGAAGTGCAGCAGCAGCGGCCGCTGACCCGGCGGGGTGTTCTCGAGGTCCCAGACCTCGCGCTCGAGGAACACCGCATCCTGCGGGTGGATGCCGAGGGCCGGGCTGAACGGGATGTGCATCGCCTCGGCCGCCCGATCCCAGGCCTCGGCCTCATCGGGATCGAGACCCAGCCGGTCCACCATCTGGCGGTACGCCTCGGGCGCCTCGAACTCCATCTCGCGCACGGTGCGGGCCGCGAAGCGCAGGTTGAACCGGGCCATCACGTTGGTGAACAGGTTGTCGTTCACGACGGTCGTGTACTCGTCGGGACCGGTGACGCCGTGGATGTGGAAGGAGTCCTCGCCGTCCTTCTCGTCGCGCCAGAACCCGAGCGTGGTCCAGAGCCGCGCCGTCTCGACGGCGATGTCCACGGCCTCGCGGTAGAGGAACTCGACGTCACCGGTGGCCCGGATGTACTTCGCCAGCGCGAAGCTGACGTCGGCATTGATGTGGTACTGCGCGGTGCCGGCCGCGTAGTACGCGGACGCCTCCTCGCCGTTGATCGTGCGCCACGGGAACAGGGCGCCGACCTCGTTGAGCTGGAAGGCGCGCTTGCGTGCCGCCGGGAGCATGTGCACCCGCATCCGGAGCGCGTTGCGCGCCCACTGCGGCGACGTGTACGCCAGGAACGGCAGCACGTAGATCTCGGTGTCCCAGAAGTAGTGCCCGCTGTATCCCGAGCCCGAGACGCCCTTCGCCGGCACGCCCTGACCGTCGGCGCGCGCCGCCGCCTGCGCGAGCTGGAACAGGCACCAGCGCGTCGCCTGCTGCAGGTCGTCGTGGCCGCCGATGCGCACGTCCGAGCGCTCCCAGAAGCCGTCGAGCCACGCCCGCTGCTTCTCGAACTGCACGGAGACGCCCTCGCTGCGCGCACGGTCGAGCGTGCGACGGCAGCGGTCCACCAGCTCCTCCGCCGGAACGCCGCGGGACGTGTGGTAGCTCACGAGCTTCGTGACCCGCACCGGCACGCCCGCCTTCGCCTGCACCCGGAAGACGTTCTTGGCGATGTCGGGCTGGATGAGGGTGCGCGCCGTGTACTCGTTGTCGGTGACGATCAGGTGATCGGCGGCGACCGCGAGGGTCATGCCGGACTCGGTCACCTCGTAGCTGAGCACCGAACGCTCGCCGTCCTGCCAGTACTCGCGGGGCTGGAGCACGCGATCGTGCAGCTTCTCGGTCTTGCGGGGGTCGAAGCCGGTCGGAGAGGTCCCCGCCGGGCGACCGCCGTACATGTTCTCGCCGTCCTGGCGGTTGATGAGCTGGCAGCTCACCGTCACGGGGGCGTCGGCGTTCAGCACCGTCACCTCGAGGTTCATGACCGCGAGGTGCTTCTCCTCGAACGAAACCATCCGCTCGTAGTTGATCTGCACCTCCTTGCCCGAGGGCGTCCGCCAGAGCAGATCGCGGCGCAGCACACCGTCGCGGAGATCGAGGGTGCGCTCGTACTGCAGCAGTTCGGCGACGTCGAACGACAGCGGCTCGTCGTCGACGTAGACGCGCATCACCTTCGCGTCGGGCGCGTTGATGATGGTCTGGCCGATCTCGGCGAAGCCGTAGGCCTGCTCCGCGTGGCGGATCGGGAACGTCTCGTGGAACCCGTTGATGAAGGTGCCCTGCTCGTGCGCGAACCGCCCTTCCGGATGGTTGCCCCGCATCCCCAGATAGCCGTTGCCGACCGTGAAGAGGGTCTCGGTGACACCGGAGCTGGCGACGTCGAACGAACGCTCGATGAGGCGCCACGGGTCGACGGGGAATCGGTCTCGATCCATCATGAGGGGATGCCTTCCGCGGGGTGTCAGCGGCTGTGCGCGAGGGTGAAGGGTGCGGGCACGAAGGGGCGCGCGATCAGTCTACGAACGCCGCGAGGTCGTCGACGACCACATCCGCGCCGGCGGCTCGCAGGGCGTCGGCGCCGACCCCCCGGTCGACACCGACGACGAGGGCGAATCCGCCGGCGGATGCGGAACGCACCCCGCTGAGGGCATCCTCGACGGCGGCGCTGCGGGCCGGGTCGACGTTCAGCATCCGCGCGCCCTCGACGAACACATCGGGAGCGGGCTTGGACGCGAGACCGTCGCGTTCGGCGATGACGCCGTCCATCACGACCTCGAAGCGATCCCGGATGCCGGCGGCACGCAGCACCTCGTCGGCGTTCTTCGAACTCGACACGACCGCGACCGGCACGTTCTCGGCCTGCAGCGCGTCCAGCAGCGCGAGCGAGCCGGGGTAGGGCGCGATGCCCTCACCGCGCAGCACCCGCGCGAAGACGTCGTTCTTGCGGTTGCCGATGCCGCAGATGGTGTCGGCGGTGGGCGGGTCGGACGGATCGCCCCAGGGCACCTCGACGTCCCGCGAGCGCATCAGGCTGGCGACGCCGTCGTAGCGCTTCTTGCCGTCGAGGTACTCGAAGTAGTCCTGCTCGGTGTACGCGGGGGTGATGTCCCACGCCCGGAAGAGCTCCTCGAACATGGTCTGCCAGGCGTGCATGTGCACCTCCGCCGTGGGCGTGAGGACCCCGTCGAGGTCGAAGAGCACGGCGTCGTAACCGGCGAGGTCAGGCAGGTCCGTCACGGAGCCTCCAGGGGATCGGTGCTTTCGGCCAGCGTATCCGCCGCAGGTTACGCCGGGGTGTCGCGGCGGAGGGCTTGACGCCGCCCCCGCACGACCTGCGGGGAGCGACGCGAGCCCGTTCGTCCGGAGTCGTGCGCGCCCGGCACGGCTACAGCGCGGCGACGACCTGCTGGGTCTGCCGCGCGATCTCGAGCTCCTCGTTGGTGGGGACCACCAGCACCGTGACCGGGGAGTCGTCCGCCGAGATGACGCGGATGCCGCGGGCGCGGGCCTCGTTCCGCTCCGGGTCGATGCGCACCCCCGCGAAGCCCAGCGTCGACAGCGCCCCCGCGCGCACCCGCGGCGAGTTCTCGCCCACCCCGGCGGTGAACGAGATGACGTCGACACCGCCCAGCTGCGCGAGGTAGGCGCCCGCGTAGGCGCGCAGCCGATGCAGGTAGACCTCGAACGCGAGCACTGCGCGCTCGTCGCCCGACGCGACGCCCGCCTCGACGTCGCGCATGTCGGACACGCCGGCGAGCCCGAGCACACCGCTCTTCTTGTTGAGGAGGGTGTCGAGCTCGTCGATCGAGAGCTTCGCCCGTCGGGCGAGGTGGAGCAGCACCGCCGGATCCACGTCGCCCGAGCGGGTGCCCATCACGAGCCCCTCGAGCGGCGTCAGGCCCATCGAGGTCTCGACGGAGCGGCCGGCGTCGATCGCGGTGACGGACGCGCCGTTGCCGAGGTGGAAGACGATCTGACGCAGCTCCGCCACCGGGCGGCCGACGAACGCGGCGGCCGCCTCGCTCACGAACTTGTGCGACGTGCCGTGGAACCCGTACCGACGGATGCGGTGCGTCTCGGCGAGTTCGCGGTCGATCGCATAGGTGTATGCCGAGGGCGACAGGGTCTGATGGAAGGCCGTGTCGAAGACCGCCACGTGAGGCAGGTCGCCGAAGGCCGCCTTCGCCGCGCGGATCCCCTGCAGCGCGCCCGGGTTGTGGAGCGGCGCGAGCACCGACAGCTCATCGATGTTGATCTCGACGAGAGGGGTGATGAGGGTCGGTTCGAAGAACCGTGCCCCGCCGTGCACGACGCGGTGCCCCACCGCGACCGGCGCCGATTCGGTCAGGGAGGGGCCGTACTCGTCGAACGCGGAGAGCATCTCCCGGAAGCCGGCGGTGTGATCGGCGATCGGCAGCTCGCGCGTGTACGTCGCGTCCGTCGCGGCGACCCCCGCGCCGGCGAAGAGCACCTTGTGCGTGACGATCCCGTTCGACTCGCCGATCCGCTCGACGAGTCCCGACGCCAGCACCTGCTCGGTGTCGAGCTCGATGAGCTGGTACTTGAACGACGACGATCCGCTGTTGACGATCAGCACCACGCTCACGCGACGACTCCCTCTGTTGTTGCTCGTGCCGCCCGCATCCGGTGGACGAGCGCCCGCCGGTGCGGATGGATGAATGGGCGGGACACGGACGCGGTCACGCCTCGGTTCCGGAACCACCGTCGCCCTGCGCCTGGATGGCGGTGATGGTGATCGTGTTCACGATGTCATCCACCAGCGCACCCCGGGACAGGTCGTTGATCGGCTTGTTGAGCCCCTGCAGAACCGGCCCGATCGCGACGGCGCCGGCGGAGCGCTGCACGGCCTTGTAGGTGTTGTTCCCCGTGTTGAGGTCGGGGAACACGAAGACGGTGGCACGCCCGGCGACGGCCGAACCCGGCATCTTCTTCGACGCGACCGCGGCATCCGTCGCCGCGTCGTACTGGATCGGCCCCTCGACCGGCAGCTCGGGGGCGCGCTCGCGCACGAGCGCCGTGGCCTCGCGCACCTTCTCGACATCGGCGCCCGACCCGGACTCCCCCGTCGAGTACGACAGCATCGCCACGCGCGGCGCGATGCCGAACCGCGCGGCGGTCGCGGCGGACGAGACCGCGATGTCGGCCAGCTGCGGGGCGGTGGGGTCGGGGATGACGGCGCAGTCGCCGTAGACCAGCACGCGGTCGGCGAGCGCCATGAGGAAGACGCTCGAGACCACCGAGACGCCGGGCTGGGTCTTGATGATCTCGAAGGCGGGCCGGATGGTGTGGGCCGTCGTGTGCGCGGCGCCCGAGACCATGCCGTCCGCGAGTCCGAGGTGCACCATCATCGTGCCGAAGTAGGACGAATCGGTGATGGTGTCGGTGGCGCGGTCGATCGTCATGCCCTTGTGCGCACGCAACCGCGTGTACTCCTCGGCGAACCGGTGCCCGAGCACGGCGTCGAAGGGGCTGACGATCTGGGCGCCGGAGATGTCGATGCCGAGTTCCATCGCGCGGTTGCGCACCTCGATCTCCTCCCCGAGGATCACGAGGTCGGCGATGCCGCGCGCGAGCACTGTGGCCGCGGCGCGCAGGATGCGGTCGTCGTCGCCCTCGGGCAGCACGATGCGGCGCCGATCGGCCCGTGCGTGCTCGACCAGGCTGTACTCGAACATCAGCGGCGTCACGACCGTCGGCCGCGCGAGGCCGAGCAGGCGGGTGAGCTCCGCGCCGTCGACGTGCTGCTCGAACAGCGCCAGGGCGGTGTCGTACCGACGCTGCGAATCGGCGGCGAGCCGGCCGCGCGTGTTCATGATGCGCACCGCGGTGTCGTAGGTGCCGCGATCGGTGGCGATGATCGGCAGGGTGGAGCCGAGGCCGTCGATGAGGCGGTCGATGTCGTCGGGAAGCGGGAAGGGCCCGTTGAGCACGATCCCCGCGAGCGAGGGGAAGGTGCCGGACGAGTGGGCGAGCAGCGCCGCCAGCAGCACTTCGGTGCGGTCGGCGGGGATCACCACGACGGCGCTCTCGGTGAGCCGCGGCAGGACGTTCACCATCGACATGCCCGCGACGACCACGCCCAGCACCTCACGGGTCAGCAGATCCGGGTCGCCTTTCACGAGCACTCCGTCGACCGAGCGCATCACCCCGCGGACCGAGGGCGCCACCAGGAAGCGGTCCTCGGGCAGCGCCCACACCGGGACCTCCCGCATCATGCTCGCGCGCACCGTCGCGCGGATGGCGTCGACGGCCGCCTCGCTCGAGGCCGGGTCGACCCGGTTCGCCACCACGGCGAGCAGCTCCGCGCGCGCGGCGCGCAGTTCGCCGAGCGCGAGCGTCGCGATCTGGCCCATCTCGTCGGGCGTCCGCGGGTCGCTCATGCCGAGCTGTTCGCTCTGCCCCTGCTGGGCGCGCCCGCCGAGCACGAGGAGGACGGGTGCGCCGAGGTTGGCGGCCACCCGCGCGTTGTAGGCGAGTTCGACGGGACTGCCCACATCCGTGTAGTCGCTGCCGAGGATGACCATCGCGTCGCACCGGGCCTCGACGCTCTTGTACCGCTCGACGATGCGCGCGAGCGCGGCGTCCGGGTCGGCGTGCAGGTCGTCGTAGGTGACGCCGATGCAGTCGTCGTAGGACAGATCGACGCCGTCGTGCTCGAGGAGCATCTCCAGCACGTAGTCGCGTTCGCTCGTCGACCGTGCGACGGGGCGGAACACGCCCACCCGTGCGGTCGCGTGGCTCAGCGCCTCGAGGACTCCGAGCGCGACGGTCGACTTGCCCGAATGGCCTTCGGCGGACGTGATGAGGATGCTCTGTGCCACTCCTCCACCCTAGATCGCGCGTCCGGGAAGCACCCCGGAGAACCGGCGGTGAAAAACTGCCGCGCCCCCCGGCACGCGACCCCGTCACGTCTGGCGGCGGATGAACCGCATCAGCCAGGCGATCACCGCGAGGATGAGGATCACGAGCCCCACCCACAGCAGGAACTTCACGGCTTCGACGAAGACGCCCAGCAGCAGGAGCACGATTCCGACGATGAGGAGGATGACAGCGAGTCCGGCCATGGCCACACTCTGCCCGGCGGCCGGGCGCGGTGGCCAGCGCTTGACATCACTGTCGGCGCCGTGCTGCCGCATCCGGGAAAAGAAAGACTCTCCGCGAACCCGGCAGAGCCCGGTTACCCTTGCTACGTTTCCGTCCTGGGGGAGTTGGCCTGGATGCCGCCTCGCGGAGAGCTGATCCGAGTCTAATCCCGTGGGCCGCTCACGGCGAATCCCCGGGACCGGCCGGCGCCCCCGGCGTTACGATCGGAGGGGTCGGCAGGCCCCTCCGCCGACACGGAAGGCCCGCGGCATGACCGACACCCGACCGGCTCCTCTCCCCCACGACGACGCGCCCCTGACGGCGGAGTCGTTCGCCGAGATCACGACGGCGATCGCCGACAGCGTGTCGAGTGTCATCGACGGCAAGCCCGCGGCCGTCCGCGCCGCGCTCGTCACCCTGCTCGCCGAGGGCCACCTGCTCATCGAGGACGTGCCGGGTGTCGGCAAGACGATGCTCGCGCGCGCTCTCGCCGCGACGATCCGGGGAACGGTCCGCCGCATCCAGTTCACGCCGGATCTCCTTCCGGGTGATGTGACGGGCGTGTCGGTCTACGACCCCGTGGCGCGCGAGTTCGAGTTCAAGAGCGGCGCGGTGTTCGCGCACGTCGTGATCGCCGACGAGATCAACCGTTCCTCCCCCAAGACGCAATCGGCGCTGCTGGAGGCCATGGAGGAGCGTCAGGTCACGGTCGACGGGCGCACGCACATGCTGCCGAGCCCGTTCCTCGTGGTCGCCACCCAGAACCCGCTCGACATGGAGGGCACGTACGCGCTCCCCGAGGCGCAGCGCGATCGCTTCATGATGCGCATCTCGATGGGGTACCCGGATGCGGCGTCGGAGGCGCTCATGCTCCGCCAGCGCGAGACCGACAACCCCCTGGACCGGATCACGCCGACGCTCGCCGCCGACCGGGTCGCGGACCTCATCACGTGGGCGCGGCGCACCCACGTCTCGCCGGCCGTCGAGGAGTACGCCGTCGCGCTGGCGCATGCCACGCGCGTGCACCCGGACGTGCGGCTGGGCGCGAGTCCGCGGGCCACGCTGCAGCTCGTGCGCGCGGCGAAGGTATGGGCGGCGCTGGACGGACGCTCGTTCGTGATCCCCGACGACATCGCGCAGCTCGTCGTGCCCGTGTTCGCGCACCGGCTGATCCCCAACCGCGTCAGCGGCACGCGCGGCGATGCGCGCGGGGTGCCCGCCATCCTCGAGCGCATCATCGGCACGGTGCACGTGCCGCTGGCGACGCGGTCCTGACGCCATGCGCCGCGTGTGGCCGTTGACGCCGCGCGGGACCGGTGCGCTCGTGCTCGCGCTCGCCTGCTTCGTCGTGGCGAACCAGCTGGGCCTGGTCGAGCTGGTCTGGTTCGGGGTGCTGATGCTCGTGCTCGCCGGCGGATCGCTGCTGGCGGTCGGGTTCGGACGGGGGCGCGCCGACGTCGCCCGCACTGCCGCCCCCGCGGTTCCGACCGCCGGCGCGGAGGTCGAGATCGTCGTGCGGGTCACGGCGCGCAGCGCACTGCCCGCCATGGGCGGCCGGTGGCACGACGAACTGCCGAGCGGGTTCGAGGGAACCGCATCCGGGGTGTTCCCCGCCATCGCATCGAGGTTCAGCCGCGGCGAGCGCACGGCAGAGCTCGCCTACCGCGTCACGGCCCGCCGGCGTGGCATCCACTGGCTCGGGCCGCTGCAGCTCGCCTCGACGGACCCCTTCGGCATCGCGCGACGCACCGTCGCGCTCGGGGAGATGACGCGACTCGTCGTGACCCCCGCGGTCGTCGAGCTGCCGCCCCTGCCCGGTCTGACGGGACGCCCCGGCGGGACCGCGGCGGCGACCGCGAACCGGCTCGGGCAGGGCGCGGACGATCTCGTGGCACGCCCGTGGGCGCCGGGCGACTCGATGCGCCGCATCCACTGGCGCGCGAGCGCCCACCGCGACGAGCTGATGGTGCGGCAGGAGGAGCGGGAGACCTCCCCCGAGGCGGTGATCGTGCTGGACCGGAGCGCCGTCCGCTGGAACGCCGCCGCGATGCAGCATCCGGGTGCCGACGGGCGATTCGAGACCGCGGTCAGCCTCTGCGCGTCGGCGCTGCTGCGCCTCGTGCAGGACGGCTACGTCGTGCAGCTCGCCGACGCCGATGGCGCGGTGCTCTGCGACCGGATCGCCGCGGCGGATGCGGGATCGATCGAGGAGGCGATGCTCACCCTCGCCACGATCACCGCGCGTCCGGAGGACCGGTTGCCCGCTCTCGCGGACGCCCTGTCCGGGGTGACGATCGGACCGTTGATCGTCATCACGGGACGCCTGACCGCGTCGGATGCGGGCACCCTGGCGGTCGTCGCGCACCACAGCGCGCACCCGGTGCTCTTCGCCGCCGAACCGGAGCCGGGCGCGCTCGACGCCGCCGGCGCGTGGGCCGTCGGGGCGTGGGACGACGACCCGGCGGAGGCATGGCGGCGGGCGGCGTCGACGAGGACCGGCGATGTTCCGGCCTGATCTGCCACGGCGTCGCGGGAGCGCCGCGCTCGCCCTCGGCATCCTCGTCGGACTCGTCGCCGCGATCATCCCGGTGACACGGGTGGTCTCGGTCGGCGCGTGGGTGGTCGGGGGGATCGCGCTGGCCGCGGTGCTGCTCGCCGTCAGCGTGCTGCTGCGGCGTGTGCGGGTGCCGGCGCTCGGGGTCACGCTCATCGAGACGGCGCTGTGGGTGATGACGATCACCGCGGTGTTCCTCCACGACAGCGCCTGGTTCGCCGTCGTGCCCTCGCCCGAGTCGTTGCCCGCCGTGTCGCAGCTCATCTCGGCCGCGGTGCAGGAGATCGCGACCGGCGCGGCGCCGCTCGCGGCATCCGTGCCGCTCTCGTTCTTCATCGTCGCGGCGATCGGCGCGCTCGCGATCGTGCTCGATCACGTCGTCATCACGACCCGGATGCCGTTGCTCGCCGCTGTGGCCCTGGTGGCGGTGGCGCTCGTGCCGACCATCGCCGTGCCCGCGCCGATGGACGTCGGCGCATTCGTGCTGCTGGCGGTGAGCGTGCTGTTCCTGCTGCGCACCGACACCCGCACGCGGCTGAGCGCCCCGACCCGGCGCCCGTCCGCGGCGAGCGCCACGGCGCTGGCGATCGGCGCGGTCGCGGTCGTGGTCGCGGTCGTGCTGACGCCGCTGCTGCCGGCGCCCGGCACCCGTGCGGGGCCGGTGGCCGGCGGCACCTCGGGCATCGATCCGACGCTCCGGCTGGGCGACGATCTGCGGCGCCCCAACCCGGTGGAGGTGCTGCGGGTGCGGACGACCGGGCCGGGTGCCCCGTACCTGCGGGCGGTGACGCTGTCGAGCTTCGCGGGGGTCGTCTGGCGCCCCGACCAGGCCGAGGCGCAACCGCTCGGCGCGGGCGACGGATTCGGCCCCGTGCGCACGGACCCGGCGGTGGCGCGCGACGAGCGGGAGACGATCGTGGAGGTGGAACGACTCGACACGCCGTATCTCCCGGTACCGTTCCCCGCGACCGCGATCGACGGGTTGACCGGCGAGTGGGGCATCGTGGCCGAGAACCGCACGGTCATCGGCAACGGCGCGGACACCTCGGGGCAGCGCTACACCGTCGCCGTCGAGGCGCCGGATCCCTCGGCGGAACAGATGCGCGCGGCGCCCTCCCGCGACTCCGGCATCGCGCCGATGTACACCGAGATCCCCGCGGAGACCCCGCCGCTCGTGCTCGATCTCGCTCGCGAGGTCACGGCGGGGACGGACTCGGATTTCGCGGCGGTCGCGGCCCTGCAGCGCTGGTTCCGTTCGTCGGAGTTCGGCTACTCGCTCAGCGCGCCGGTCGATGACGGCTTCGACGGCGCCGGTGTCGATGCGGTCGAGCAGTTCCTCATCGAACGCGAGGGGTACTGCGTGCACTTCGCCTCGGCGTTCGCACTCATGGCGCGCTCGCTCGGCATCCCCACGCGCATCGTGATCGGTTACCTGCCCGGGCTCAGCACCGGCGACACGATCGACGACAGGATCGTGTACTCCGTGACGAGCGACCAGCTGCACTCCTGGCCGGAGGTGTACTTCGAGGGCATCGGCTGGGTCGGGTTCGAGCCGACCAACAGCCTGGGCTCGCCGCCCACGTTCGCGACGACGGGCAACGACCCGGCGGGGCTGCTCGATGACCCCGCGGAGCCGTCGGCGGACCCGACCACGAGCTCAGCGCCGACGGCACGCCCGGACACGCTGGACAGCCCGGCGCTCGGCGAGGCGCAGAACAGCACCGGGCCGGGGGCGGCGCTTCCCGCGCTGCTGATCACGGCCCTGATCCTGTGGGTGCTCGTCTCGCCCGCCCTCGTCCGGGAGGTGTGGCGGCGGCGTCAGCTCGCGGCGGCGCGCGCGGGCGATGTGGGGTCGGCGTGGACCGTCGTGCAGGACACCGCGATCGATCTCGGCATCCCGGTGCCGCCCAGCGAGTCGCCGCGCGCGTTCGGCGCGAGGATCGTGTCGGAGCACGACGCACCGGCGGACGCCGTGGGCGCACTCGTGTCGGCGATCGAACGCGCCAGTTACGCGCCGGCCGGCTTCATCGCCGCCGGGCGGACGCGCAGCGACCCGTCACCGGCGGAGGCGGCGACCACGATCCGCACCGCGTTGCAGGCGTCGGCGCCCGCGCCACGACGAGTGCTCGCGGCGTTCGCTCCGCGCTCGTTGCTCATCCGACCGGGTAGTGCGGCGGCGGGTGCGGGCACGACCTCGCGGGCACGGTAGGATGGTCGGCG